>JAITER010000087.1 GCA_031281945.1 Spirochaetaceae bacterium | reverse complement strand
ACCGCTACGTAGCGGCTGCCTGGGTTTTTACTGCCAGGGCGCAAAACAGCCGGACCCTAACAGGCCTAAGCCGTCGCGGCCCCACCCGTTGCGGCCCGATCACATTCTCGCCCCGCCTGGGCCGCCCAGCCGCCCTGGGCCGGCAAGCCCGCTGGTCTTGGCCCTCATGCCGACAGCCTGGCGGAACGCAGGCGGCGGCCTTCCATACCGCGCCCCAGCGGCGGGCTGGGTTTTAACTCCCTGGGCGTAAAAACCGCCGCACCATACGCGGCCTCAATGGAACGGCTGATTTTAAGAAAGCCTCTATTGACGAGGTTTTATTTTTACAGGTACTCTTAAATAATTATGGAAAAAATGCGCGGTGTGGAAACCGGGCGAAATAGCGAAAAGGGTTCTTCTCGCGTCTTGTTTAACGTTATTTTCGGCTTTACGCTTTTTTTCGTAACGCTCATGGGCGCGGGGCTCGGTTTTGCTTTAGCGGCTACTGAAAACACAATAAACCAAGAAAATTTTGAGGTTTTTTCTCCGGCTCTTCCCACAAAAATACTTGACGCTCACGGCTCGGTTATTACGGAGTTTTCCGCGGAGGAAAAGAGAGAGCTTGTAAGCCTGTCCGATCTTCCAAAACATCTTATTTACGCTGTTTTAGCCCGTGAAGACCCGAATTTCTACGACCACAACGGATTTAGCATAAGGGGCATAGCCCGCGCTTTTTACGGACAGATTACTGGCAAAAAGCTTGGCGGCGGCTCCACGATTACACAGCAGGTGGCGGGGACGCTTTACACGGACAGGCGGGAGTATTCATATTCCCGCAAGTTGCGCGAACTTTGGTGGGCGATACAGATGGAGAGGCGTTATTCAAAAAATGAAATTTTAGAAATATATTTAAATTATATGTATATGGGGCCGGGCGTTTACGGCGTGGAGGCCGCGAGTAAATATTTTTTTAATCACAGCGCGAGGGAAATCACCCTGGCCGAGGCTGCGGTTTTGGTGGTGCAACTTTCCAGCCCTTCAAAGTACAACCCGCTTGAAAATCCCAATATAGCGATGGACAGGCAAACGGCGGTTTTGGACGCCATGATAAGGCTTGGTTACACGACGCGGGAGGCCGCCGACGCTTCTTTTGAAGAATATTGGTCTAAATACGATTATACCAGGGCGTCTCTTTCAGCATACTACCACCGCGATGACAAGGCGCCGTGGTTTAGCGAGTACGTCCGGCGGGAATTAGACGGCATGATGTATCAAACCATGGACTACTACAGGGACGGTTACACGGTTCAAACCACGCTGGATTTAAGTTTTCAGGAAACAGCGCAAAAGATGATGACCGCGGCTATAGAAAAAGCCAACGTTGAGTACTCCAGATCTTCCGGCTCCCGCATAGACCGCGCCGAGGCGCAGATTTTACCCGTAATCAATCTTCTTAACCTTCATTTCGGGATGAATATGTTGAGGGTGGATTATTCCAAACGCAACGAATACCGCGCTCAAAACCGGTACATGAAGTCGATAAATCCCGTTATTGATTTGACGTCGCTTCTTTTTGATATGAACGATTTAAAAACCGCGACTGCGGCTGGTTTTGAAGACCTTAAACTGAGCGTTGAACAAAACGTAGTGGAAGGCGCCCTGGTTTTGCTGGAAAACGAAACCGGCTATATAAAAGCGCTGGTAGGCGGCTCTAAATACGACCAAAACAATCAATTGATAAGGGCGACGCAGGGGCGGGTCATGCCCGGTTCATCTTTTAAACCCCTGTACTATTCCGCGGCTATAGACAGCCGTAAATTCCGCCCGTCCTCGCTTATATACGACATACCCGTAGTTTTTTACAACGAAGACGGAACGCCGTATATTCCATTGAATTTTCGCGGAGAGTGGAAAGGCTCCGTGCTTCTGTATGACGCTTTGGCGCAATCCATGAATGTTCCAAGCATCAAAGTACTAGACGCCATAGGCTTTGACGCGGCCATAGACAGGGCGGCTCTGCTTTTGGGAATAAACGATCCGGAAACAAAACGGCGCACTTTTCCAAGAGTTTATCCCATGGGTTTGGGGATAATTTCCATAGCCCCTATTCAAATGGCGAAAGCGTTTGCGACTTTCGCCAACGAGGGCCGCGAAGTCGCGCCGATAGCGATTTTAAGCATTAGCGACAGGAACGGGCGTGTTATAGTAGATAATGAAAGGGATTTACGTCTTAAACAGAAGCAGAAAGGCGCGGCGGCGCAGGTTATTAGCGCGGAAACGGCCTATGTTATGACGGGGCTTTTGCGCAAAACAGTTGAGGTAGGCACTTTAGGCGGGCAGGGTTTCAAATTCAGTTATGTTGATTCCAACGGCAAACGTTATGCGATTCCGGCTGCTGGTAAAACCGGCACAACGCAAAACTGGTCGGACGCCTGGACGGTGGGTTTTACGCCGTACTATACATCGGCCATTTGGTTTGGCTTTGACAAGCCGGGCAACTCGTTGGGGCTCAGTCTTACAGGAGCTACTTTGGCGGGGCCGGTTTGGGGCGACTTTATGCGGGAAATTCACAGGGGGCTTCCTTCCAGGGAGTTCCGCAGACCGGCTTCCGGTGTAACAGACATACGTGTGTGCGCAAAATCAGGCCAGCTTCCAACCAAGTACTGTACCGATGGAACGGTCGTACTCACCCATCTTTCAGACGCTATACCCACGGAATATTGCACATACCATGTCGACGGCGGCGTAAACCAGAATTTTAATATAGACGGCGGGGAAACTTTCGATTACTCGTCGTGGCTGGCGCCGGTGCTTGATTTGGAAGAATTGGACCCGTCGCTGTGGTTTGAGGAAAGCGAGGAGAGCGTTTTTGGCGATCCGCCGCCGGCGGAAACATTTTCCCAGCGAGGCGGAGGCGCCGGGCGGCGGGACGGCCCCGCGTACACCGAAAGCGGCGTTCAAGAGCCGGAAGGCGGAGGCGGCGCCGCGCTTTTTTATGGTGAAAAAAATGATGACGCCGGCTCAGGCGGTTTGGAGGGAAACGCTCTAGACGCTTTTAAGGAGCCGGATTACGACCCTCTTACAGATTAAAACCATACAACGGCGTATTATATAAGGAAAGTGAAAAATATGGAAAATCAAGAATATGTTAAAGCTTCATTGATTTTAGAGGACGGGGCCGAATTTTCCGGTTTTTCGTTTGGAGCCCCGCAAGCCTCCGCTGGGGAAGTAGTCTTTACCACAAGCATGACGGGCTATCCGCAATCGCTTACAGACCCAAGTTTTCGCGGCCAAATCCTGGTTTCAACCTATCCAATGATAGGCAACTACGGCGTTCCACTTACGCCGCAAGGAGAGCCTTTCTACGATGAATACGGCGTTCCTCTTCATTTTGAATCATCCCGCATACAAGTTGCGGGTTTTGTTGTTTGCGAAAACTGCGACGCGCCAAGCCACCATTCTTCGTCCGCCGGTATTTCCTGGTGGTTGAAACATTGCAAAATCAGCGGCGTTTGCGGCGTAGATACAAGGGCCGTCGCCAAACTTCTGCGTGAAAAAGGCGTTATGCGCGGTAAAATTATAATAGACGGGCTGGAGAATTACGAAGGAGACGGTATAATTCATCATCCCGTCTCTCAGGTTTCATGTAAAGAAGTTATGCGCTATTCGCCGCGAGCGGAGGGGCCGCATCCAAAAATAGTTTTGATAGATTGCGGCGCAAAAGCCAATATTTTACGAACCCTTATAAAACTGGGAGCCGGCGTAACCCGCGTTCCCTGGGATTACAACATTGAAAACCTGGAATATGACGGGCTTTTTTTATCCAACGGCCCGGGCGACCCAAAATCATGCGGAAAAACCATAGCATCCATGCGCCAAGCTTTTTTACGCGGCAAGCCAGTCTTTGGGATATGTCTTGGCGCGCAAATTATGGCGCTAGCCGCCGGAGCGGACACTTACAAACTTCCATACGGGCACCGCGCCGCGAACCAGCCCTGCATAGAGTCTGGAAGCGGGCGTTGTTACATAACCAGCCAGAATCACGGGTATGCGGTGCGCGCCGAAACTTTGCCTAAAGACTGGGAAGTTTGGTTTACAAACGCAAACGACGGCACTGTAGAGGGGGTTAGGGCGAAAAACGCGCCGTTCAGCGCCGTTCAGTTTCACCCGGAAGGCTGCCCGGGCCCCAGGGACAGCGAATTTTTAATTGAGCGTTTTATTAAAGAAGCCGCCGCGCATTCATGCGGGTAGTAATTATTGGAGCGGGAAGAGTCGGTTTTAGGCTGGCCGCGCGCCTTACGGCGGAAAACCACGATGTAAGCCTTATAGAAAAAGACGAGAGCAGGGCTCGCGAAATTTCTCCGCGGGTAGACTGCCTAATCCTAAAAAAAGACGGCGCTTCGCTAGCCGCGCTTGAAGAAGCGGGCTTGGCCAAGGCGGACGCGCTTGTATGTGTTACGGGCGCGGACGAACAAAATTTAATTATTTGCGCTATAGCTTCTTCCAGATACAAAGACGTGCTGAAAATAGCGCGGGTGCGAAATGAAGACTACGCCAATCTAAAAATCTCCGGTTCCGGCGCGGCGCTGCACATGGTGAGCGAGCAGAAAAATTTTTTAGGCGTTAAGCATTTTATACATCCTGATATAGAAGCGGCCCGGGCCGTGCTTAGGGCCATTGACTACGGCGCGGCGGGCGAAACTCTGTCTTTTGGGAACTCTGGTTTTGTGCTTTGCTCGCTGGAGGTTACGCCGAATTCGGTTATGGACGGGCTTCCTCTTAACCGCTGGCGTAAAAATGATACGGGAGAAAGCCTTGTCGCGCTTTTGGAACGGGACGGGGAAAGCATTCCGCCGGGAGGCGGCTCGGTTTTGCAAAGGGGCGACAGGGTTCATGTTTTGTGTTCGCAACACGATGCGGACAAAATTTTTAAAGCCTCCGGAGCCGGAGAAAAAATCATACGGTCTATAGGAATAGCCGGCGCCTCTAAAATAGGCGTTTTAATCGCGAGCGGGCTTATACACGGAAACGCTTCAGCTCCCAATTCGCACCGTTCCGCTTTTTCGGTTTTTAAGTCTTTTATAAAAAGGAGCGGACGCCGTGTAGTTCTTATAGAAAAGAATTACGAAAAATGCAGGGAATTTTCGGCCCGGCATCCTGACGCGCTTGTTTTTAATCAGGATATAACAGATGAAAATTTTGTGGCGGAAGAAAGTATAGGCGCTTTAGATCTTATTGTAATGGCTACAGACAAACAGGATTTAAATATAATTTCGGCGCTTTATTTAAAATCACAAGGGGTGAAAAGAGCGGCGGCTCTTGTTTCTACGGAAGCTTACGCGGTGATAGCGCGGCGGCTTGGCGTGGACGTAGTTATTCCAACAACGGCGGCGGTAACAGACGCCATATTGTCGCGCATCATTGGCAAAAGCGTTAAAGGCGTACACACGGTCGGGGACGGCAGCGTAGAAATTTACGAAATTAAGGTGCGTAAAGACGCCGCAATCAAAAACCTTCCCATAACCGGCCTGCGGCTTTCATGCGGCGCGCTTGTATTGCTGGTGAGCCGCGATGGAACCTCTTTTATACCAAAAGGCGATTATATTTTTATGGAAGGCGACGAGGTTATAATTATAGCCAAAGCTCAAAGCATGGAATTAGAATCGTTTTTTGGAAACTCCAAAGATTCGGGTTAAAGACGCGCATTTCGCCGCTATATGGACGCGCAGGCGTCTTCTATCGCGTTCAAAAGAAGGTCTATTTCTTCGTTTGTGGTGGTGTATCCTTGCGAAAACCTAACGGCGCAAGAAGCCGTTTTTTCGTCTACGCCCATAGCCAAAAGAACCTTACGCTCGGCGCCCGCCTGCGAACAGGCCGCCCCAGTAGAGACGGCGAAACCGGCTCCGTCCAAAAAACGCGCCATAACAGGGCCCGGAATTCCTTCAAAAGCCGCGGAAACTATATACGGCGAAAAAAGGGCGCCTTCAACGCCCTCATAACGCGCCTCATACGTTTTATCGCCGCGAAAATGCGGCGTCAAAACGCATCGTTTTATCGACCGCAAGCCCAAAACAAGCCTTTCCATACGTATTTCGGCGGCCTTATACTCGCGAAGCAGGTTTTCTTTCGTTGCGTACAATTCCATACATTCGGCGAAAAGAAGAGCGCCAGCGGTGTTTTCCGTTCCACCCCTAAGCCCCATCTCCTGAACGCCTCCTTTTACAAGAGGTTCAAGCGGCTTTTTTAGATACAAAAGGCCTATTCCGCGCGGCCCGCCTATTTTGTGGGCGGAGAAAGAAGCGGCGTCAATTCCGCTGCCGGTCAGGTTGACGCAGGTTTTGCCCAAAGCCTGCACACAATCGCTGTGAATAAAAAGCCCTTCCGGACGGGCGCGGCGCAAAGCCGCCGTTATTCCTTTAATATCGCTGCAGGCCCCGGTTTCATTGTTCACCGCCTGTATAGAAACAAAACGGCAACCGGGCGCTCCAGAAAAAACTTTTAGAGCGGATTCGGCCAAAACGCCGCCAAAACTGGCGGGGCGGGCATAGTTAATTCGCGCTCCAAAACGCTCCAACGTTTCAAACGGGCGTAAAACAGAGGGATGTTCTATAGCCGAAGTTAAACACTCAACTTTTTTTTGTTTACCCCCCTCCTCCTCCTTCACGCGAAAATGGGTTGTAAAATGCAAAAGTTGCGAAAGTATGACTATTGAATTTGATTCGCTGCCGCCTGAGGTAAAATACAAAGTTTTTTCCGGGACGCCCAGAGCGCGGGCGCACCTGGCTCTGGCTTGTGAGAGGGCGTTTTTTGCTAAACGCCCTTCGGCGTGGGCGGAAGAAGGGTTTCCAAAAGGCGCGTCTTTTAAAACGGCTTCTCCATTGAAAGCCTGTGGTGAAGAAGCCGCAAAATCAAAATAGATGCGCCGTCCGTTCATAAAAAGCCGTCTAAAACGCCGCCTTCTATTTTTGAATCGCTATTATATAATCAACGCTGCCAAAACCTTTTTTATCCCGGTATTCATAGTTTATATACAAATAGTTTGCGTCGCCGCTTTCCGCCGTAGTGATGTATACAGCAAGCGGTTGCACCACAACTCCGCGCAGACGCCGTTTCCAGGTTATGCCGCCGTTTTCCGTCCCGTCGTTGTAAAATTCATACACCTTTGAGTCCCTCGAATTTTGCCCCTCAAGCCGTAGCTTTATAGTGCGCACGTCCATGACTTTATCCTGTTCCACAGAAACCACAGGCTCAAACGTTTTAGTAATATCAACTCCGTTTCGCGAAGCTTTAATCAACCTGCCCTTTATTTCGGACTGAGCGAACAAAACCGCGTCCAGAAAAATAAAAATAAAACAAAAAACAACTTTTAATGAATTCGTTTTCAAAAGAAACCTCCAAAAATAAAATTAGAGTTGTTCGGAAACTTCAGTTTTCGAACAACTTCCACTTAAAAAACACAAAATGCGTAGCATCTTGCAAGACTCATTCGACAACCAACAGGGTTGTTGAAGTAAGTTCTATCATATCAAACTCGCGCTTAAAATACAAAACGCCGGAGTTTTAGTAAAAAGAAGTTTTCCTGCGCAAAAGCCGTTGCGTGATAAGACGCGAAAGAAACATGATGTAATGCGGATATTCGCGCACTATACGCACAAAAATCTTGCGGTCTATGCGAACCAGTTTCCCGCTCGTTTCCGCGACTACGGTCGCCGTACGGTTTTCGTTCAAAATAAACGCCATCTCACCCATAAAAATTTCATCAGGAGTTATAACGTCAATATATTTATTTTCGACATACACACCGTAACGTCCGCTTATAATGTAAAAAAGACAGTCGCTTTCTTCGCCTTCACGTATAATAACATCCCCGATTTTTACATTGAACGGCTGGCCCACCATAAGGCCGGGAGGCATTTGAATTTCAGCGTTTTTGTTGTTGAAAATCAAAGAAACTTTATTTCCTTTTTTGTTGTATCTTACTTCCTTTACCAAAGAAGACGCTATCTTTATGCCTCTTCCATGAAAACTAAATTTATCCTGCCGGCGCAAAACATCCAAATGCGACTTTACGTCAAAACCCCGCCCCTGGTCTATTACGGATAAAACAGTTTGATTTTTTTGTATATCCCATAACACTTCAACTTTTTTGGCGGCTATTTGGGGGTCTTTGTTCCTCTCGGCCACAAGATCCACCACGGATTTCCCTTCCGCCATCCCTTTGGTTTTTTCATCGTAAGTTATGCTGCAATTGCCGTGCTCTATGGCGTTTACAATCAACTCCTCCAGCGCAAGCTGCAACTGCATCTTGTCGTCCGGCATAATAATCCCACGGCTCACCAGCATGGTGGATATAATTCCGGTATACGAAGAAACGCATTGTATATCGTTTTCGACCAATATACTGCCGCTACAACCGTCTTTAATGTTGTTTGCGAAATCACTTTGAAAAACAAACTGATAATTTTTTTTGATAATGTTTACAACCATGCCTAAATTCGTGCGAATACGGTAATTTTCTAAAAAAGTGACTATTTGACTGTTGCGGTATTTAAAAACAAGCTGATCTTCTTCTTTTCCGCCGACGGAAAAGACGCCTATAACGCCAAAGCTTAAAAAACGGCGGTCTTGATTTATAGCCGTCATAACCATTTCTACGTTAAGGCGCGGATCGGAAAGATTAATGATGATTATTTCCGGAAAATAAAATTTAACTATATCAATAAGATTATCTTCAGTGCTTACAAAACGCAAAACATTCGCTTTTATGCCGGCTTCCAGCAACGACGACAAAATGGCGTCATGTATTTTTGCGTCAGAATTAATTACTACTATCATGATAAAGCCTTATTTTCCGTTCTTCTGCTTTGACGCTTTTTTTACAAAAGAAAGCTCTTTGCAGGCGCCTATAAGATCCGTATCATCCGCGATTTCACATATCGTAGCCGGCAGACGGTAAGTCCAATTAAAATCATCGTGAACGCCCGGAACATTTACGCGCTCATATTGAGGATTTTCGGCGTACCACCTCGGCGATAGATGCAACAAATCTTGTATCTGGAAAACACGCCAGCGTGAAGCCGCGGACGCTATGGCTTTTAGAATAATCCGCGCCGTCCCCGGATTATAAATCCTTGGCAGGGAAGGCGCGCCTATAAAATGGGCGAATCTTTCCTGTTCCGCCTCCCGCTCCCACCATTCGCGCACAGTGGAAGAGTCGTGAACCGCCGGCGTACACACGGAAAGCTCCGGGTAATCGTAAAACGGAACGTAAGGGGCGCCTTCTTCCTCCCATTTTCTGTTCCAACGCGTCACCCTAAGGGCGAAAATTTTCAGCCTGGCAAGCGTTTTGGGAACACAGGCCGGAACCGCGCCTAAATCTTCCGCGCACGGAATCATAGGCGAGCTTCCAACAAGAATCGAAAGCAATTTTTTGCCGCAAGCTTCCCAGTTTTTCATGGAAAGGGCGGTTTTTTTCTCCAACATCCCGTCCAAAGCCGTTTTTTCTTCCCCGGAAAGGGAAAGATAAGCCCTGGAAGTTTTGTAATACCACAGCGGCGCGTATGAATCTTTATCATATTCAAGAAATATACGATTGCCCCAGGCTAAACAAAGATAATTTTTCGCGGCGGAATGTATGTCAAGCGCGTGAACGTCCTTTTCGCCTTTTATCGATTTTTTAAAAGTCCATAATTCTTCGTTTCCAACCCTATCCAAAGCGAGAGCGAAAACTCTTTTAACATCGTCCGCCCCGCCGCCGCCTCCAAAAACAGCTTCCTCCAACTCCCGCGTCGGGATATGCGGTTCTGTAATCCAGCGGATGCGCCCCGCGTCGTAGCCAAGGGCTTTAAAGTCGGCCTTTTTTACAGGCTGGGATTTAACGTAACGGCCAAGAGCCGCCGAAAAATTCTCTTTTGAAGTCGCCCATATCCTAAAAAAACCCAGCACATGGTCTATACGGTAGGCGCCGTAATAACGTTCCGCGGCGGTTAAGCGCTCTTTCCACCAGGCGAATCCGTCCTTCTCCTGCTCCTCCCAGTTATAAAGAGGAAAACCCCAGTTCTGCCCCGATGCGCTATACATATCGGGCGGGGCCCCAGCCGAAAGCTCCTGTACAAAAATTTCAGGGTTAGCCCATACATCGGCGGAATCCTCGTTCATTAAAATAGGAAGATCGCCTTTTAAAATCACGCCCAAAGCGGACGCTTCGCGGGCGGCCTCGCGAAGTTGCTTGTCTAAATAAAATTGCACGTAAGCCCAAAAAAGATGCGCTGAACGCTTACTGGAACTATTCCAAAGCGCCTCAATTTCTTTTTTGGAAAGATTTTTGCAAGAAGACCATTCCTGCCAGGCCTTCATGCCGTTTTCTTCTTTTAACACACGGTAAACGGCGTATGACGCAATCCATTTATTGGCGGAAAGCCATTTGTTAAAATCTTCGTCTTTTTCTATTTTTTTTCCGCCGGCCTCGTAGATGTCGCGTAACAAATTAATTTTGGCCGCGTATATTTTTTTGTATGGAAAACGTTTTTCTTTCTCGAACTCCGCCCGCATACCGGAAAGACGCGCGGCGAACGCCTCCGAGCCCGGCAAAGAAGATATTCTAAGATAAACCGGATTCAACGCGAAAGCCGAAAGCGCGAAATAAGGCGAACTTTCATTCCCAGTGTCGTTCACAGGCAACAACTGAATGATTCCGATTTCCAGTTTTATCGCCAGACGCGCAAACTCCACCAAGTCCGGGAATTCGCCGACCCCAACGCTTTCTTTACTCCGCAACGCCCCAACCGGAACGGCTGCGCCTATAAGTCTTTTACCAGCATTAACGTCCGCCATAAAACCTCCTAAAAACGCAACGCCCGCGCCCGCCAAGGCTCGCGTTTTATCGCGTCTTGCGCCTTGTTTCCCGCGCAAAAACACGTATTTTCCCTAAGTCTAGAAGAAAAAACTCCTAAAGTCAACGGCGTTGCATCCTCGCCAGCCCCCTTGTTCTTGCGGAAAATTCAATTTTTGACAAGGTTTTAACGGCGTTTTTTTACGCCTAAAACAGCCGTCAAAACACACAGGGCGCTCGCGGCGGCGCTCGCCCCCCCCCCCCCCACGCCGCGACACGAAGGAACGGCGCCGGACGCCTTGAACCGGCGAAAGCTTAGGCTCGGCGATACGTGAAAAAAAAACAGGCTTTTGATACAATTTATGCTGTGCAAAATTCAAACCCTATTATTAGCGCCGCCCGCTCCTCACCTTCCGTAAAAGATTTTTTAGAAACTGCGGGAAGCTCCCGCGCCCCGGTCTCCATTAACGGCGCATTCGGCGCGCTGGCGCCGGCGCTAATCCGGCTTATAGCGGAAGCGGCGGCGGGCGGCGGTGAAAAAAGACCGCTTTTAATAGTAACGCCGACAGAACGGGAAGCGGCGGCTGTAACCGCAAATCTGCGCTCCCTTGGCGCGGAAGCTGAGATTTTCCCCTGGTGGGGGACTGCGCCGTACCGCCCGTTAGCCCCGTCTTCGCCGGTCTTCGCTTTAAGGGCGCGCCTTCTGGCGGCGCTTTCATCCCCGGACTGGGCCGGCGCAAAAACGCCGCAAGCCGTGGCGGTAAGCCAAAGAGCTTTTTTATCGCCGGTTCCGCCGCCGCGTTATACACGGGAAAACCTGCTTACAATAAAACCGGAAGAAGATTTCGACCCGCAAAAAATAGCGCGCGCGCTCTCGTCGTGGGGGTGGGCGCGCGTATCGCGCGTTCAGCTTAAAGGCGAATTCGCGTTGCGCGGGGAAGTTCTGGATGTCCTGCCTCCAGGCGGCCTAGCTTTTAGGGTTCTATTCAATTTTAATAAAGTTGAAGCGATAAAAACTTTCGACCCCGAAGATCAGAGCGGAAAAAACGCCGCGCCTTCCCTCACCCTGTTCCCGTTAAAAGAAACGGTTTGGACGGATGAACGCATAGAAACGCTCGAAAAAAACCTGCGTTCATGCGATGAATTCAAAAATGCGGATATAGAACGCATAACAGAAAGCCTTATCGAAAAAAAAACCGCCGCGGGCGAGGAATTGCTTTTTCCGCCGGCTTTCTTTTTAAACGCCGAAAACGCCTTTTGCCTGGCGGATTATTTTTACGGCGAAGACGGCGCCTGCGGAAAAATAATTTTTATGGACAAAGAACGGCTGGACGGCGCGAAAGAACCGCTGGAACGCGAGGCGCAAAATCTTTTTATCGCGGCTTCCAGAGAACGCCCCGTTCCGTCTCCTGAACGAGTTTTTTTTAAATGGGAAAATCTTTTACAAAGATATACAAACGCCGTATATTTTAAAAATATTCAAAATTTAACGGAAGGAATTGCGCATAACGAAAAAGACGCGGCGAATCCTCCCGCTTTCCGTCTTAAAACAGAGCCTGGGCGTTCATTCTTTGGGAACATCAACCTGTTAAGGGAAGAAATTTCCGCGATTGCTGCGGATGGGCGGCGCATAGTCATAGGATCAGATTCGGACGCGCAGAGAGACCGTATAGCTTCAATTCTACGTTTAAATCCAGACGATTCGGAAAACAAAAATATTTCCATACAAACGCTTCCGGCTTCGGGCGGGTTTTCGCTTATAGACGCAAATTTTATATACATATCAGAAGATGAAATATTTAGCGGCAGACGCAGAAGGCCGCAAAGCCTTCAACAAAGCCGCAGCGCGGCTATAGAAACTTTTGTGGAATTAAATCCTGGCGATTATATTGTTCACGTAAACTACGGAATAGGGCTTTTTCAGGGAATAGACCGCATAAAAGCGCTTGGAAACGAACGCGATTACATCAAATTATTGTACGCCGGCGATGAAATCATATTTGTGCCGATAGAACAGGTGAATCTTGTTCAGCGCTATATAGGCTCCGGCGCGGAAAACGTAAGGCTGGATTCAATAGGCTCCAAAAGCTGGAGCGCCCGCAAAGAAAAAGCGTCCAAAGCCGCCGAAGAACTGGCGGCAAAACTTATCGGCATATACGCGAAGCGAAAAGCCTCCTCCGGCTTCGCCTTTCCAAAAGACAGCGAGTGGCAGGCGGTTTTTGAGGCGAATTTTCCTTACGAAGAAACCGCCGACCAGTTGCGCTGTATAGAAGAAATCAAGGCCGACATGGAAAGCCCGCTTCCCATGGACAGGCTGATTTGCGGCGACGTAGGCTACGGAAAAACGGAAGTGGCGCTTAGAGCCTGTTTTAAAGCGGTGATGGGCGGCAAACAGGCGGTTTTTTTGGCCCCAACAACTATTTTGGCCGGCCAGCATTACGAAAATTTTGTGGAACGTTTCGCGGCCTTCCCGGTGAAAGTGGCGATACTCTCACGCTTTGTAGACGCGAAAGAAACCCGCGACACGCTTAAAAAACTGAGCAACGGCGAAATCGACATACTTGTGGGAACGCACCGCGTAATTCAAAAAGACGTGGCGTTTAAAAATTTGGGGCTTATGGTTATAGACGAAGAACAGCGTTTTGGAGTAAAAGACAAAGAACGGCTGAAAGAAATGAAGCATAACATCGACTGCCTTTCACTTTCCGCCACCCCAATTCCGCGCACTCTGCACATCAGCCTTTTAAAGATACGCGATATGAGCATACTCGCAACGCCGCCGCGCACACGCCGCCCGATAGAAACGGTTATAGAAGAAATAAGCGAAGAACGCATAGCGGACGCCGTCCGTTCCGAAGCGCGGCGCGGCGGGCAGGTTTATTACCTGCACAACCGCATAGAAACCCTGGACGAAACCTGCGCAAAACTGCGCGCCCTTCTTCCAGAAATGATTATAGAAACCGCGCATGGTCAAATGAATTCAATGGATCTGGAAGATATAATGCACAGATTTATACACGGCGGGTTTCATGTGCTTGTTTCCACAACAATAATAGAAAACGGAATAGATATTCCAAACGTAAACACCATAATCATCGATAGGGCGGATATGTACGGCGTTTCGCAACTGTATCAGCTTCGCGGCAGAGTCGGGCGCGGCGACCGCGCCGCTTACGCCTACCTGTTCTACCCAAAAAACAAGGCCTTGCCGGAAACCGCTATGAAGCGCCTGCAAACCATATCGGATTTTACAGAACTGGGCTCCGGATTTAAGATAGCCATGAAAGACATGGAAATACGGGGCGCTGGCTCAATTTTAGGGCGCGAGCAATCCGGCAATATATACACCGTAGGTTTTGATATGTATATGCGTATGCTTGACGAAGCTATATCACGCCTTCAAAAAGACGACTACGAATCTGAAACCGAAACGCTTCTTGAACTTGAATACTCAGGCTTTATACCAGATTCCTATATACCAACAGCCCAAGAAAAAATGGAAATTTACAAAAAAATAGCCGCCGTAAAAACACAGGAAGAACTGGAATACCTTAACGCGGAAATAACAGACCGTTTCGGGCCGCCTGTTCCAGAAGCGTCAGGACTCCTGGCCATAGCGGAAATCCGAATCCTTTGCCGCGCTCTTTCAATAGCTCACCTTAAAGAAAAAGGCGGCCTCTTTCGCGCCCGTTTTTCCCAAACAAGCAAAATAAACGTGGACGCGCTTCTTAAATTAATAAAAGAACACCCCGGCGCGGTGCGCCTGGATCCGGAAAAACCCAACGAAATAATTTTGACGTCTGAAGGCTCCGGCCTTCATGAAAAAGCCTTTTTTATACGGGAAAAACTTTCCGCGCTTTTGGCGGCATAGCTTGAACAGAATCGTCCAAAAACTTGAGGCCTCCGGACGGCCATAGCTTTTATACGGCATACAAACTTCCCAAAAAATGGCGCATAACGTACCGGCTGTTTGCGACGTTTTGGCGGCTTTGCGTTGGTTGCGCAAACGCAAAGCCGCCAAAACGCGGGTGGAGGCCGGCGCGGGAGTGAGGCCGCAGGCCGGCTTAGCCGGGGGGGGCGCCAAGCGGAGGCGGCCGGCGCGGCGAAGCAAAGACCAGGGCTGGCAAAACGCGGGTGGAGGCCGGCGCGGAGGTGCAACCGGCCTACTGGCGGCGAAGCGGCGGCCTACTGACGGCGAAGCAAAGACCAGGGCTGGCAAAACGCGGGTGGAGGCCGGCGCGGGAGGTGAGGCCGCAGACCGGCTTAGCCGGGGCGCGAAGCGGCGGCGCATACAGTCCTGTTATGCGAAATGTCCGCCCTTACATATATTTTTATTATATTTTCTTCACTGGTAT
>JAITER010000059.1 GCA_031281945.1 Spirochaetaceae bacterium | reverse complement strand
GCTTATCGCTTTTTCTGGCAAAGTCGCCGTTGAAAACAGCGAATACGAGGAAGAAAAGATGAACGGCTTTTCAGCCACGGCCCTTAGGGATGAATTCGACAGGGATGAATACCAGGTTCTTCTTGTCGCAAACAAATATCAGACCGGTTTTGACCAGCCCAAACTGTGCGCCATGTATGTTGACAAGAAACTCAAAGGCGTTGGCGCCGTTCAAACCCTTTCCCGGCTCAACCGGATTTACCCGCCCTATGACAAGAAAACTTTTATCCTGGATTTCAGGAATTCATACGAGGATATTCAAAAAGCATTCGCCCCATATTATACCTGGACTATCCTTAAAGACGCCATAACGCCTTCTGACATTCGCAAGGCGGCGGCCCAAATAGACCGCTATGGCTTCCTTGATTACGATGATGTAAACCTCTTTAACGAATATTTGTATCAGGAAAAGCGGACGTCCCGGGACAAAGAAAAAATGGAAGCCCTGCTGGACGGATCGTTACGTGTTATTTACACACGCCCCATTGAGGAACAATATGAAATAAAGGCTTCAATCAGAGGCTTTCTTAGGTTTTATTGTTTTCTCATTCAAGCAACCAGTTTTGAGGACGCCGGCCTCCACAAAAAATACAATTTTTTGTCATATCTTATCAAAGAAATAGAGATAACATCCGGCGGGAATGATTTTGACGTTGCCGGTAAAATAACGGTTGCATTTCAGAAGCCGCAGAAGACCAGCGAAGCCGCCAAGCCAAAATTGGCCGCCGAGCCTGAAATAGAATACCCTGCCCCCGGTGAAGCCGTCATCGGGCCTGACGAGCGAAAGCGGCTCTCAAAAATTATCGAAGAAATAAACGCCGTTTACGACAAACACTTTGATACTGATGTTGTTGCCAGGGCCGCCTTGCAGGTCCGGGATATTTTACTAAAGGATGAGCGGCTTAAAGCAAGCGCCAGAACAAACACACTCAAAGATTTTCATTTTACCTATGACGACAGCGTTGATGACGCCCTGGTAGACGGCTATGATCAGAACGAAGATTTTTATTCATTGCTCCTGAACAATGACGAACTCAAGAAGACGGTGACGCGCGTTTTTATCGAGGATGTATATAATTCACTTAATGCGAAGGAAAACTTACGCTTATAAAGTTGTATGGGCTTTCCTGCTGAAAGTATAAGTCAAAAGAAACAACCAAACGCAAAACCGGAAAATGTCACGCATTTTGCTACCGCTTGTGCGGCAACCAGCCGGAATTGTTTAACAAGTTCCCAAGGGCGGCATAGGCGCCGCCGGCAGGCGTCTATGCCTTTTCCTTTATATCGCGTCTTTGTTTTTTTCTCTGTATTTCGCAACCGCCGCCGAGATCGCTACTGTAATTTCCGTTAGCGGCGCGGCGCCTGTATTTTTAGAGACGTCTTTTTTTAAAGCATCCGTATCTTTATCCAACCCAATTTTACGCACAATGCCGGTCAACACATTCATGCATATTATCATAAACCATAAAAAAACGAACACGACGCCCATTCCAAGAGCCGTTAGTATGGCGCTCTGTTCAAACATTTCTTCAATATTCATATTATACACCTTCTCCCTAATTAGTGTCTGTCCGCAAAGTTGGTTGCTTTGTGGACAGACCTTGCATTTGCGTACTGTTGTACCAAAACGGTGCGCAAAATGCGTGTTTTAAGGCAGTCTGTCCATAATGCGTCTGCATTATAAACTTTCTCCCTAATTAATATGCGACATAATTTTGTAAATTTCTTCCGGACTTTGAGCTTTTCGCATAATGTTTAGGCCGCCGGAATTAATAAAAGACATTATACTGGTTAAAACCCGTAGATGTTTTTCGCGCGCGGATTCTCCCATGATGATCAAGAAAATACAATACACAGGTTTTTGATTAGGCGCGCCGTAATCTATGCCGGATTCTGAAACGCCAATAGCCCCAAAAATACTATCCGTCCCAGGATAATACCCGTGTGGAATTGCGACGCCCGGCGCAATGGACGTACTCATTTTATTTTCCCGCTCCAGTACAGCCTCAAGCATTGTATTAAAACTAAATTCTCCGCGAATTGAAGCTATATTTTCGATAAGCTCTTTAAAAGCCTCATCTTTTGTCTTGCTTTCAAGATGTATATTTATTGATTGTTTTGCAAACACATCGTTTAGTAACATATTCATATCCCCTAGTGATTTTTAACGCATACATGGCTTTACCGTCATGTAATTTAAATTGAGAAAATTATAATGGTAGAGGGAAAGAATATCAGATTCGGAGCTTTAACAGGATATTGTGTTTGTCTGATTTTACCGGATTTTTGACGGTTGGCGTAACAGTCGGCCATAAAAGGCCCAACCCGGCGGCGAGGAGGCTTGGCGGCGCGATTATCCACGACAACCAGCGGCGCATGGCGGAAAAATGATTGTCTTTTGTCTCGATAATCGCCGGCGTGTATACAAGGTGGTCGCAAGAAGTTAACACGCCCTGGGGCGGTCTTTCATCCGCAATATCGTTCAATATTGAACCGTTAAAGGCCGCCGTCATCGGGGCGATAATGAGGTATATCATTATAATGCAAAAGAGCCATTTTCTCATTAAAACCCGATCCATAAAAACACTATAGCGCGCGCTTTAAGTTTATTCAATAACTGGAACTCGCAAAGGATTTAAGGCTAACGAGAATGCGGACTTCAAGCGTTTGAACCCAAATTCGCGCGCTTAAAAAAATGGGGCCTTGCGCGGTCGCGTGATTTATAATTTTATTCATTTGTTGTTGCGTTTTTCAAATGTATTAATTTTATGTTAAAGTTGGCGGCGTGTTTTTCATGTAATGGACTTGTTCGCCAACCCGGTTGGTTCTTAAACAAGTCCAATGGCTTTTTCAACGATATTGCGGGTTGTTGAAAAAATCTTGCGGTCTTTGGTCTATAACCTGTAAAACCGCGTTTTTGGTTGCAGCCGTTTTAATCATAAATGGCGGAACGAACTGGTTTGAAACCATGCGTATTTTTTTGGAAATACATATTGGCGAATGTTCTTTTTATTGATATAATAAATTATTATGATTATTCAAAATCAATATGATAATTTTTGGAAATGGTTTAAGAAATATTCTGAAAAACTATTTTATTATGAAAAAAATGGTGATGTATTGGATGAATTGGGTGATGAATTGCGCAAGATTAACGAAAATTTAACGTTTGAATTTGGGCCGAGTGATAACAATAAAAGAGACTTCACTATTAGCGCTGATGGAATTCAAGAGGCGTTTCCGTTTGTAGAAAAATTATTTAACGCCAAACCGTTATTGGACAAATGGAATGTACAAAAATTTAGGCGGCGGGGAGATCTTTCATTGGTTATAACAATAAATAATTTTACATTATATCCCAATGATATAAAATATTTATTGTTTCCAGATAAAAATAAAATAGGACTTCTTCTTTTTATAAAAGGATTTGATGACAATAAAGATAAATTTATTGATTTAGCGTACATTTTTTTGGATAATGCTTTGGGGGAATATGATGTAGAGACTAAAGTTGGAGTAATAAATTTTTGTGATTGGACTTGTTCAAAAACTGAAGTTTCCGAATATTTTGAACAATCAAAATCAATAGAAAGCTTTAGAACAGACTTTGATAATATGTATAAAAAAATGAATTCGTTCAACACGCCGGGCGGTTGCTAAAAAAAGTCGTGAAAAACGCTTCGCGTTCCGGCTGTTTTAGCGGTTGGCGGGCGTGTCCTCCCGGCCCGTTCACCAAGCCGGCCCGCATCCGCTCCCGCATTCCGGCGGTTTTGCGGAATGTTACGCGCCGTCATTTTTTAGGTTTTTCATAAGACATTGCCGGGGTTTGTCAAAAAATAGAGTCGCCTTGGAATTTCAGTTTCAAAACAACTTCCGCTAAAAACACGGTTCCGCAAGGTTTCGCCCTAAAAACCGCAAGAGTCGTCAATGAACTTGTTCACTCGCCCCGGTTGGTTGCCGCCCAAGTCTTGCAAAATGCTGCGCATTTTGCGTTTTTAAGCGGAAGTTGACTGAACCAAGCCTGTGGTTGGTTCAGCTTGCGGAAACTTGAGGTTTCCGAACAACTCTAATATTTGGCGTATTTTATGCGTTTGGGCGCGGTAAAATCCCTGGGCGTGAGCTGTTATGGCTGTTGTGTTTTCTTGAAAACCGCAGTTGCGTATTTATGTGATTGCTATAAAAGCCGCATCATATTATAATACGCATTAAAGGATTTTTGTGAAGTCCTTTTGGTTTTCCGCAGCTCCCTGTAGCGCGGCTTATGGAGGCAGGGTTGGCGAACAAGGCCAATATCAATCTCCGTAAATAAAAAGCGCGTTTTATTTGCGGTCTATTTAAAAACGCGCCATGATTATTTTTTTATATGAATAAATTATATATACAGAACACGGTTTTAGATATATCACGGCTTTCGGTGTTTGCGGCGGTGCGGGAGGCTCCTCTTTTATCGTCTTTTAAAAAGTTGCTTTTACTTTGCGTTAAATACGCTACGGCGCCGTCTTTTGAAACCGGAATCCCGCTTGTTGAAGCCTGGGCGGATTTTTCCGCGGCTCTCGCCGGGGAAGACGGCGGGAATCTTTCGTTTGCGGAGGCGGTTTACCGTCTTGCGCGGGAGGATGAAAACGCCTGGACGCTTTTTTGTGAGCGAGGCGGTTTTGACGGGCCGTCCCGCGAAGAAAGCGCTGTTTTTTTGTTCGCGAAGGCTGATTTGGAGGCGTTGGAACGTACGGCGAACTTTGATTTTTCCGTTTTCGAATCGCTGCCGGACGCTGAAGGCGGCGGGGGCGCTGTTTTACGGATAAAAGCCGAGGCGTCTTTTTTGAAAAGTTTGCGCGCTGAAAAAATATCTTTCGCGCAGGGCCCGCTCGCCAGGGATTTGAGTGAAAACGGGGCGGGGCTTTTGCGCCGTTACGCCTTCTTTTTTTGGGAGGACGGACGTTTGGCGGCGGCGAAGAATCCGGATGCTGTTAATTTTTCAGACCTTTTCGGTTACGAAGACCAAAGGCTTACGGTGGCCGAGAATACGCGCCGGTTTTTGAAAGGGGAGGGGGCGAACAACCTGCTTTTATACGGCGACAGGGGCGCCGGGAAATCCGCTTCGGTTAAAGCTGTGTGCAACGAGTACGCTCATTGCGGCCTTAGGCTTTTGCAGGTTCGCAAACATAATTTTAAAAATATGGGCGCAATAATTGAAGCGTTGGGAGCGCGCGGTTTAAAATTCATTCTTTTTATAGACGATATTTCTTTTGAAGATGAAAAAGACGATTCTTTTAATATGCTAAAGTCGCTTTTGGAAGGCGGCGCGGCTTCCATGCCGGGCAACGTGCTGGTTTACGCAACCAGCAACCGGCGTCATTTTGTAAAAGAGAATCAATCTTCCCGCCCGTCAGGAATGGACGACGTCCGCGCTTTTGACACAATGCAGGAACAGCTTTCTCTTGCCGACCGTTTCGGCGTCACCGTAATTTTTACATCCCCTTCGCAGGATGAATATTTGGAAATAGCCTGCCGCATAGCCGCGAAACGCGGCGTTTTGGATATGTCAAACAAAGAGGCGGTTGCTGATTTTCGGGCTAACGCTCTTAAATGGGAGCGCTGGTTTAACGGGAGGTCGCCGCGCACGGCTTGCCAGTATGTTGAATGGGCGGCTTGCAAAAAAGGCTTCCCGTGGGATTAGCGCTCCAGCCGTTTGTCGCGGCGGAAGACGCTTTTTTTGTGGTTGTATACAAACCGCACGGCTGGCATACAACGCATTTAAACGAATCGCGGCGAAGCGCCGGCCTCGTGTTGCTGGATTGGTGCGCCGCCCGCTATCCTGAAGTTTTACAGCCGTTTGGAAGAAAACCTTGCGAAGGCGCCGTAATTCACCGGCTTGATTACGGAACCGCCGGCCTTGTTTTGTTCGCCCGCACTATGGAGGCGGCGCGTTTTTTCTTTCTTGAGCAAGAAAACGGGCGTTTTATAAAAGAATATCTCGCCGGCTCCGCGCCTGTTTTTATTCCGCCGCCCCAGGGGTTTCCGCCGCCTCCGGCGGTGAATGTTTTTGACGCGCCGTTCGTCGTGGAAAGCGCCTTTAGACCGTACGGCCCGCGTTCATCTTTGGTGCGTCCCGCGCTTACGGAAGCGGAAGGCGGGCTTTCATTTTATGCGTTAAAAAAATCGTCCAAAAAAATATACCGCACGGAAATTCTAACCGTTCACGCGGAAAAAGACGCTTTGCAATTTAAGTTGCGCCTTAAACGCGGGTTTCGCCACCAGATACGCTGTCATTTAGCCTGGTTAGGCAGGCCTGTATTAAATGATGAAAAATACGCCCCCACTTGCTCCGGCGGCGCGTCTGGCGAACCGCTGTCTTTAAACGCCGTCCTGCTTGAATTCCGCCACCCAAAAACTGAACTTAAAACGACAGTAGCTTTATAGCCGCGCCGCTTGAAAGCGAGCTTTCGCCGGTTGCAAGGAGGCCGGCGTCCGCCGCCGTCCGCGGCGTATTTCGGCTTTAGCAAGCGGTTGGCGTAAAAAGCGCTCTCTGCGCGAGGGTGAAAAACGCCTGCTTGACAATTTTGTTAGCATATTATAACATAAGTTAGGTTTGACTAATTGATTGGTTGGCGAAAAATTACTGTAAACGGAGCGGGCTTTAAATCGCTTGTTAAAAGGCCGTGTTTTTAACCCGCAATGTTTTTAGGGCGATTTTCAACTAAAGATTTTTTTAAGGAGATTTTATGAAAAAAGTTTTAATCGTGTATTGGAGCGCAAGCGGCAATACTGAACTCATGGCTAAAGAAATAGCTTCCGGTGTAAAAAAAGCCGGCGGGGAGGCGGAGTTAAAGACGCCCGGCGCCGTTTCGCCGCAGGCTGTTAAAGACGCCCCCGCTTTGGCTTTTGGATGCCCCGCTATGGGGGATGAGGTTTTGGAGGAAGAAGAAATGGAGCCGTTTATCGCTTCGCTTTCTAAAGACGAATTGGCCGGCAAGCCGCTGGGTTTATTTGGCTCATACGATTGGGGAGACGGGCTATGGATGCGTTCCTGGGTTGAACGCATGTCGTCTTTGGGGGCCAAGGTGGACGGGAGCGGCCTTATAGCCCATCTAGAGCCGGATGCGGCGGTTTTGGCGGAGTGCGCGAAACTTGGCGCCCGTCTTGCGGAGTGAAACGGTTATGAATGTTGTAGTTATAGGCGGAAATGATTGTATGGTTTGTGAATATAAAGCCATCTGCAAAGAATGCGGCGCTAAAGCTAAAGTTTTTACCCAGCCTAAAGGCAATCTGGAAGGGCGAATTGGAAATCCGGACCTTATCGTCCTTTTTACCCGCCCTGTATCGCACGAGATGGTAAAAATAGCAAAAAGAGAATCCGCTCGCAAAGGCGTCCTTTTGATACAGTCCCATTGCGGGAGCGCGGCCTCTTTAAAAAATATTTTGGCCGAACATTCAAAAAGAAAACCAGTCCGGGCCGCCGCGTCCTGGTGAAGGTTGATTATCTAACCGGCGGCTGGCTGCTTAACTTGCGGCCTGGAATACGCTCCTAAAGCCGCGCTATGCGGCGCGGGGCTTAGGAACGCTTGCGTAAAAATTGCCGCGCGCTCCGGCGGCGTTTTTACAACGGCTTGTTTAGCAATCGCGCCTGCTAAAAACAGGCCGCGACCGCATTTTATTCCGGTGAAAATTTAGGCTGTTTCAAAACTGAAATTTTGGAATAACCCCGATTGATTGATTTAACGCGGATTCCGCGCAATCCCCGTATTTCTCCCCCAAGACGTTCTAAAAACGCGCCCGGTTTTTTTACAAAACTTTTTTTTCGTAACCATCTATAAAATCCGTTTTTTTTAGTATAAATTAAACTGGCGTTAGTTTTAGTTAAAGTCCGGCGCGGCGCTTTTGCGTTACGCCGGATCGCCATAAAAAACCCGGTTCCGAAGGTCCAAACGACTGGAAATCGCGCCTCCGTTCATAAAACGGGCGTTGCGGACGGGAACGCGGTTTTTAAGGGCGCCTGTTCATAATGCGTCTAAATTATGGATAAACGTCAATTAACGGCCCAGTTAACGGACTTGTTCGCCAACCCTGTTGGTTGTCTGCTAACCTGCGGGGCTTAAGCTTGGCCAAGTCTTGCAAAACGCCTGGCGTTTTGCGTTTTCAAGCGGAAGTTGTTCGGAAACTTGAGATTTCCGAATAACTCTAAATGTTAAATAAGGAGTAAAAAAGATATGAATTTAACAAAAAGTTTGGCTTCAAAAAAAGTTTTTGTGTTTAATTTGGTTTTATTGGGCGCTATTTTTGGATTTTCGCTCGCGTTTTTATCATTTTCTTGTTCGGCGCCAAAAACCGCGGACGCAAAGGTAAAGACGGCGCAGGCCCAGGAAACGGCGCAGGCGCCCAGGGCGGCGCTGGAGGCGGCTCAAAATTTGCAGACGGCGTTTAAGGCTGTGGCCGGTAAAGTTCAACCTTCCGTTGTGGAGCTTAAAACCACGACTACGCGCAGACAGCAGATACCTAACGGCATTCCATGGGAGTTCTTTTTTGGGCCGCAACAGGACGGCGATGAGTTTGGCGGAAGGCGTGAACGCGAATACCGCTCCCAGGGTTTGGGTAGCGGCATAATAGTGCAGGCGAATGAAAAGACCAACACTTATTATGTGCTTACGAATTTTCATGTTGTAAAGGACGCCGACGAAATAGAGGTGGAGGCCCAGGGGGAGAGGGCGTATCCGGCGAAGCTTGTGGGCTCGGACGAAAGGAAGGATCTGGCTATGGTTTCGTTTGTTACGCCCGACGAGCATATTATCGCGGAACTGGGCGACAGCGACGACGTGCGCACCGGAGATTGGGCTATAGCGGTGGGAAACCCGCTTGGTTTTATGTCCAGCGTTACTTTGGGCATTATCAGCGCGGTGGGGCGCACAAACGGGCCCGGCGGCAATATAAATGATTTTTTGCAAACCGACGCCTCCATAAACCAGGGCAATTCCGGTGGGGCTCTCGCCAACATAAGAGGCGAGGTTATAGGGATAAATACATGGATCGCGTCCAATAACGGCGGCGGTTCCGTAGGATTGGGCTTCGCAATTCCAATTAACAACGCTAAACGAACCATAGCGGAATTCATCAACAAGGGCGAAATAAGTTATGGATGGCTGGGGGTGTCCCTGGTGGAGGCGGACAACGATATTCGCAAGGCCCTGGGCGTGGACGGCAAACAAGGCGCCCTGGCTTCTATGGTGTTTCAAGGGTCTCCCGCCGGTAAAGGCGGCATACAGCCCGGCGACTATATTATAAAGTTAGACGGCAAGGATGTGCGCGGAGTTCAGCAGCTGCAACTTGCGGTAGGCGACTTGCCTCCGGGCGGCCAGCATACATTTACGGTTATACGCGGCGAGCGCCAAGTTGATTTAAAAGTGCGTATAGAAGAGCGCACCAACGACGTCGCTTCCAACAACAGCAAATTATGGCCCGGCGTGTTTGTTATACCGCTCAACGCCAAGCTTCGCGAGGAATTGGAGATTGGCAAGAATGTTGAAGGGGTGCTTGCGGCGCAAATTATAGACAAGAGCCCGGCGGCGGTTATGGGCTTGCAGAGGCGCGACGTCATCACCGCGGTTAACGGCGAAAGCGTAAAAGATATGGCCGGATTTTACCGCTTGTTGCGCGAGAAAGCCGAAAAGGAACTTTGGTTCGATTTGCAGCGCGGCGATTCAAAGCTGGAGACTCCGCGCTTTAAGCTGTAGCCTTTTTGCCAAGGCGTGTTTTTTTTCGCCGCAAGCCGGCGGGAAACCGCGCCTTGACGCGCCGCTTAAAGCGCTGTTTTGAGTGTTTTGTGTAGAAAAAAGCTGAGGTGTGCATGATTGTAATGAAATTTGGCGGAAGTTCGGTCGCGGACGCGCAACGTATACGGCGCGCAACCGGTTTGATTAAAGAAAATCTTTCGCAAAAGCCGGTTTTGGTGCTTTCGGCTATGGGGGACGTCACCGATTATTTGCTGGAAGCCGCGCAGTCCGCGATTTGCGACGGGCCTATTTCCGTGGAACAGTCGATGGTGAAGATTACGGCGCCTCATTTGGAGGCGGCCCGTGAGCTGGGCCTTTGCGAAACTTTACCGGATGATATAAGCGCACTTTTGGCTGATTTAGGGGCTCTATTGGCGGGAATTTCGCTTATTAAGGAGTTGAGCCCGCGTTCAAAAGATTTTCTGGTTTCGTTTGGAGAAAGGCTTTCGGTGCGTATAGCCTCGCTTTATTTAAACAAAGCGGGCGTTAAAGCGCAATTTTTGGACGCCTGGGACGCCGGTTTGTTTTCCACCGCCGTTCCCGGCCTTGCGGAAATCCTGGATGAATCCTATACAACAATCCCGCAAAAAATCCTCCCGCTTGTAGAAGCCGGCGTAACGCCCGTTGTCACCGGTTTTATATCAAAAGATTCTTCGGGGGTGATTACGACGCTTGGGCGCGGAGGTTCGGATTTAAGCGCCACGTTTATAGCCGCCGCCTGCCGCGCCGCCGAAGTCCAGGTTTGGAAAGATGTAGACGGGGTGCTTACGGCGGATCCCAGAATAGTCCCGGA
This sequence comes from Spirochaetaceae bacterium, assembly GCA_031281945.1. Lineage (GTDB taxonomy): Bacteria > Spirochaetota > Spirochaetia > Treponematales > Breznakiellaceae > JAIROZ01. The sequence continues at coordinate 3,082 of JAITER010000059.1, read as the reverse complement.
GGCGGCGCCTGTAGCGGAGGTAACTTACGAAGAGGCCGCCGAGCTCGCTTATTTTGGGGCGCAGGTTTTGCACCCAAGGGCTATGCAGCCGTGTATAAAAACGGGAATTCCTGTTCTGGTAAAGAATTCTTACAATCCCAAAGCGCCTGGAACGCGAATATCGGCTTTCGCGGAAAACCCGGCTTCCTCCGTGCGATCCATAACCACCCGTAAAAACATCACCCTTATCGACATAATTTCCAGCCGTATGGTGGGTCAAAGCGGTTTTCTGGCCGAAGTTTTCGCTTCTTTCGCCAAATATTCCATTTCTGTGGATATGCTGGCCACAAGCGAAGTTTCAGTTTCACTTACGGTTGATTCGGATTATAATCTGGAAAAACTAAAAAAAGACGTTGGAATGATAGCCAATGTTGTAGTTAAAACAAAAAAAGCGATTGTAACGATAATCTGTAATGTCGGGCAATCGTCTTTGATTTTGGAGAGGGCCGCTTCTGTATGCGTCAAAAACGGCGTTCAAATACAGATGGTTTCGCAGGGAGCGAGCAAAGTGAATGTTAGTTTTATAGTAAACGATTCCGAGGCGCCTTCTTTGGTAAAAAAACTTCACGAAGAATTTTTTGGCGGGCTTTTGTAAAAGCGTTTGTTCAAATAACGTTTTGGGCCGATTCGCCTGGCGTTGATTGTTGAACTCGCGCTTGCGAAAAACGTTAGGCTTAATCGTGATTTTTTTCGCGCATAATTACAAGATTGCGCCAAAAACAGGTTTTAATACTGTTATTTTAACCCTTAACGGTGTAACAAAGATTGAAAAATATCCGTTGTGAATTTGACCGCTAGACTTTTTTATCTTCGCCTTGTATTATAACGCCATTGGGGGCGTAGCGAAGCTGGTTATCGCGCTGGCCTGTCACGCCGGAGACCGCGGGTTCGAGTCCCGTCGCTCCCGAAAAAAATTATCCTGTATGTGGCGATCCCGCATACAGGGTGCCCTAGGGAATAGAGAACGATTATTTCATTCCCCGGTTGTGTAATGGTAGCACGGCAGACTCTGGATCTGCTTGTGGGGGTTCAAATCCTCCCTGGGGAAAGCATGAAGCCTTACATTAGAAAAAAATTATTCTTATCCGCTTTCTTTACTTTTGTTGCGGCAGCGGTCATATATTCCCAAAACATACATTCAAGAAATTCGGATTTTATTATTCTAAACGAAACATTCGATAACGGTTTTAATGTCATAAAAAACGAATTATGGCAGGGTGATGCGGAAGTAATTGACGCGCGGACGGAAATAAAAAAAGAGGATTTACCTTATTTTGAAAATGATACTTCTTTCATAAAATTAAACGTCCGGCAAAAAGGAGCTTCTACATTACAGCTTGCGAATATCACGGTTCCTACAAGCTCGGTGTTAAGTTTCCGTTACCGGACGGAAATTGCCGGAAAGGCGGGGCAATCATTCAAAATATATGTAGACGACAAACAGGCCGCGTCTTTTGAAGGCGTTAACAGTTCATGGCTCAAAGCGGCTATTCCGCTGACTGCGGGAGATCACAGCATAAAATTTGAGACGCAGAACGCGAGAGAGACGTTTGTTACCACAGGGTACAATGCGGTCTACCTGGATGACGTTGTTATTGTCCGCGACGCGGGCGTAGAGCTTTTGCTTTTTCCACGCGGCAAGCAGGATACTTTTGTGGGCGCGGACGGCCTGTATAGGATACGCTTCACGACAAAAACACTTCGGGCGGACGGCAGCGAGCGTGACGATAACGAAAAGGTTGTATTTTCAGCGAGCGGCGGCACAATAGACAAAAATGGTTTTTGGACGCCTCCGGGGGAAGGAACTTTCACCGTAAGCGCCGCTTTAGGCGACCTTAAAGCGGTAAGCGGCGTTATCACCGTTCATCCGGCGGACTATCTAAAAAGACCGGTTACCTACTCCGGAACAGGGGAAACTTACAAGGGATATTTAGACAAAACAGATTCCGCATCCGAGGTAGAAACGCGGGATAGTCTTATAATAACGAATCCGCAGTACGCGGCCTTTAACGCTGATGGTTTTTTTCTGCTTGAAGGAAGTGTTAATAAACCTAAAAGCCAAAATTATGCGCGGGTGGCGGTAACAAAAAAGAATACAAAGCTCCAGTCTTGGTATATAGTAAAAAACAACTTTAGCCAAAGGATATGGCTACCGTTTGGAGCCGGAGAATATACTATAGAAATATTTCCGTTCGACAGGGTATCCCTAACAAAACCGCCAAAAGGCGAGGGGGCTTTAATGAGCGGTTCGTACAGCGAAACCCCCGTTGTTTTAAGCGTTTTTAATAGACGCGAAGAAAAACTTGTCGATGAGTATGCCCGCTGGATATATCCTTCATTTTATGTTCAAAGCGATAGTTTTATAGTTACCAATCTGCTTAACAACATAACGTTTGGAAAGACAAATGAAATGGATAAAACACGCGCCATTCACGATTATATAGTGTCAAAACTCATTTACGACAGCGCGTCTTTCAGCAACAGATCGCGTTCACGTAAAATGGACGCGGTTTCCGTCGTAGAAAATGATACCGCTGTCTGCGAAGGCTACGCGAATCTTTCCGCCGCCCTGCTTCGCGCCGCCGGTATTCCGGTAAAAATTGTGGTGGCCCGTTCAATAAGCCATGCTTGGAATAATGTGTATGTAAACGGCGCGTGGAAATTCTATGACGCTACATGGGACGATCCGGTTCCCGACCGGGGACCCGGCGTAATAGGCTACAAATATTTTATGCTTGATTCACTTTCCGGCGGTGATAACCGGCATCGCGGCGCAGGCGTGGCCCTGCCGGGCGATGCCGAATAGCAACTTAAGCGCAGAAGAACTGAACGGACTCCTGTAAAGCATCGGGAGTGAAGGGCTTTGTTACATAACCTTTCGCTCCTTTAGTTATTGCTTTTTTAATTACCGCGTCTTCTTTGTTGGAAGTAATAAAAACAACAGGTATCCTTTTATGCTCCGGATTGCTTTGAAGTTTCTCAAGAAACTCAAGTCCGGTCATACCGGGCATCTCTACGTCAAGAAGCATTAAATCAACTTTTG
>JAITER010000035.1 GCA_031281945.1 Spirochaetaceae bacterium | reverse complement strand
TCATATTACGTTTTTAAGGATTTTTTCCTTGTGAATAAGTGTATGAGGGATAAAGAGATACGCCATGTTCTGCAAAAATATGATGGGGGGAGCGGGGTTTTTTCGACATTAGAAACCGCGTTTTCTGGCAATTCGTCATGGCGGGCGTAAAGTTTAAAAAGAGGGTGGAAAACCCGTTTGGGGCGGCGGGGAGGGGGAAAGCGCCCGCCGCCGGCCCGTTTTTAGCCGGTTCCGGCCCGCGCGGGGCCGCTTGCGGCGCCGCGCCTAAAGCGCCCAGCGATTGGGAGTGGGGGCGGTAACGGCTCGCCACTTGGTTGCGGCTGGGGGCTCCGCCCCCACTCCCCCGCTGGGCGCGAGCGCGCGCGAAACATTGAGCGCGTCCCGCCGTATCAGACGGCCCAGCGTGGGGCCCGATAATGGCCCCCGCCGTAGAGAAAGCGACCGGCCCCGCTGGGAGGCCAAGGCCTCCCAGACCCCCACCAAAAGTTTGCGCGGCGCCGCCCCAGTCCGTCCCCGGCCTGTTTTTAGCCCTGTTCCGGCCCGCGCGGGGCCGCTTGCGGCGCCGCGCCTAAAGCGCAAGCGATTGGGAGTAGGGGCGGTAACGGCTCGCCACTTGGTTGCGGCTGGGGGCTCCGCCCCCAGTTCCCCCGCTGGGAGGCCAAGGCCTCCCAGACCCACCGAAAGTTTGCGGCGCCGCCCCAGTCCGTCCCCGGCCTGTTTTTAGCCCTGTTCCGGCCCGCGCGGGGCCGCTTGCGGCGCCGCGCCTAAAGCGCAAGCGATTGAAGCGGGAATTTGGCCGCTTTAGCGGCCAAATTTTAGCGGAAAGCGCGGTTTTTGCGGCGCGTAGCGGCGCAAAAATGCGCCCATATCTGAAGAATAAAAAATACGATTCCTATTGCTTATGAACGCGCTTTCGCATAAATTAATTAAATAGATGTCTATTTTAGAAAATATAAAAAAAGTTGAAGAAGAAATCGCCGCATCCTGCGCTTGTTACGGCAGAAACGCCGGTTCCGTCCGCCTTATGGCCGTTTCTAAATTTCAGCCGAAAGAAGCTGTAAAAGAAGCCGTCGAGGCGGGTTTAACTCTTTTCGGCGAAAGCCGTATGCAGGAATGCGCCTGCAAATTTGAAGAAAGAAAAACCTGCTTCCCCAACGTAGAACTGCATTTTATAGGGGCCCTGCAACGCAACAAGGCGAAAAAAGCGGCGCTTTTTGCGGACTGCGTTCAGTCCGTAGACGGCGAGCGCCTGGTTGAAGCGCTGGGAACGGCGGCTTTGGGACGGGAAACGCCGCTTTCTATTTTGTTTGAATTAAACTCCGGCGAAGAATCAAAAAGCGGGATGCGTAGCGAAACGGAACTTTTTAACGCAGTGGAAGCCGCGCTAAAATTCCCCAGCCTTAAAATCAGCGGCCTTATGACTATGGCCCCATTCGTAAACGATGAAAAAAAAATAAGAGGCGCCTTTTGCGCTCTGCGCGAAAACGCCGTAAAACTAGCGGCCAGATACCCCAAAACAGATTTTTCTACGCTTTCTATGGGAATGTCCGGCGATTTTAAATGGGCTATAGCGGAAGGCTCCACCCTTTTGCGCATAGGAACAGCCATTTTTGGAGAACGCGCCTAATGACAGGACGGCGACGCTTCCCGCCAGGTGAATATTCCAGCCTTTTCCGCAAACGGCTTTTACCGTACGCCTTCCTGTGCTTTTGTTTTTTTAACTTTTCACCCGCGGACTCCTACGCCCAAACCTCCAGCGCATCCGCCGCCCAATCAAAAGAAATAAAAAAAGAAACGCCGCAGTGGTTAAAAGATTTTCGGCGCGGCGAAATAGTAGCTTTCGGTTCGTTTCCTTTCGCGTGGTTTTTAACCACCCTTTTTGTTGATCTTTCAAGGAGCGCCGCCCACGACTGGGACAGCCTTTACTGGCCCTGGCCCGCCAAACCAGCGGGGGCCGTGGAACTTTCATCCCAGGAATACAAAATAACGCTTTCCATCGCGGCGGCGCTGGCCTTAACGGTGGCGCTAACCGACCACCTTATAATTAAAAACAAACGCGCCTATGAACGCCAGCGCAAAGAACGCTCGCCGCCAGCCCAGGCCGTTATAGAACGCCGCTCAATCTTTCCGGCGCAGGAAACCGGAGATGAAGAAAACGCCGGCGTAGAAAAACCGCCGGAAAATGAAGCCGAAAACGCGGACGCAACCCAAAACCGCACGGATAACGGCGAAAAAAAATCCGCGGGAAAAAAAGAAACGGCGGCCCGTTAGAACGCCGGCGTTATGGAAGGAAATAAAACCACGCGAAATACAGCCCGCCTCCATCGCTTCCATGGGCGGCGAGACGATCAAAGACGCCAGGCATATAAAAACGAAGATAAATGACGTGAAAAAACCGAATGACGCGGCAAAAACCGCAAGCGCGGGCGCGCCGGACGCCGCCAACCCGGCGGGCCCGGCTGGAATAGAGAAACCGGAAAACGCCGGCCTTTCCGGACAAAGCTTTAGCGCGGAAGTCCCGCCAACATACGCGCCGCCCAAGCGCCTTGACCGCTATATCGCGGAGGATTTGCGCCTTTTTAGCAGGGCCCAAATTAAAGCGCGCAAGCTCGCCGCGTTTGTGAACGGCAAAAGCGTAAAAATTTCACGGCTTTTGTCAGGCGGCGATAAAATAACCCTTTTTTGGGAAAAAGCGCCGGATCGCATCGTAGTCCCGGAAAATATTCCGCTTAAAATTTTGTACGAAGATGAACGTGTAGTAGTCGTGAATAAAAAAACTGGAATGGTGACTCATCCGGCGGCTGGAAACTGGAACGGAACCCTTATGAACGCCCTGCTCGCCCATAAAAAATTGGAGGCGCAAGAGGACGTCCGCTCGTTTATAGCGCATAGATTGGATAAAGACACTTCCGGCGTAATTATATGCGCTTACACAAAGGAAGCCGTTTTTTTTCTGTCCTCACAGTTTAAAAAACGCGCCGTTAAAAAAACATATTACGCGGTAGTCCAGGGAGAGCCTTTAGAAAAACAAGGCGTAATAAACAAGCGTATACGCAGGGATAAACGCGACCGTAAAAAATTCGAGGCCTTCGATTCGCCCGCGCCGCCCACGCAAAACGGCGAAAACGCGGGTAAAAAAGCCGTCACCCGCTATAAGACGTTAAAAACATTCGCGTTTTTGGACCGTAAATACTCCCTTTTGACGTTGCGGCCAAAAACAGGCCGAACCCACCAAATTCGCGTCCACCTTCGCTCCATTGGAGTCCCGGTTTTGGGCGATCCTGTTTACGGATTTAAAGACCGCATATTCAGCGGCCTTCCGCTCATGTTGCACGCCGCACGCCTTTGCATACGCATAGCGCCGGGCGAAGATCCCAAAATTTTCCGCGCCCCGCTACCCAAACGTTTTCGCTTATTCCTAAAAAAGGCCGCGAAGCAACGCAAAACGCCGGTTTAACCGGCCCTTTCCAGCGCGGTTCGCCTGTCTTCGCGGGAAAACCCCAGCCGAAAATCCGCGGGCGGCTGCCGGACGAAAGCGCTTTGAGCCGTCGCAAAACGCCTGGCATTTTGCGCTTTCAAGCTAAAGCCGGCCAAGCCAAGCCAAATACGGCCCGATTGCGGAAACTTGCGGCTTGCGGGCGGCTCTATTTAAATTTTACAGCCGTGCCGTACGCGATTACTTCAGCGGCGCTTTGCATTACAGACGAGGATGCGTACCTTATATTTACAACCCCATCGGCTCCCAGCGCTTCGGCTTCTTTAACCATTCTTTTAGTGGCTAACGCCCTGGCTTCGTTCATCATTTCGTTGTAAGCTTTCAACTCCCCGCCTACCAATGATTTTAACCCCTGAAGTATGTCTTTTCCAAAATCCTTAGATTGGATTGTGCTTCCTTTTACAAGCCCAAGAGTTTCCAGATCTTTCCCGGAAATGTAATCAGTATTTACCAATATCATCTTCTTCTCCTCCGTCAACTTCTTTAATTCTTTCAATTAAAACCATAACAACAGCCGCGGTCATTATAATTGATATAATTATAAATACTATTTTAATTATATTGGCTAAGTTTAATTTTATTAAAATTATCGCGCCTATCGCATAATATCCGGCAACGCATATTGCGACAATAACAGGCGCTATTTTTTTATTAAACCGGCTCTTAATCATCATTTATCAAAAATCCATTTATTTTAACGGGCTTATTTCGCCAACCCGCAGTCTGTTTGTCCGCCAACCTGCGGGGCCGGGCGGGCAAGCCGTTTGTTAAGCGGGAGCCGGCTGAACCGCAAAACTGGAGACGGGCGCCCGTCATTCTTTTTTTAGCAGCAACAGCAACGGCAGATGGTCGCTTAAACCTGCGCCGGAACGCGGGTTGTACGAAGCAGGCTCGCCTTTTGAATTGACGAAAGGCTCCACGTTTAAAACAGCGGCGCTTTCAAAATTCCATTCTCCAGAAGACCAAAAGCCAGGCGAAAGCAGAAAATGGTCGATTGTTTCCCAGCCTCCGTAAAAATAAGAGCCGTTTTCCAGTTCTTCGCTCCAGGGGCTGTAAAAAACAGCTTCTGAATATGGAAAGTACCGTGAACGCGGCGGTTTTTCGGAACTTACAATCAAAAAATCCTTGGGGCTTTCTTTAACGAAAACCACGCCGGAATTGTTTTTTAACGCCCCGCCGCCTTCAGCGTCTTCGGACGCATCGTCTTCCTCTTGCTCCTCATACAAAAAACCCGCTTCCCTGGCCGCGTCAGGGTCGTCGGGCATTAACGCGCAAACAGCCTCCGCGCCCCGTCTGTAAAACTCATCGTAATTCTCGTTTAAATCCCCCAAAACAAGAACCGGCGCGCCTGGATATTCGCTTTGAATCTCACGGTAGCGGCGCAAAACAACACTCGCGGCTTCCCGCCTAAGTTCTTCGGTGCCTTCTTCGCCGCCAAGCTTTGATTTCCAATGGCAAATAAAAAGCGCTATTGGTTTTGAACCCGCCTCTATCCAAACCTCGGCTATGGGGCGCGGCAGTATTCGCCCCTTGTTGTTAAGCGAATGAACCGCCTGTTTTGTGATTTTATACCTGCTTAAAACGCCCACGCCCAGCGAATACCCAGGATGGCCCGCAAAAAATTTGTAATAATACTTACTTTTTTTAAGACCGTCATTAGCCAGAGCGTCCAAAACAAGCGAATTTTCAACTTCTATAAGAGCCAAAACGTCCGGCCCGTTTTCGTAAACTCCGGTTGCGGCGTCCGAAATAAGAGTTAAGCGTGATTTATATTTTTCTTCGTTCCAGCCGGAAGCCGCCCTGTATTCGTCGTACTCAACCCCTTCATCAACACCGTCAAAAAGGGCCTGCACATTCCAGGACGCAAGGCTAAGAGAGGAGCCGTCCAGTTTCTCGTCCGGGTACATCCCGCAACTCCCAAAACAAGAAACAAACAATGGGAAAAAAGAAAAAATCGCTAAAAAAAAAGAAAACCCGCTTTTTTGTACGCCTGAAAGTAAAAAATTACAATTCCGCCTATTTTTAAAATTAAAAAATAAATGTTTTTTCATTTGTAAAACCCCCGCGCTTTATATACGGGTGTTTTTTATTTTTTACTTTAAGCCGCCTCATCGCCCGCCAGGCCGCCGCGCAAACGCAACCGCCATCCCGCCCGCCGCCCGGCGGCTTTTTTGCCGTCAAGACAGCGGCGCAAAAACTTTTTATTTAAAAAGCGGGCTTAGAGCTTCCAGGTATTTTTTGTATTCGCCGTAAGCTTTTTCGTACGCTTTTACGGAAGCCGTATTTGGAAGAGCGCATTCGTCAGTGCGTATGGAAACGTGTTCCGAGCAAAGTTTCGCAATGGAAACCGGCTCGCCCTTTATTTTTAGAAGGCACCACAACGCCTGTATCGCGGCTCCCAAAGCGCCGGATTCATCGTTTTCCGGCCTTTTAACAGGCAGATTCATGACGTCCGCCGCCATCTGCCGCCAAATCGGGCTTTTCCCGCCGCCGCCGGTTATCCGTATTTCACGCGGGGCGAAACCCAGGGCGCGAAACGCGTCTATACCGCATCTCATTCCAAAAACAGCGCTCTCAAGAGCGGCGCGCGCTATATTTGAACGGGCGCAGTTGGCCGCGCTTATTCCGTTAATTCCAGCCCTTCCGTTGGGCAGATTCGGGGTGCGTTCACCGTTAAAAAACGGCAAAAAAACCACTCCGCCGCAACCTATGGGCGCTTTTTCCGCCTCCGCGTCAAATTCTTTTACGCCAAGCCCAAACAGGGATCGCGTCTCCTCGCTTGCGACAGTACAATTCATCGTGCAAAGGAGCGGCAGATAGCCGCCGGTGGAAGAATTAAAACCGGAAATTCCATCGCGGGGCGCGGAAAAAGGTTTATCCGAATAGCCGAAAAGCGTGCCTGACGTGCCAAGGCTCATCGTTAAAAAGCCGTCTTCCACTGTTCCGGTTCCTATGGCGGCCATCATGTTGTCCCCGCCGCCGGACGACACGGGCGTTCCGGCTCTAAGCCCCCAACGCGCCGCCGCCGCCTCGCTTACAACGCCGTTTTTTTCGTCCGCGCTGATAACCGGCGGAAGCAGGCCGTAAAGTTTTTCGTCTATAATATCACAGATTTTTTTAGACCATTTACGCCGCGCCCCGTTATACAACGCGGTGCCGGAGGCGTCGCCTTCTTCGGCTTTGTATTCGCCTGTAAGCAGATAATTTAAATAGTCGTGTGGAAGCATAATATAACGCAACCTCGAAAAAGCGTCCGGTTTATGGCGTTTAAGCCATAAAATTTTAGGCGCCGTAAACCCTGGAAGCATAAGGTTGTTAATTTCGCCTATTACAGCTTCCGCGCCGCCGGCTTTTTCGGTAATAATGCCGCATTCTTCCGCCGTAGAGGTGTCGTTCCAAAGTTTTACGTTATAAAGAGCGGCTCCCGATGCGTCTAAAGGCACAAATCCGTGCTGATGGGCGGAAACGCCCACCGCCTCCACGGTTTTTTTTAGAGCCGGATCAAAAGCGCTAAAGCAGGCGTCCAATCCTTCCGCATACCAGGCCGCCTTTTGTTCGCGCGCGCCGTTGCTTTCCGCGATAACCTCAAAAGGGCTCTGCGCCTGCGCTATAACTTTTTTTTGAACGCTGTCGTATAACACCACTTTAACGCTTTGCGTCCCCATGTCTATGCCTGCCGCCGTCATAACAACACCTCCTGTTTAACAACCGCCCAAGCGGTTAAAAAGCCTTTATTAAAGCTTTTTGTTTATTTTTGGGAGCATTTGCGCCGTCCGGCGCAAAACGGGCTATCCGCTCAAATTTCACATAAATCCGCCAGGCGTATTTATGTGAAATTCCCGCTTCTATCCCTTGCTCATGGTTAGTAAAACCTTTTACGCACAAAAAACCGCCGCGCATATTGCGCTTACAACCGGCGGACGTCAAACAATAAAACGCCCGCATTTATCACGCCGTTTACGCGGCAAGTAAAATTACGCCGCCAAACGCCCGCATTGTTTTTTGGCGGGCGCTTGCGCTTAACCTGAAATTCCGGCAAGCAATCTTTTATTTAAAAGGTAAAGGTAAAAACAGCTTTTTCAGCGTAATCCCGGCCAGGGCCGAAAATTACGGAAGGAAAGGCTTTTTGATTGGGAGAATCGGGAAAGCTTTCAGTTTCCAGACAAAAACCGCAATGTTTGCCGTAAGAAGCGCCGTTTTTCCCGCGCAAAGCTCCCATATTGCCTCCGGTGTAAAATTGAAGGGCCGCCGCCGTAGCGCTTAACTTAAGCCCTCTGCCGCAAGAATCCTCAAAAACTTCCGCCGCCGGCCTTAAAATTCCGGCCTCCCCGTCCACCTTAAAAGGAGAATCGCAGGCGCCGCCCTCGCCGCCGTCCGCTACGGCCTTAAAGTTCCTAAAATCCAAAGGCGAGCCTTCCACGCTTAAAAGATCGCCGGTTGGAATTTGATTTTTGTCAAGAGCGGCGAAGCTAGACGAATAAAGTTTTACTTTGTGCTGAAAAACCGTCCCGGAATCGTGTCCGGACAGGTTAAAGTAAGCGTGGTTTGTTAAACTTAACGGGCAGTTTTTGTTCACCCGCGCCTCGTACACGGCGCTTATTTCGTTTTCAGCGCAAAGCCCGTACGTCACCGCCGCGCTAACACCGCCTGGAAAACCGCCCTCCCCGTCCGGACTTTCCAGCGTAAAACGGACGAAAACTCCGCCGCCGCTGGAAAAACCCTCGCTCTTCCAAACCGCGGCGTGAAAACCCGCGCTACTCCCTCCGTGAAGGCAATTTTCACCGTCATTTTTTTCCAGGCGGTAAGTTTCGCCGTCCAGCGTAAAAGACGCTCCCGCTATACGGTTGCTAAAACGGCCTATAGTGGCGTTCATAAAAACGTTGTTGGAAACCCAATCCTCCAGCGTGGAAAAACCAAGCAAAACATCGCTTTTTTTACCGGTTTTATCCGGCGTTATTATAGATTCCCAGGAGGCGCCGTAATCTATCAGCGAAAAAGAAATTGATTTGCTTTCCAGCGTCCATAAATTTATATCTTTTGAATTATAACATCCGTAATTTTTTTTGCGTAAAGTCATAGCTTATACTGCCTTTTAAGGGTGGAATTTGTCAATAAAGCGCTTTTCTCGCCTCTCGCGGCGAAAAACACATCGCGCCGGTTTTGCGGACAGGCCGCCAACTAACAGCCGTTAAAAACCGCAACCACGCCTTTTACCCGCGGAATCGTTATTCAGACGCCGCGCCGGTTTTAATCGCGGTTTACAACAACGGCCAATCATGCGGCCCGCGCGGCCTTTTACGCCGGAGTTTTTTAGCTTTTTTTCATGTATTTTTTTAGACGTCCGCCAAATTGACCTTAACGGCTTTGGGGTTGTATCATTAAAATTAGTTTTTAATTTTAAGGAGTAAAAAAATGGCGTTTGGTCTTGCCGCATACCCCGTTAGTTTTAGGGCGAAATACAAAAACGGCGCCTGGAGCGAAGAATTTTTGGAGAAAGGCTTAAAAACCCAAAAAGAGGAAGCCTCGTTGTCTGGGGCGGAACGGGAAGCGCTTTACAATGAACGTAATTCATATCCTGATATGCCTCTTGTAAGTTATACAAGCCAATACGCGAACTCCGTATTTGAAGGCCTAAAAGCTTTCCCGCAAAAAAACGGCGGCCTGGCGGTGTTTAGGCCGGATAAAAACGCCGCGCGTTTTTATAACTCAATGAAAGGCTTGTATATGCCGCCCTTTCCGCAAGACGTTTTTGTAAAAGCCTGTCTGGAAACCGTAAAACGCAACGTAGACCTGGGTTTTAACATAAAATACGACGCCGCCTGGGAAAAAGACGCTTTTTTAACGGCCTCCGCCGTCTATATACGGCCCTTTAGTTACAGCGAGGGCGGAATAGGAGTCAGCATATCCCATGAACCGTGGGTTTTAATCGTTTGTTCTCCGGTTACAGGGTACTTTACGCCGGGACTAAGCGGGGCCGTTGTAAGCCGCCGCATACGCGCCGCCCCTTACGGCACAGGCGCTTTAAAAGTCTCGTCAAATTATGTAATTTCCGCGCTGGCAAAACACGAAGCCGCCCTGGAAGGTTTTATGGAATGTATTTTTCTTGACGCCGTAGAGCATAAGTATGTGGAAGAAGGTTCTTCCAGCAATATTTTCTTTTACCTAAAATCCGGCGAACTTGTAACGCCGCTTGGCGGGGACACAATCCTGCCGGGAATAACCCGCGAAAGCATACTGGTTTTAGCCAGGGAAAAAGGCGTTAAAGCAAATGAGCGTAAAATAAGCATAGAAGAGGCTCTGGACGAAACCGTTGAGTGTTTCGTAAGCGGAACCGCCGCCGCCGCCACGCCCATACATTCTATTACATACAACGGCAAAAAAACCGTGTTTAACGGCGGTAAAGACGGCTCCTTCACTATAGAAATACTAAAAACGTTAAAATATATGCAATACGGCCTTTGCGAAGATAAAAAAGGCTGGATGTTCAAAGTTTAGTTTTTGATATATAGTCCAAGCTTATGGTATATTCTATAGCTTTTGCGGGAAAAGGCGGCGTAGGCAAAACAACTACGTGCGGCCTTTTTATTGATTTTCTTACCAAAAACGGAAAAACGCCGGTGCTCGCCGTTGACGCGGATCCTAATTCCAACTTAAACGAAGTTTTAGGCGTTCCACTGGAACTAACCCTGGGCGAAATTCGCGAAGAAATAGCCGGAGCCGGAGTTACAGACGCGATTCCGGTTCACATGAGCAAGCCGGAATACGCTTCGTTAAAATTCGCGGACGCGATTGTCGAAGAAGACGGTTACGACCTTCTTGTCATGGGCAGAAGCCAGGGTAAAGGCTGTTACTGCTACGTAAACGACCTTTTACGCGACCAAATTATGCGCTATTACAAGAACTACAAGTTCCTGGTTGTGGATAACGAAGCGGGCCTAGAACACATAAGCCGCGGAGTGCTTCCGCCGGTAGACCTTATTCTGCTGGTAAGCGACTGCTCAAGGCGCGGAGTTCAAGCCGCTGGCCGCATAGCTCAAATGATTAAAGAGCTGAATCTAAAAGTAAAAAAAACTTTTTTAATCATAAACCGCGTTCCGCAAGAAGGCGTTGAAGCCGGCGTAAAAGAAGAAATTGAAAAACAGGGTCTGGATTTAATAGGCTTCCTGCCGCAGGATGAACAGGTTTACAGGTACGACGCCGAGGGCAAGCCTTTAATCTCACTGCCGGAAGATTCCAAACTAAAAATCGCGCTTTCACAAATAGTTAAAAAACTGGAACTGTAACCGCTCCTCGCGGAAAATGCGCGGGCTTCCGAAAACCGCCGCCTTGCTCAAGGCGGCGTCATCCCCGGTTCTACGCCTGTCCGCAAAACAGCCTAAAGCGCCCCGCAACAAACGAGCGCCCCGTAATAAAAACGACCGGCCTTTCCTTAAAAAGCCCCAAGCTGTAGGAGGCCGGCGTTAAAACCGGCCCGTCCGGAGCGTTTATATCACGCCTTAATGTATTCTTCAGTTGCTTGGGGGGGGGGGGGGGCGATTGGCGGGGCGGAAAACGCTTAATTCAAAAAAAATTAAAAAAAAGTTAATAACCGTATAATTTAAAG
>JAITER010000006.1 GCA_031281945.1 Spirochaetaceae bacterium | reverse complement strand
GGGCGCGGCAACAGGAAGTTTCTGTGACAATTATTTCCAGGCAGGAGGGTATTATGTCTTGACTTAAATGATCTTTTATCTTGTTTTTCGTGTATCATTTTTACAAATCAAGTTTTAAGGAGTTTGCGATACGTGGAAAATCGTTATCACCAAAGACGATAAAATCTACCTTTTGAAAACGTCTAAAGAATTGAAATAATCAAAATTCAATTCTCAAACTTCGGGAGAGTATCAAACTCTCCCGTTGTTATTTCTTAGTTTTGTCTTTATATATTTTCAATAATATATCGGATTGTTCCAAAAGACAGTCTTTTAACATTCCGTCTAAAGTATTGTATATTTCAATTATCCGTTCAAGTTTAATATCCGGCGGGGGACTGGTAAACATTTCACCATCACCAGTTTTAATCCAATCTTTACTTACATTAAACCGGGAAGAAATTAATTGTATAATCCTGTCGGTTGTCTTTCTATGTCCTAATTCAAGTTCACCATATAAACTATGACTGATATATATTTGTTTTGAGAATTCCCGAATTGATAAATTTAATGATGTTCTTATTTCTTTTAATCTTTCGTGTACCTGTTTCATTGATTACCTTTATTGGGTTCATTTCTTCTATAATAATAACCCATAATCCGGGTTTCCTCAAGACAAAAAAACAGGCCCTTAATTGTATGATATTTTATACACAAGAAATTTTATTAACACTGGAACAGGGGATTGACACGTCCTATATATAGACAGTAATATGTCCACATACAGGACTATCGGGGGTGAAACGTGGTTATTGAGAGAAATGGTAATATTGATAGATTTAGTCAGAATTATAAAGGGATGACCGATACCGGGAAAAAGAAACTGATCCGGGTGGCCGAGGACTTTTTAGATATTTATAACACGGTTCATGAGGAAAAACCAGAATCAGAAGTTAAAAATGAAAATGAGAAGTTTGAGAATGAATAATTCTGTTTCAAACTTGAATTATATAACTGTAATTAAAGTTTCGAATGAGACTTTAAAAATATGTCGTCGGACATTAAGACGTAAAGAGGTTTTTTATGAATAAGAAACTTGTTTTTTTGGCAGTGCTGGTCAGTTTGCTGGCATTAGTATTTGGTTCATGCAGTAAGAAAGATGGAAGTGGCGGTGGTGGTTCAGTTGGGAGAGCCTCACCTGTTTCTGACTTCTTGTATGAATTAGTCGAAGCCACACCTGAAGATGGCGGTGATTATGTAAGGATAACCGAATATACCGGAAAAGGCGGGAAAGTGGTTATCCCGGAGAAAATAGAAGATTATCCGGTAGGTGAAATTGGTCATTCCGCTTTTAAAGGTTCTACTTATGATAGTACCCGTGGCTCAACTGGAGGCCAAGGCGATAATATTACCGAAGTCGTTATCCCAGGCGAGGTTTTTATGATTGGTAGCAGCGCGTTTGCCAACTGTAAAAAACTCACATCGGTTACTATTCAAAGAACCTATGTTGTAATAGCCGACTTTGTTTTCAAAGATTGTGAAAACCTGACTACACTGAATATTCCCGATAAAAACGAAAACCCTGATATTGGAACAAACGTGCTTGTGCCAACACAGAATCATGGGATAACACTAGGACAAACTGCATTTCTGGGTTGTAAAAAACTTCCACTCAAAATGCGGGCACGACTTAAAGAAATGGGATTTATGGAACCATAAATATCAATATTTATGATTTCAACTTTGAGATATAGGATATAAAAAGCCCCGTCATAATTGGCGGGGCGTTTTTATTTGAATTGCAAGTGTTCAAATCTTATATTCAAAGTACAGGAGTTTAACTATGTGGTCAAAAGAGTTAATTGAATTATCGAGAGAATATTTTAATTACAATGGCGTATCGGTTAAATCTCAAAAGGGAGATTTCGGAATATTAAACGTAGACAATCATAATAAAATCTGAACTATAACGCTTCTAACTGAAAACACGAGAAACTTAAACTTGACTTTTCATTACGTTGAAGAAATTATAGACGCCGGCTGGGCAGTCGATTAAGTTCTCTTTGCTTCAAGTTCTTTTTTGGTTTCATTATAAATTCGTTATACAGTTTCAAAGTCTGGCGGTATATCCGCAACTTTAAGGCGTTGGCGGTCAAAGTCTCAAACGGCGTTCTATTATTTAATCTTGAAACTATCTCAACCGGGAATTCACCGTATATGTCCTTTCCCTTTGGCGGCGGGTTAAGCGAAAGCCCTAAAAACTGAAAGCGCCGGATAAAAAACGGGCGGTTTTATGATAAAAAAACGGCCTTTTGATGTTTTATGTTTTTTTATACCGATATTCTATAAAGTATGGGCAGAAAAAAGAAAAAGAGCGGAGGCGGCGGCCCTACCGGACAGGAATGGCTCACCACTTACTCCGACATGGTTACGCTGGTGCTTTGTTTCTTCGCTATAATGTTTAATCCCGATGAATCAACCCCAAGCACAATGTCTCAAATGGCGATTTCGTTTATGACCCGCGGCATGGGGGCTCAGGCGGGCGGGAACACGCTTTCTCCCGGCAAGATGGCGGATATGGGGAACAATATACTGTCGCTCCCGTCCACCGATAGAGGAACGTCCCTGGGGACTTCGTTAAAAAAAGCGGTGAGCCTTTTCGCGCCGGAAATCAAACAAAAAAAGATGTCCGTAACTTCCGATGAGCGTGGTATAATCATAAGTTTGGCCTCCGACGCTTTTTTCGCTCCGGCCAGCGCCGTGATAAACGTGGAATCCACGCGAGATATACTGTTGCGTTTAGGCTCCCTTTTGACGTCGACTGAGTTAAACGGGCGTAAATTCAGAATCGAAGGGCATACGGATTCAACGCCGGTAGACCCCGCGGGCCCCTGGGAATCAAACTGGGAGCTTTCCAGCGCCCGCTCCATAGCCGTTTTAAAGTATTTGAGCGGGCTGGGCGTGCCTGACCGCAGGTTTCAGGTGGCCGGCTTCGCAGACACAATGCCTGTAAGCTCGGACGAAACGCCTGAAGGCAGGGCGTATAACCGCCGCGTAGACGTTGTAATACTGGACGACGCCCATCTTTAAAGTCTAAGGCTGGAAAATGGTTTTAGCTACGGAAGAAAACATACAAAAAGCCGCGGACGTCTTGCGGCGCGGCGGAGTCGCGGCGTTCCCCACAGAGACCGTCTATGGGCTTGGAGCGTCCGCCTTTAACAGGGCCGCCGTAGCCCGCGTCTTTGAGCTTAAAAAAAGGCCCTCTTTTGATCCGTTGATAGTCCACATAGGAAGCCTCTCCATGCTTGAAAGCGCCGCCAATCTTGAGGCGCTGAAAAACGAAAATAGAAAGTTGCTGGAAAAATTAATTCAAAATTTGTGGCCCGGCCCGCTCACCATAGTTTTGCCAAAAAAAAACGAAATACCGGACGTCGTAACTTCGGGCCTGGACTCCGTAGCCGTCCGATTCCCAAAAAACGAAATCGCCCAAAAACTGATACTTTTAACAGGCGACCCGCTCGCGGCTCCAAGCGCCAACCCTTTCGGCAGGTTGAGCCCCACGCGGGCCGCTCATGTAAGCGCCTACTTTCCCGCCGGCGTAGATATAATCCTGGACGGCGGGAAAACGGATGTGGGCCTTGAATCTACGGTGCTCGACCTAAGTTCCGGCGCCCCCCGCGTCTTGCGGGAAGGCGGCGTCCCGCAAGAAGAAATAGAACGCTTTACCGGAAAAATGACAAGCCGCGCTTTAAATTCACCTATGGAAGCGGAAGGCGGAGCTTTTAAAACGCCTGGAGCCTTAAAAATTCATTACGCCCCAAAAACTGTTTTTAAACTGCACGAAGCCGGCGCCATGCTTAAGGAACCGTTTTCGCCCAGCAAAGCTTACCTTTTTTATTCGTTTGAAAACTTGCGCCTTTACGCAAAAAAAAACGGGTTGAAAATAAACGAAAATGAGCTTCCCGCCCACGAGCGGCTGTGGGCGTTATGCGGCGGGGCGGGGGAGCCGTCTTGCAGGGAAGCCGCCGCCGCCCTTTTCGACGTCCTCCACATGATGGACGCCCTGGACGCCCTGGAAATACACGCCGAAAAAGCGCCGCCTGACGGCCTTGGGCCGGCCATAAACGACAGGCTTTTTAAAGCCGCCGGCTCCGTTTTGGAAGCATAGAGAGGCCGCGCGCGTTTCACCGCCGGCCCGCATAGCGCCGTGCGGATTGCGGCGGAAAAAGGGGCGGTAAAAACGGCGGGAGGCCGGCGCCGCTACAGCATGGCTTCTATGCGGCGTAAAAGTTCGTTTATTTTAACCGAATTCCTGTTGCTGGAATTTTGCAAAAGACGCTGAACTATTGAAAGGGCTATAATGGTGTTCCCCCTTTGCAGTTCGCTTATGGCGCGTATGTATTCCTGTTCCGTGTTTCTGTCTACAACAGCCACATTTTGCCTGGACATTGAAATTTGCAGGCGGTCTTTAACGTTCATAGCCAGAGAGCTGTTTGGGTTTATCCGCAACGCTTCATTTACAAGGCGCAACGCCTCGTCGTAGCCGCCAGGGTTGTTAAGCAGAGCCTGGGCCCGGCGGGCCAGCTCCGCGGAGCGGTTCGCGGTGGAGGCGTCCACCGGCTTTTGACGCAGGCCTATGTCTATTTCCGCCTGGTACAGCATATTTTGTATCCCCGGATAGTCAGGGCGTATGGAGGCAAGGTTTTGCATTTCGGCGTAAGCCTCGCGTGAGCCTCGTTTTGTTTCCGCCGCCGCCGCCGCAAGGCGCGAGGTGAACTGTCTGTCAAAGTTTTCGGGGTTTAACATCTGGTCTATGCGCAAATCCAAAACCCCCGCTTCCCTGTTCATGGGAAATATGAAGCGGATTTCGCTTGTTTGCCCGCGCGCGCGGTTAAGGCGCGCTTCGGCCTCTTTTTGCTCGCCTTTTTTGATAAGGCTTACGGCCGCATCGTAATTTTTTCTGGCTTCGTTAAGCAATTGGCTCATCGCCATGTAAAGCGGCGCCGTCTCCGGTATAGTGCGCCCCGACTGCAAAGAAAGCGCGCCGCGAACCAAAGAAAGCCAGTATACGATTTCCGAATCTGGCGTGGGGCTTACAACGGCCCAGCGGTTGGCGGCTTGCGTTAAAAAAAGTTCCGCGTTTTCGTATTCGCCGTCAAAATATACAGCCCGCGCTCTTGTAACCAGGCGGCGTATTTCGTCTACGACCGTCTCGTATTCAAGCCGCGCTATTTCGGCGTTAAGCGGGGTGAGCGTCTCGTCCCACGACCTGCGCACTTTTGGAGACTGCCGCAGCGATAAAGAAGTCGCGTACTTTTGCGCGGCTTCCTCCGTCATTGAGCGGGCGGTGGAGAACGATTTGTTTTCCAGCTCCAACCTGGCCCGCCTGATTAAAACAAGGCCTTCTTCGTACAGTTGTTCAGCTTCCGCCATTTGCACTGTAAGCAAACCGATTTGTTCATTTTGAATTCGTTTTATCTGGTTAAGGCGCTCCAGCAAAGCCAGGGTTTCAAGCCGTAAAACCCCAAGGCCTCCGTCTTTTGGAATTCTATCCGGTTCGTTGTCGTAAGAAGAAAGCGTGTTTTGCAAAGTTTCTTCCGAATTAAGGATTGCTTCCGTTAGGCCGCCCAGTTTTTCAATCGCTTCCTGCGGGCGTTTTATAACGGCTTCCTCCCCGTTTTCGTCTTCTTCTATTTCTCCCATGGAAAGGGCGGCGGCCTCGTCGACGGTTCCTTCCATAGCCGATATGTTTTTCTCCGAGAAATGATTTTTAAGTGTATAAGATGTTGATACAATACGCAGTTCATCCGTTAATACGATTCCAGAGAGTTTTTGCAGAAAGCCTTTTGCTTTTTCCAGCGCGTCAAGAGCCTCGCTGACGTTTAAAATTTGTGAATATGAATTCAATTGATTAAAATCGTTTTCCGAGAGAATTACGCCGTTTTCTATTATATTCCCGATTTCCGATATTTTTAACCGCTTTGTTTCCTCAATTTCGAGCGCTTTATCTATTAAAATCAAGCCGTTTTCCCAATCCGCGAGCGTATCGCCTTTATACCCGGCGGCGTATAAATTTTCATATTCGCGTCCGGCTCTAGCGGCGTCAAAAAAGAAATTTTGGCTTTTTAATATATAATCAATATTTACATATAATTCCAATTTTGCGCGCGGTATTTCATCTTCAGCTATAAGAAAACGCTCCACATCGTCTGTTGAGGTAAAAGAAATATATTTTTTTAATAAATCAGATAATTTTTCGTTGGCCGCGATTGAATTTTTTTCAATGTCAAGAACGCTTTGATAGGCCCCTATTTCCAGCAAAGAGGCGGTGTAAGAGTTGGTTTCCCTTAAAATTCCCGTCAAAAGTTCTTCCATTTGAGGTTGCGCGCTGTTCCACACGGCGTCGTACACGCCCAAAAAGCCTTCCCTTGTATTTTGATTCTCCCTTCCGTCTATTAAATAAACAAGCAAAAAAAGATAGTTTTTCGCCTGCGCGTCTTTTTGCTCCGAATCGATTGAATCGCTTCTTTCCTGAAAATAATCCCGAAAATCCCGCGTTGATTTTTTTATGTTTATAAGAGCGTTAAAATATTCCGCCGCGCTTTCGCATAAAGAGGCCGCCTGCGGCGCGGCGGCTCTGGTTTTTGGAAGCAAAGACGCCTGAGACGAAAGCTCCCGCAACGGCTGCAGCATTTTGGAAATGGATTCGGTGTAATCAGCTATGGAAGACAGCCTGGAAAACACCTCCGCTTCCTCGGAAGCGCCAAAACCCGCGTTTATGAATTCATCGCGGTAAAGCATAAATCCGCTTTGATATTTTTCCAAAGCCCCCGCATATTCGCCCGCGTCTATCATGACCCGCGCTTCAGTCATTATTTTGTTTAATTCCATGCTGTAACGGGAAAACCGGGCGGCTATGTATATTTGGCTTATAACGTTGCGGGTGGTTTCGCTGTGGGCCGCGTTTTCCAGTTCGCGCAACCGCCCGCCCATAGCGAGCAGTTTGTCCACATCCTGCGGCGAATCGCGCACGGCGTCCAGTAAAGAGCCGGCGAGTTGGTTGTACAAGTCGGTTATCCGCATGATCACCCGCAGCCGCTCCTGCGCAAAATCAAACGAATCCTCCCAAATCCAGGAAGACTGCGAAATCAGTTTTAGCGCGTCCATGTAGCGTTTTTCTGATATTAGTTTGTCCGCCTGGTCTATAACCGCGTCCCGGCGCCCCAGCGCAAAAAAATCCTGCGGCGCGGAAAATAAAACGAAAATGAAGCAAAAAAAATATTTTTTGAACCTAAAAAAAGACGCGCGGCCGTTTGTTTTAATTTTTTCCACCAGATAATTCTTTGCGCCGTTTTTTTGTAAAACCCTAAACAAAACCGCGTTTTAAAACGGCGCCTTCCCAAAATTAGACTTAACTTTTAATAACGCGGCTGTCATCCACCATCCATGCGGGCGGGATTGCTTTGCTTTAATCTTGCGCGGCTTGCTTTGCTCTAGGCCGGCGCCAGCCTAAGTTTTTGAGCGGCGCTATTAAAGTTTTAAAACCATCTCCATAAAATAATAAAAAAAATCCGTTTTCAGTACCGGCGCCTGAGGATTTAAAAGGCGGAAGATACATAAATGTATGGTTTTTTGAAAACAATCTACATTAACGAAAGATTTTTTTGTTTTAATGCCGCGCGATTTTTAACGCCAGCTATTGATATCTGTTGAAAGCTGGAAAATCAGCGGCGTTCACCCAAAATAACGCAAATTAAAACGGAAAACGCGTCGCATTTATAAAAAACGCCGCTCAAAGCTTTTTGCGAAAGATGGCACGGTTTTTGCTCTATTTATATGTATAACGGTGAGATTTTTGATTTTAGCCTTCCCTTTTGGGAAAAGAGACTTTAAATTACGCGGCTTCCCGTCCCGCGCTTTACGGCCCGTGGATTGGAAGCCGCGAAAAACCGCGCTGAAGCTGATGTTTTGGGCGGAATTAAACTTATGGAGGTTTTATGAGCGATTTTAAAATTGATTTTACCAGTACGCCGGTGGCGGAATTGTACGGTTCCAACTGTTTTTCCAATTCGACTATGAGGGAGTTGCTTCCGAAAAATATTTACAAAGAAATTTTGGCGGTTCAAAACGGAGAAAAGGAGTTGAATGCGTACGCGGCGGAGGTTGTGGCCGCCGCGATGAGGGACTGGGCCATATCGAAAGGGGCCACCCATTACACCCACTGGTTTCACCCGCTTACAGGGCTTACGGCGGAAAAACACGATTCTTTTATTTCCCCGACCGGAGACGGAAAGGTTATTATGGAATTTTCCGGCAAGGAGCTTATTAAAGGCGAGCCGGACGCTTCGAGCTTTCCGTCAGGCGGCCTTCGCGCCACCTTCGAAGCCAGGGGCTACACCGCCTGGGACGTAACCAGCCCTGCGTTTTTAAAACAGGACGCTACGGGAACGACGCTTTGCATCCCGACGGCTTTTATAAGCTACTACGGCCAGGCTTTGGATAAAAAAGTGCCGCTGTTGCGCGCTATGGAGTCGCTTAACAGGGAGGCGCTTCGCGTGCTTCACGCCATAGGCTTTTCCACCGCAAAGCGCGTATACACGACCGTAGGGCCTGAGCAGGAATATTTTTTAATAGACAAAGAATATTACCTTTCCAGGCCGGATCTTCTGCTCACGGGGCGCACGGTGTTCGGCTCCATGCCCGCGAAGGGCCAGGAGATGGAAGACCACTATTTTGGGGCTATAAAGGAGCGCGTAGCATCGTTTATGCGCGAGCTTAATTACGAATTATGGAAAATGGGGATTCCGGCGAAAACACAGCACAACGAGGTGGCTCCGAATCAGTTTGAAATCGCCCCCATTTACAGCAATACGACGGCGGCGGTCGATTCAAACCAGATTGTGATGGAAACGTTGCGAAACGTAGCCCGCAGGCGCGGCATGGAGGCGCTTTTGCACGAAAAGCCTTTCGCCGGCGTAAACGGCAGCGGCAAGCACAACAACTGGTCTATTTCAACGGACGACGGCGTAAACCTTTTTGAGCCGGGCGAAAATCCGGAATCCAACGCCCGCTTTCTTTTGTTCGCCGCCGCTGTGGTGGAAGCCGTAGACCGTTACGCGCTGTTGTTGCGCTCCTCGGTGGCTACGAGCGGCAACGAACACAGGTTGGGAGCCAATGAAGCGCCCCCGGCTATAGTTTCAATATTTTTCGGCGGCCCGCTTACGGAAATTTTAGACAACATAGCGGACGGCAAACCTGGCAAACATACAGAGGGCGGGAGTATAAAGCTGGGCGTTACAAGTCTTCCGTCCCTGCCCAAAGACGTTTCCGACAGAAACCGCACCAGCCCCTTCGCCTTTACCGGCAATAAATTCGAGTTCCGCATGGTAGGCTCCTCGCAGAGCATAGCCACGCCCAATACATACCTCAACACCGCCGTAGCCCAGGTTTTGCGCGAATTCGCGGATAAGCTGGAAGGCGCGAGCGATAAAAACGCCGCAATTCAAAGCATTATCAAAGAATCTTACTCAAAACACAGACGGGTGGTGTTTAACGGAAACGGCTACAGCGACGAATGGGTTAAAGAAGCGGAACGCCGGGGGCTTCCCAATATTAAAAACGCGCCGGACGCGCTTTCGGTGCTGGTCGCGCCGGAAATAATAAGCTTGTTCGAAAGCCACAAAGTGTTCACCAAAGAGGAAGCCGAAAGCCGCTATCATATATATCTGGAAAAATATTCAAAACAGATAAACATAGAAGCCGGCGTGGCGATAGATATGGCCAGGCGCGGTATATTCCCGGCGGTTTCTTCTTTCGCCGCGGAACTCGCCCGCGAAGCGTCTGCTTTGGCGGCGGCGGGGGCGCCTAGCGCCGCCCAGGAAAAAAGCGCCAAAAAAATAGCCGAGCTTTCCGCGGGGCTTTACGAGGAAACCGCTCTTTTGGAAAACGCCCTGTCCGCGGCCCAGCAAATCACAGACCCTTTTGCCAAAGCAAAGTCTTATTACGAAAAAGTAAAACCCGCAATGGACGCTGTAAGAAACAAAGCCGATGTTTTGGAAAAATTAACAGCCAAAAACAGATGGCCTTATCCGGGCTATGGGGATATGCTCTTTAAACTGTAAATATAGCGCCGTTTTTCGTCATTTGGGCGCATTTTTGCGCATCTGGGGTGATAAGGCGCTGTATCTGATAAATAACGGACGAAGGCCGTTTTTATCAGATACAGCCAAACTTCAAATGCGCGCAGCGCATTTGAAGTTCAATCCCCTTGCGCATCTGGTGATAAGGCGCTGTATCTGATAAACAACGGACGAAGGCCGTTTTTATCAGATACAGCCAAACTTCAAATGCGCACAGCGCATTTGAAGTTCAATCCCCTTGCGCTTTCTAGCGGCGCCGGCTCGCGTTTTGGATGCCGCTGGGGGCTCCGCCCCCAGTCCCCCCGCTGGGAGATGAGTGCGCACGAAACATTGAGCGCGTCCCCCCAACCTATGTAGCGCGGCGTGGGGGCCGATAACGGCTCGCGGCTTGGATACGGCTTGGGGGCTCCGCCCCCAAACGCCCCCGCTGGGAGGCCCTGGCCTCCCAGACCCACCGAAAGTTTGCGGCGGCGGGCTTTTTCATCGCGGGCGCCGCAACATGAACGCCGCCGGCGGAAAAGTAGTCAACGCCGTTACGATAGAATGATTTAACTTAAGGCTTTTCCAAATATTCTTTAGTCAAGCGCCGGTATGGTATATGTATGTCTATTTTTGTATATATTGTATATTCATTTATACAAATTGCGCATAACGCTCACCTCCGTATACAACGTTTTGGCGGAGGTTTTGCGCGGGAATGTTCTCCGGCATAGGCTTGGGCGCGTAGAGGAACGGCCCGGCAAAACCGTATATTTCGCCTCTGCCGCGAGCGCAACATAAACAGGTCGTTATGCGCAGTTGCGCTTTTCTAATTTATCCTTATATCCAATTTTCTATTTTTAATCCTTTTATCTTATCAAATTCTTTTACATTATTTGTTACAAGTATTAAACCTAATAGAGTTGTTCGGAAACTTCAGTTTATGCAAGCTGAACCAAGCCTGGGCTTGATTCAGCCAACTTCCGCTTAAAACCGCAAAATGCGTAGCATTTTGCAAGACTTGGGCGACAACCAACCAGGTTGCCGCCCAAGCCCATTTCCTTTCCGCGCGGGAAAGCTCCGGTTTGGATATTTGCCGCGCAAGCGGCGCACAATGGGTTCCAGATCCAACCATGTTGCTTTCCGCGGACGATTACCATCTTCTTTACAAAGATGAACAAACGCCGGCGCCCGGCATGAATTGCAGGCTTCATTCGCTATTTGAAATATTTGGAACCGGCGAAAGATTTGCGGACGGTTCGCTTGATATGTTAGACGCTCCTATTGATTGGGAGGCGGCGGAAGCCTCTTTTAAGCGTTTTTTAGAACGGGCGAATTTTTTTAACGAATTCTTGCGGGAAGCCCGCGCACGAACCTAAGGCGTTGCGGGGCCGTTACCGGCGGCCGGCCCGCGTTTTTTAATACAGTAAGGCGGTATATACAAAAAGTTCCTTTTTTATTACAATTATCATTCGGGAATTGTATACTGGTGAAAGGCGCCCGAAAGGCGCTGTCCGGTTTTGCTTTCCAGTACACTGGCTTCAAAAAAATAATAAGGAGTTCGTTTATGAATAAAAAAGTAAGAATGGCGTTAATTTTGCCGTTAATCATCATTGCGGGGGGGGGGGGGGTATATTCCTTGCGTGCGCTTTAGAGAGTTCCGCGCCGTCCCCTTCAGAAAAACCGGCGGCGTCTATAGAGGGTATGCCGGAAGGGCTTAACGTTTACGGCCCGCAAATAACCAAAGACGGCGTTACCACTACTTTAACATACACGGTTAGCGCGGACTTTTCGGACTGGGCTGAATCCAGCCTTGCTTACATCCTGTCAGGCAGCCTAAAACAAGGCGAAACGCCCGAGGCGCAGAGCGTAGAGGCTCTTACAACGCGCTGGGCTTCTTTTTTCACTTCTAAGGACAAGGAATACAAACTTAACTCGAAACGCCAAAACGAAGACTTGACGCCATACGCGATACTGCAGTTAGACACTACTTTAATAAAAGAACATTTACAAAAACTCATAAAAGCCGAAGTAAGTGAGGAAGGCGAAAAAACATACGAAAAGGTTCTTTGGATAGAAGATAACATCGGCGGCATTGTAAAAATAGAAGGCCTTGACGACGGCGAGGCTTCGGGCGAGGAACAATACTGGCCGTGCAAAAATGATTGTCAGCCGCCGAACACCCTGTATCAGGGGACGTCCAGGGGCTCCGTGGGAATCCGCATATTCGGCCTTCACAAAGAAGGCGATACCCCGACACTCGCCATAAGCGGCGATATCGACAACTTTGACGACGGCGCCGCCGTGGACCTTGCTGACTCAACCAAAACCGGCGCTCCCGCAAACCGCATCGCGTCAATATCCACAATACTCGCCGGCGGCAAAAACAAAAAAGGCGAACGGTACACCTCTGTAATTAACTTTTACGCGGGCGTTAACGCCGGCGCCATCGTGAAAGAATTAAATTTCACGCCTGCTGCTCCGGAGTCGGTCAATTATATAACGCCTTCTTCCAAGGTTTTAGCATCCGAATCGGTTGCTGGCGGTGATTTTTCTTCGTCAAAAAAAGCCAAAACTTGGATAGACGCGCACAAACCGGTTCTTAAGGTGGTATATGAATGGGCGGACGGTTTAAATGTGGATCTTCCAAAAAACGATGAGTAACAAAAAGGAGAAAGCGATGCGGAGATTTAAATCACTTGTTTTACCGGTGTTGTTTTTTTGCGGATCTATGGTTTTACAGGCTCAGGGTTATTGGGTTTCTTCCGCCCCTTCCCCCACAGAAACCGCTATTTTTAACCCGGAAAGCGGCTTGTACCGCGCCTCCATGGGCGCCCTGCAATCTGACATTGACGGCTTTATGGATGTAGGTTCTTTTAAAGACACTTCTTTCAAAAGCATTATAACATACGCCGGGTTCGACCCTCAGGGCATAACGCTTGGCGCGGGTCTTAAACTTGGGGCTTTGTATTTGGGCGTAGCTTACGGCGGGTCTCTTATACAAGACCTTTTTTCCCGCGCCACCAACCAGGATCCAAGCGAACTAAGCCTGCGGCTAACTTCGGATTCCGGTTCCGGAACGGAGATTCCCGGTGTTTACGACACTATAGGCGGGCGTCCGGCGGAGGCCAAAAGCCGCAACGAATTCAACCTTTTCCTGGGGTTGGGGCGTTTGGGCTTAAAGGCCGGGTTTTCGCAACTTTTGCACGTAACACAACCGCAAAGCGAGGATCAGGCTATGGAAGTGGGTAAAACCGTGCAGGGTTTTTCTTTCGAAAACTCCCTTACGCCTTCTTTCGCGATAGGCGCCAGCATCCCGCTTAAAGGCGGAAGCGTTTTGATTATCCCGGAAGTTTCGGCGGAAATGGATATACACCAGTATGTAAGCGGAGACGACCCCCATACTTCCATTGTAGACGGAGTTATGACTCCGGATTTCTACTCCGGCTATACGCAGGTGTATAACGAAGTAAAAATCGGCGCGGATCTTGGCGTGGCGTTCCGCTCGGAAGCTTCAGAAGTGCGCGTGGGCGGCGGTTACTACTTAAAAAAACGCATCACCGGAATAAACCCGACCAGCGGCGCTTTAATTACGCACGTTGTGGTGGACGACGGCGCGTCCGAAACAATCAATTCCGTGTACGACAACCTTGAACAGGAAATAAAACCGTACATTCTTTACACAGGCTCCATTGGTGAACGCGCGAAAATCGGCCTCAAACTGCTCGCGGACGTGCGGTTTAACGAATACTACCTTACGCCGGATAGCGGTATGCAGGCCTACGGGGATTACGAAATTTACGCGAAAGAGACCTTTATTAAACCGGAACTTGATTTCGGCGGAACTTTCTCTCTTTTACCCAACCGTTTCGCTCTTCACGGCGGCTTCGGCCTTAATCTGTACACGTTCAATATCAGCAACGCCAACAATAAAAGTTTGGGCGAGGAAAATTCTTCCTTTGAAGAAATACTGCCTTCCACACGATTCGCCGTGGGATTTACTGTTAATTTGAACGCGAATACAACGATAGATATGTTGCTTATAACTTCCGGTAAATTTGATTTTAAGAACGAACCGGATTATACGGATATAGCCGCGTTGCGCAGGTCGGCTCAGGATAACAACAAGTTCACCCTGTTCCTTACAATGAAACGTTAGGGGCCTGCAAAAGGAGGCGGGTTATAGTTATGAAGAACAAAATAAAAAACGCGGCGAAAATGTTTTTCACCGTATTTTTCGCCTTGCAGCTTTCGGCTTGCGCGTCCATACTCAACTACTGGTCTTTTGACGATGAAGGCGGACAGGTTTCCGTTCAGGAGCAGGCGCCTCCCGCGCAAACCGGGGCCGATTCCGGACAGGACGGACTGGCGGACGAGGCTAAAGAAGAAGTTCCAGAAAAAGACGCGGCCCAAACAGGCGCACTTCCAAAAGAAACCGTTCCTTCCGGCGCCGGTGAACAAGCCGCCGCGCCGCCTCCCGGTTCTCAAAAGGACGGGGCCGAAAAAACGCCAGAAACTATCGCCGGAACGCGGGAAAACCCCGCCGCGCTTGCGGAAGCCGCAGCTCCTCCAGAAAGCCTTTCGCAGACGGGCGCGGAGGCCGCCGCCGCAGACTCAAGCGAAGAAGTAAAAACTATAGCCGCCCTGCGCCGTGAGGCCGCCGAAGCCGCCGCCGCTCAAAAAAAGGCGGAAGATGAATTGGCCGAAGCTAAAAAACGTATAGCGGCCCTTGAATCTTACGCCCGCGCCGGGGAAAGCTCTTCCGCCGCCGCGCTGGAACTGGAAGAAGCCCAAAAGAAGCTTGCCGAAGCGCAGGCTTTAAACCAAAAAACAGCCGCCGAACTTGCGGCGGCTGTTGACGCGCAAAAGAAGGCCGCCGAAGAAGCCGCGGCGCAAAAGAAAGCCGCCGAACTCGCCGCCGCCGCGCAAAAGAAGGCCGTTGAAGAAGCCGCCGCCGCCCAAAAAAAAGCGGAGCAGGAACTGGCCGAAGCTAAAAAACGCATCGCCGGACTTGAGGAAGAAGCCGCCCAAAATCCGCAAAAAATTCCAGTGAGCCAGACGGTTTACAACAGTCTGGAAGCTCCGGCTTCCGCGGCGGTTGATTTTGAGCGGCCTGGAACAAATTTAACCGGAATTGTTCCCGCCGCCGCATCTCCACAGCCGGCTGTGGAGACCCTGGCGGTTGTTAATACGGACGGTTCAACAGACGCAGTTTCCAAGGCCCAGAACGCGAAGTACGTCACCGTGGGAACCTGGCCGCCTGATTGTTTTTGGCGTATAGCCGAACTTGTTTACGGCGACCCTAATCTGTGGCCTGTTTTGTACGAAGCCAACCGTTCCAAACTAAAAGACCCGGAGGATCCCAACATTATCGATAGGGGAGTCGTACTGGAAATACCCAGCATAAACGGTGAAAAACGCGAAGGGAATTATAGCAGGGAATAATGTAAAGAGTGTTTATTTAAATGCGCCTTTGTTTCTTTGGAGGCGGACGGCGTTTCCGCGTCTATTGATATAAAAAAAATTTTCTGTTATTCTATTTTAACAGTTGTTGTTTGTATGAGCGCAGGAGCGATTGTATAAACGGCGGATATATAGCAGGGGAGCTGGATGATTCCGGCTGAGACTAAGCGGCGTAACGCTTTAACCCTATAACCTGATACGGATAATGCCGGCGTAGGGAGTTCATCTTCTATTTCAAAGATTGAAAAGCCCTTTTTCGGCGAATTTCCGAAAAAGGGCTTTTTTATTGACGAACGGAGCGAGATCGCGACCGTGCTCTTGCGCGGGCATGATCGAGCGAGTGAGGAAACGAAGGGTTTAATACCCTGCGGCTTGCCGCGGAAGCCGCCGCAGACGGCGGGTGCAGGGCTTGCCCTGCGGTATTAATACCCTTTATTTAACAGGGGTTGTCAAGAAATGGAAAGAACTCAAGCGAGCGCCGCTATTCAGGCGCTTCCCAAAAGAGCGGGCGGGGACGAGAAAGAACTTTTGCGCGTTGTGGACGCTGTAATTGATTATATATCAAAACAGGGTTGCCGTTATTTTGTGGGGCCTTTTGAGACCACGATAGAAGGAGACGCCGAAACTTTGTGGAAAATTTTAAAAGGCGCCGAGGAAGTATGCTATCAAGAAGGGAGTGATGAAGTCGCCTTGTACATAAAATTTGCATCCAACAGAAAAAAAGGCGTTTTGGGAATTGAAGAAAAAACAAGCAAGTTCGCCGGCCGCTTTTAAGAGCGCTTTTAAAGTGTGTAAAAAAAATCTTTCCGCTTCTGTTTTTAATAAAAAAAACGTCGCGGGCGGCGCCTATTCTTTTTTCGCGGCGTTTTTTTTCTTGTTCATTTGGCATTTGTTATGTGTTATGAAAATAGCCCCGGCTTATATGCTACCGTCTCCAGGCCGGGTGCTGGCGGCTTTGGCGGGAGATTTTCCTCTTTTGGTTCACCATCTAAGTTTTACGCTTTTTGAGGCTTTCACCGGACTTTGTATTTCCATCGTATGCGCTTTTTTAATAGCTTTACTTATGGACTCAAATATATACATCAAAAAGATATTAAATCCGGTTTTGGTTTTAACCCAAACCTTGCCGGTGATAGCTTTGGCTCCGGTTTTGGTGTTGTGGCTTGGCTACGGGCCGTCTCCAAAAATAGCGCTTGTTTTTATGACGTGCTTTTTCCCGATGGCGGTTTCTCTTTCAGCCGGCCTAGCCTCTACGGACGGCGAGGACGTCCTTTTGATGAAGTCTTTTGGCGCCTCCAGCTTTGATATATACAGATTTTTAAAAATACCGCGTTCTTTGCCTTATTTTTTTTCTTCGCTTAAAATTTCCGCGTCTTACGCGGTTGTGGGCGCTGTAATAGCTGAATGGCTTGGCGGGAACGGCGGCATAGGCGTGTATATGATTCGCGTACGCAAGTCTTACGCGTTTGATAAAATGTTCGCGAGTATAGCGCTCATTGTAATTTTTAGCTTTATTCTTCTTAAAATTGTTTCATTTTTTGAATATATAATTCTGCCGTGGAATAAGTTTTCTAAGCGAACTTATCCAAAAGTTTAACAGGCGCGGCTAACTTCGCCTAAAATCTGAAAACTTTTTGTTTCAGATGTGATAACTCATCCGGTTTGCCGGACAAGTTCAATTTTTTATGTTTTATAAAGGAGATTGTATGAAATTAAAATTTTTAAAGCCCTGCGCCATTTTGGCGTGCGTTTTTTTTGCGTCCATTTCCGCCGGTCTCTCTGGTTGCGCGGCGAAAAAAGATTCAGGTGGAAAAACGAAGGTGAGGGTTGCGCTGGATTGGACTCCCAACACGAACCACAGCGGCGTTTACGCCGCCGTCGAAAAAGGTTTTTTTGAGGAAGAAGGCCTTAGCGTGGAAATTATGCAGCCGCCAGAAGACGGGGCTCTTTTGCTTACGGCGTCAGGCGGGGCGGAATACTGCTTTGATTTTCAGGAATCTATGGGGCCGGCCATAGCTTTGGCTTCCAACCCGTTGCCGGTAAAGGCTGTGGCGGCTGTGGCGGCTCATAACACAAGCGGGATTCTTTCCAGGCGCGATTCGCCTGTAAAACGTCCGAAAGATTTGGAAGGAAAGAAATTTTGCGTGTGGGAGACGCCTTTGGTCGTGGAAATAACACGCGCTATTGTGGAAGGAGACGGCGGGGATTTTAGCAAAGTGAATATGATTTCGGATTACGCTTTGGACGCGATTTCCGCTTTGCAAAGCGGAATAGATTCAATTTGGATATATTACGGCTGGGACGGCGTAAAGGCTTCCATCTCCGGCCTGGACGCGGAATATATAGATTTTAAATCAATAGATGAAAAATTTGATTTTTATACTCCGGTGCTGGTTATAAATACAAATTACGCGAATGAAAATCCTGCTTTGGTTAAAAAATTTATGTCCGCGGTGAGCAAGGGATATAATTATGCGATAGAGTTTCCAAAAGAAGCGGCGGACGCTTTGCTTAAAGCGGCTCCTGAACTGGAAGCTGAACTTGTGTATAAAAGCCAGGAATATTTATCCAAAGCCTATCGCGCCGACTCTCCTGTTTGGGGTTGGATAGACGCGAAGCGCTGGAGCGGTTTTTACGAATGGATGTATAGCAAAGGCCTTTTACAGACCGATCTTAAAGAGGCGGGTTTTACCAACGAGTATTTGCCGCAATGAGTTTGAACGCCGCGCCGGAAAAAACCGTTTTACCGCCTTCCGCCCTGTCTTGCAGGGGGGTCGGCAAGTCTTATAACGGTGAAAACGTGCTTTTTGACGTTGATTTGGACGTCCCGGCCGGGGATTTTGCGGCTTTAACGGGTTTGTCTGGCGCCGGAAAAAGCACGCTTTTTCGGATATTGGCCGGCATGGAGGCGCCTGACGGCGGAAAAGTTTTTTTGAACGGGGAAGACGTCACCGGAACGCAGGGGCTTTGCGGCTGCATGACCCAAAAAGACGCGCTTTTCGACCATTTTTCCGTGCTGGACAATGTGGCGCTGCCTTTGCGCATAAAAAAACAAAACAGGCGGGAAGCCAGGGATGAGGCGCGCCCTTTTTTGCGGCGTTTTGGGCTTGGGGATTGCGAAAACAAATACCCTTTCGAAATTTCAGGCGGTATGCGTCAGCGGGCGGCGTTGCTTAGAACTTTTATGTGTCAAAAAAAAACCGTTCTTTTGGACGAGCCTTTTTCGGCTTTGGACGCTATTACAAGAAATAATATACATGAATGGTATAAAGAAGCGTCCGTTTCTTTTTCATTGTCTACATTTTGCATAACTCACGATATAGATGAAGCGATTAAACTAGCGGATAGAATTTATGTTATTGGCGGAAAGCCCGGAAAAATAAAAAAAATGTTTTTAATTCCCCGCCGGGGGGAGGAAGCTTCTTTTTTGGAATCAAAAGAGGCTTTCGCTCTTAAACGGGAAATCTGCCGCGAACTCGAAGCGTAAGGAAACAGCGTGCAAATGAAGCGCGGGCTTGTTTCGCTTTAACCCCTGTTGGGCGCCGCCTTTAGTCTCGCAAAACGCGGCGCGTTTGCGGTTGTTGTTCCTTTACGCGCTGTTCTTAGCCTTTTACGTATAAACCGGCGGCTTTTATGTGGTCGTCCAGCGTGCGGGAAAAATAATGCCGGCCTTCCCGCTCGTTTAACACGCGGAAAAAAAGATAACCGGTTTCTTCCGGAAAAAACGCCGCCTTTATGGAAACAGAGCCTGGGTTTCCTATGGGCCCTGGCGGAAGCCCTTTTATAAGGTATGTGTTATACGGGTTTTCTGTTTTTATGTCTTTTTCCCAAAGCCGTTTTGGGTGGGGTTTGCCCTCTATTTCGGTGATTATATACTCAACTGTAGCGCAAGATTCCAGCCTCATGCCGGTTTTTAGGCGATTGGCAAAAACGCCGGATATAAGCGGCGCCTCATCTGTTACGCGGTATTCGCGCTCAACTATGGAGGCTAGAATTATTTTGTTAAACAGGTCTTCATCGTTCGCCGCTTCAAGCCCTTCTTCTTTTAAGCGTTTGTAAAAAGTTTCTATCATAAGACTTACCAATTTTTCCGCCGGATAATTTTTTGGAACCTTGTAGGTGTCGGGATATAGGTATCCTTCCGCGCTTTCCGCCGGTATGCCGTAAGTTTTTAAAATTTGCGGAGAACGGCAGGCTTTAATAAATTCTTCTTGATTGCATACTTGAGCTTTTTCAAAAATAGATGCGGTTTTGTTTATTGTGCTGCCTTCCGGTATTGTTACTGAATTTAAAATTTCTCCGCCATTTTTTAAAATTGTATATATTTGTATGGAGCTTGAATTTAACGGTATAATGTACTCGCCGTTTTTAATGTATTCTTTTTGTATACGTGAAACCGCCTCCCAAAAAAAGGCGCTTTTTATAAGACCGGCGGCTTGCAGCCGCTCTCCGGCGGAAATCGCGCTTTCTCCGGCGTACACTTCCATAAGCGCTTCTTTTTCGTTTACGGTTATGTTTTCCGTGGAACGCGCCGCCTTTGATGGAGGCTCGTTAAAATAAAGCGCGAGAGACGTAGCGCCGGCTCCAAGTATTATAAAAACAAGTAAAATCCTGGATGTTACAGTATAAATTTTTTTAAAGTTCATTAAGCGCTGATTTTATCATACACTTCCAGCGTTTTTCAAGTTTAACGAGCTTTTGTATGTATAAAAAGCTTTTAAGTTTTTTGCTTTTGACGCCCGGGCATGAGGAGGAGGTTTCGGCCCAGATTTCTTTTGATTCCAGCATGGACGGCCAAAAAGGGTAAGTCCTGCACTGTAAAGGCCGGTTTTTGTAAACCGAACAGCCGTTTTTCCAGAAAATACAGTCGTATGATGATTTTTCTTTTAATGAAAGAAGTTTTTCAGCGCCGTCGTCCACCCAGCGGCAGTATGTCTGGATAAATTCTTCAAGTTTTAAATCGCATGAATCGCCAAGCCTTTGCGCGTCTTCCCTGGACAAAAAAACATAGCCGCTTTCGCCCCTGCAACAGGAAGAACATTTTGAGCATGAAAAAAAAATTCCGTCCCTGTACCAGGGGGGTTTATCGAAAGTCTGCATTTTTTTAATAAAGTGTATTAATACCGCAGGGCGAGCGGGGCGCCCATGCACCCGCCGCCTGGCGGCTTCCGCGGCAAGCCGCAGGGTGTTAAACCATAGGCTCTTAGAGCCTCCGGTTCCTCTCTTCTCTCAATCAGACAAGCGCAAGCACGGTCGCGATTTCGCTCCGTTCGTCAATAGAGTTGTCCGGAAGCTTCAGTTTTAGAACAACTCTATTAAAAACGCAAAACGCCAAGCATTTTGCACTGGCTTGTTCGCCAACCAACCGGACCTGGCGAACAAAGCCCAATGTACGCCGCGGACGGTTTATCCCGCAATAGGGCGGCGCGGCGCATAAGCGGCTGAACCGGGCGTTAATAGGCGCTCAAAAAAGGGCCTTTCCCGAACCGCCTCTCAATATCCGCCCGAATTTCCGCTTTCAGGCCGCCGCACGCGAAAAAAGCCTCCTCGCCAATGGCGCCGCCGTCAGATATTACCACCGATTTTAGGCCGAAACAACTGTAAAAAGCGCGGTTCCCAATGCGGGCGGCTCCTTTTATGACTACGGTTTCCAGTCTGTCGCAATCGGAAAAAGCGTCGTCGCCAATATAGGCTGCGCTGGAGGGGATGTGAATGGTTGTCAGACTGTCGCAACGGTAAAAAGCCGCGCGGCCAATGCCGGCGACGCCTTCCGGCAACTCGATTGATTTCAGGCTGACACAGGCGAAAAAAGCCTCATCGCCAATGGAGACGGCGCTTTTAGGGACGGCGGCTCGCGCCAGGCTGTAGCAACGGGAAAACGCGGCTTCGCCTATGACGGTTGCGCCTTCCGGTATGGCGACTGAAACGAGGCCCTCGCAAGTTTGAAAAGCCTGCGCCCCGATTCCGGCGACGGGTTTCCCGTTGATAGACGCCGGAATAACAGCGTCGCCGCCTTTCCCCCTGTACTTGGCGATTATAACGCCGCCGTTACACGGTTTTACGTCAAAATCTGACTTCATATCTCAAGTTTACCTCGTAAAAGAAAAACGTTCATTGCCAACGGCCTTTACATTTTACCGCATTGCAACGGATTCCATGCGGGGTCGTCGTAAAAAGCTCTGCGCCAACGTGCGCCGTTCCAGGCGTGTTTTTACGGGTTTAAAGCTTTCATCGTCTTTAAAAGCCGCGCCGCCTTCCGTCTTTGCGCAAAACAATATTTTTTCTTTTCATAAATTATCATCGCCCCGGCCTAACGGCGGCCGCCTCCAAACTTATTCCGCGTTTAACGCTTGCGGGCGTTTTTCAATACGGCGCGGGCGGGGGGATTTTGTTTGTAATTAAATGTACGCCAAAGTTAAAGCGGCTATAGGGCCGCCGCCGGCTTTTTTACGAAAGCGCTTTGTCGAAGTCTTCCATAAGGTCGTCGCAGTCTTCCAGCCCGGCGGAAATGCGTATCAGTTTGCCTGTTATGCCGAGTTTTTTACGCTCTAAAGGCGGGACGGCGGCGTGACTCATGCGAATGGGATAGCTTGCGATGGTTTCCACACCGCCCAGGCTTACAGCGGCGGCCGCGTATTGAACGGACGAAAGGAATTTTACGGCGGCTTCTTCCGTGCGGGTTTCAAAAGAGAACACCGCCCCCGGCCCGTCCGCCTGGCCTTCGTGTACGGCTTTTCCGGGAAAACAGTCAAGGCCCGGGTAGTACACGGCTTCCACCCGTTTATCGGAGGAAAGCCAGCGCGCCAACTTTAGCGCTGTTTTTTGGCTTTCTTCCATCCGCGCTTTAAGCGTTTTTATGCCGCGCATTACAAGGAACATGTCCCACGGGCCTGGAACCGCTCCAAAAGAATTTTGAACGGCGTAAATGCGTTTTCCCAGGGCGCGGTTTCGCGCGACGGCCAGGCCGGAAATCACGTCGCTATGCCCGCCCAAAAATTTTGTGGCCGAATGAATCACAATGTCGCATCCGGCTTCCAGCGGGCGCTGAAGGTACGGCGTCATGAACGTGTTGTCTACAATGGTTATTAAATTATGGGCCCGCGCGAAAGACGCACACGCTTTTAAATCCGTTATTTTAAATAAAGGGTTGGACGGCGTTTCCACAAAAATGGCTTTTGTTTGCGGCGTAAGGGCCGCTTCAATTTCTTCCATGCGGGAAGCGTCCACAAAAGTATGGTTTAGCCCCCAGCGTTTGTAAAACACCTCAAAGATGCGGTAGGTTCCGCCGTAAATATCGGCTGCGGTTATAATATGGTCTCCGGCGGCGAATATGCCGAGTACGGAGGCCGCCGCCGCCATGCCGGAAGAAAAAGCGTAGCCGTATTCACCGCCTTCCAGCAACGCGATTGTTTCTTCGAGGGCTTTGCGCGTGGGGTTGCCGGAACGCGCGTAATCAAACTCCTGGTCTTCGCTAAAAGAAAGTTTGGCGAAGGTTGAGGTTTGAATTATGGGTACGCCGAGCGCCCCAGTGCCGGGGTCGTAATCGTGGCCGTTGTGTATTAAAAGCGTTCCTTTTTTCATAATGTATGTGAATAACAATTATACGCTGTTTTAATGTGATATGGAAGGCTCGCGGAATGTTTAAAAAAAGGAAGTTGATAAACAATAGAGTTGTTCGAAAACTTCAGTTTTCGCAAGCTGAATCAAGCCCGGGCTTGATTACCAAGCCTGGGCTTGATTCAGTCAACTTCCGCTTAAAAAACGCAAAATGCGTAGCATTTTGCAAGACTTGCAAGCTTGCCCGCAGGTTAGTAGACAACCAACCAGGGCGAGCGAACAAGTCCAATCACGTTAAGCGGTTTTTATCAACTTCCGGATAATTTAAGTTTATTTTAGCGAAAACTTAAATAGAGTTGTTTAAAAACCTCAAGTTTTTAAACAACTTCCATTAAAAAACACGGTTTTGTAAGGCTTTAGCTTGAAAAACCGTAAGACTTGTGAGACAACCAACAGGGTTGTTAAACAAGTCCAATTTGAATTTTAAGCGCGATTTCCTTTATTAATAGCTTCCCACAAACCGTTGATATATGCTATGCCGAGCGCCCTGTCATAAAGGCCGTAGCCGGGGCGGGCTTGCTCGTTCCATATCATGCGTCCGTGGTCGGGGCGCAAATAACCGGTGTACCCTACGTCGTAATAGGCCTTCATTATTTCATAAAGATCCAGGCTGCCGTCTGCGGAAAGGTGGGACGTCTCGTTAAAATCGCCTTCGGAATGAATTTTTATGTTGCGTACATGAGTAAAATGTATACGATCCGCGAATTTGCGTATCATTGCGGGGATGTCGTTGGCGGTTGAGGCGCCAAGACAGCCGGTGCAGAGTGTAAGGCCGTTGTACGGGCTGCTGCACATTGAAAGGAGTTTTGTTATATCGGATTCGTTGCGGACTATACGGGGAAGGCCGAATATGCCCCATGGGGGGTCGTCCGGGTGTATCGCCATTTTTACATCGTATTTTTCGCACGAAGGAATTATCGCGTCCAAAAAATATTTTAAATTATCGCGCAATTTTTCTTCGGTTACTTCTGTGTAAGCCGCGAATAATTCTTTTATGCGGCTCATGCGTTCCGGCTCCCAACCCGGCAGGGAATATCCTTTGGAACCTTTAGATATAGTTTGAGCTATATTTTCCGGATTTATTTTGTCGATTTCTTTTTGCTCGTATGAAAGCGCGGTGGAACCGTCTTCCAGTTTTTTGTAAAGGTCGCTGCGCGTCCAGTCGAAAACCGGCATAAAATTGTAGCATATAACTTTAACGCCGCGAGATCCCAGCCGCTCAATCGTTGTAATATAGTTTTCTATACACTTATCCCGCTCCGGCGCTCCTGTCTTAATCGAATCGTGTATATTCACGCTTTCTATTACTTCCAGTTTCAGTCCGGCGTCTTCCACCTGTTTTTTTAGAGCGTCTATGCGGTTAGCGGGCCACGCTTCGCCCGCCGGAATGTCGCCTAACGTTCCGGCTATTCCGGGTTTTCCGGGAATCTGCCTAATCTGCTCTAAAGTAACGCTGTCGTCATTTGAGCCGAACCATCTAAAAATGATTTTCATAAATCCTCCTGTAAGCCTTTAGGCTTGTATTTCTTCGCGGCCTTTGTTAAAGCCGCTTTATCGCCTTAAATCGGAAAACTTTTGTTGTAGTTTAAAGCGTCCTCTAAAAATGCGGTTTTTCGCTCAAAACCCGCGGAATCAGCCGCTTTTCGCCAACAAAAAAAAGCTTTTTAAATCAGGTCGCCTAGGAAATCCATAATCACGTCCAGTTTTATAAAGCTAAATATCAAACTTACCGATTCGTTGTGCAAATATAATTCATTTAAAGCGTATACAGCGGGAATAGACATAAGCGGCGTAAAGAAAAATAAAAGCAAACCCATCCTGGTTTTCTTTGAATTGTCAGTTTTGTATGTGTGATAACCCGCATAACCGGAATATTCGCCTGTGGTGGCGCAACCGGAAAAAAACGCCTGAGACAATATAAGCAAAATTAATATATATTTATGACGCATAATGTTATTCATGTTCGGATATAGCTATATCTATTGTAAAAGATATACGGTAAGTTTTCCCTTTTTGCGTGTTTATAGAACGCATAATTGAATAATCGCTCACCTGTATTTTTACATCGTGTTTGCCAGGTTCCACCGCGATCTGCCCGCTTGTATTTTGAATCAGTTTGTCGTCCAAAAATATTCTCGCGTTAGCCGGAGTCTCAAAAATAATTTGGGGGGTTATATCCTGCAATGGTATCGTAATGGATATTGATTTTCCCCTTTCTATAAGAAAACGCCGGTTTTGGTTTCGATAGTCGGCGGAAAGGGCCGTTAACTGATGTTCGCCTTCTTTTAACAGCCGTTCCTGCGCGGGATTTTCAATCACCCGTCCGTCTATCAGCACCGCCACCGGTTTATCCGGTAAATGATCAGGATAGCGCAAATTTATCCGCACGGCCCCTTCGTCGCTAAAAACAGGTTTTACGTTCAAACGAAACTCCATGTTTTCAACTTCCGGCGCGGAATCTGAAATTGGAAGCAGTCTAAAAAGCACGGGAAAATCTTCCGGCGGAACCACATCGCGCAGTATGGAAACGTAGGGGCTGCTTTTTAATCCGTGCGCCTGTTTTATGGGCATTTGGTATATGGTTTGAATCTTGTTTGGCAACGGCTCAAAGCGCAGTTCGCGCGCCTGAACGTCTGAACTGTAGCCTGACGGGATTTTATCCAAGTTGCTGTAAAAACCCGCCGCGAGAGACCCCTGAAAACCTATCCAGGAGGCGGGAGCCGTTATTTCAAATTCCAGGGCGGATATAAAGCGGAGGTCTTTTCCAAGTACAACGGCGGCGGCCTCGCCTGATTTTATTTGAATCTGGGAGCCGGCGGGCCGTTCCGCGCTTACTTCAATGACGTCTGAGTTTGTTATGCGCAATACATCCGCCGCAACGTATTGCGGCGATAAGGCAAGCGTAAAATAAAAAGCGCGGCTTAATATCCGTAAGAACATTCCCATGCGGTATTGTAACCCGCATGGCGTTGTTTTGCACATACCTAACCGTGAAACGTGTGTTTTTTGGCGCAAGGGCTTAAACCGGCTTTCCGGCCCGCCTCTAGGCCTGTAGCGCGGGGCCGGGAAACCTGGCCGTCAAAAAAGCCGGAATGTAAGCGGTTGGGGTTAAAAACAAGGAATTTGAGCGGCGTTTACGAACAATCCGCCGGCTTGCCGGGTTTGCCTCCCGTCCGTTTTTCCCGTTCAATTCTTGCGCGGGCGGGGAGGGGGGCTTAATTTTTGGCCGTGTTTGAGAGGCTCTGGAAAAGCGCTTTTTCAAGCGCGGCGGCGGCGGCGGACGGGTTTAATTTGCCTTTGGATTCCGCGATAATTTTTCCAAGCAAAAAAGTTTTAAGGGCTTTAATTCGCTTTTCGTTGGATTGAAGGGCCGCTTCTTTAAGTTGGACAAACGATTCGTTTTCGCGTTGCAACACGGTTTCTACAAAACCGGCGGCTTCTTTTTCTCCGTTTATCTGTTCCCAGCCTTTTTCTTTTATTATTTTTTCCGGCGCCTCGCCCGATAAAACCGCTTGTTCAAGGGCTTGTTTAGCGTTTTTTTGCGAGACTTTACCGCACAAAAGATACGACGTCAAAGCGCCCAGGTTTTTTGCGCTCAGTTTTAACGAGGCCGCGTCTTTTAAGGCTATGTTTTCCCGCGACATAATATGGCGTAAATCCGTTAAAATCCAGTTGCAGGTTTTTACAGCGGCTTCTTTTTCTCCGGCTTTGTTTTCGGCGCAGGCCCGCCGCGCTTCTTTCGCCGCTTGCTCGTAGTAATCCGCAAGGGCTTTTTCCTCGCATATCGCGGCGGCGGCTTCTTCGGCCAATCCGTATTCAGCCATAAGCCGTTTTTGACGGTTAAGCGGCGGCTCAACGAGCGCGTTTTCTACGGAACGCAGAAATTCTTCGTCTGGAATAAAGACCGGCAAATCGGGTTCTGGGAAATAGCGGTAGTCGTGCGCGTTTTCTTTTGTGCGCATAGGCTCTGTTTGGTCCCTGTTTTCGTTCCAAAGGCGGGTTTCCTGCGTCACCGTCCCGCCTGAGTCTAAAACGGAGGCTTGCCGCAGGGCTTCGTAATCAAGCCCCAGCCGCACGAAACGCGAGGAGTTTAGGTTTTTAATTTCGACTTTGCGCCCAAGCCCTTTTCCAGGCAGGTTGATTGATATATTGGCGTCGGCCCTAAGCGAGCCTTCTTCCATGTTGCCGTCGCACACGCCGAGGTAGCGAACCATGCGCCTTAACTGTTGTATAAAAAGTTCAGCCTCCGCGCCGCAACTCATGTCCGGCTCCGTAACTATTTCCAAAAGCGAAACCCCAGCGCGGTTATAGTCCAAAAGCGACGCCGCGCCGGCGTGTATCATTTTTCCGGCGTCTTCTTCCAAATGACATTCGTGTATACGCACGCGCTTTTTTATCCCTTTGCCTTCAATTTCTAAAAAACCGTTTTGACCTAGCGGGGAGGCGAATTGAGAAATCTGATAATTTTTGGGCATATCAGGGTAAAAGTA
Organism: Spirochaetaceae bacterium; assembly: GCA_031281945.1. Classification (GTDB taxonomy): domain Bacteria; phylum Spirochaetota; class Spirochaetia; order Treponematales; family Breznakiellaceae; genus JAIROZ01. Next base: position 12,862 of record JAITER010000006.1, on the reverse strand, counting down.
TTGTTTGCGTTCAAACCATGTTTGATTCGGTATGGAGCAGTTAAGGGCGCGCGCTACGGCGCAACCCATACGCATAGCCTCAATGTTTAAAACCGGCATAACGCCGGGATGCCCCATGCATACGGGGCAGACGTTTGTGTTAGGTTCATCGCCAAAGGCGCTGCGGCAGGAACAAAACGCCTTTGTTTTGGTTAAAAGATGTATGTGAACCTCCAGGCCTATAAAAGTTTGATACACGCTCATTTCCAAAAGTCCTTATAACCGCGGGGGCGCGGAAAAGGGTGCGCCGCCTCGTAATCGCTTGCTATGTGAAAAAGCCGTTCTTCGTTAAAAGCCCGCCCTATTATCTGCGCGCCCACCGGAAGCCCGCCTTCCAAAGAAGCCGGAAACGACAGGGCCGGAAGCCCCGCCAGATTCGCCGGGCAAGTGTAGACGTCGGCGGTTTTTTGCATAAAAGGCGAAAGGCTTTTTTCTCCGCGCCCGAAAGCGCGGCGCGGAAAAACCGGAGAAAGGAGGGCGTCGCAAGGGGCGGGGGCGGTTTGAGTTTCGTCTCCAAGAAGCTCTTCAAATTTCTTGCGTATTTCACCCCGTATTCGCTGGGCTCGCAAATAGTAGCGATCCTGGAAACCGGAACGTAAAACGAAAGTTCCAAGCAGTATCCGTAATTTTACTTCGTCCCCAAACCCAAGAGAACGGGCCTGGGAAACAAGCTCTTCGTGATTTTCGGCCCAATCAGGGCGTTTTCCATACCTTACGCCGTCAAAACGCGCCAAATTCGCGCTCGCTTCGGCGGCGGCTATAGTGTAGTAAGCTGGAACGCAGTATTTTAGGGCGGGAATTTCCACGTCTACAAGTTTATATCCTAAATCGCGAAAACGCTCTTTCGCCTTTTTAAAACCTTCGTTTGTTTCCTCTTCCGTTTCAACGGCTTGCGCCCCAGCCTGTTCGCCTTCATGTTCGTATAGCGGGGAAATCACGCCGATTACCCCCTTGCAACCGTCCGCCCGCTCATTTTTCGCGATTATAGGCGGCGCGTTCCTGGAAGTTTGGTCTTTTGGGCAGGCGCCTTTTATAACGTTAAACGCCTCCCTGCACAATGATATGTTTTTAGCCAAAACGCCCACCGTATCCAGACTTGAGGCGTAGGCGACCAGGCCGTAACGCGAAACGGCGCCGTAAGTGGGCTTAAGCCCCGCGACGCCGCAAAAAGCGGCTGGCTGCCGTATGGAGCCGCCCGTGTCGGAGCCAAGCGCGAAAGGGGTTAGGCCCGCAGACACGGCGGCGGCGCTTCCGCCTGAGGATCCGCCGGCTACGCGGGACGTATCGTACGGGTTGTTTGTTTTTTGCAGAGCGGAAGCGTCTGTGGAAGATCCCATGCCGAACTCGTCCATGTTGGTTTTGCCGACCGGGACGGCGCCCGCTTCTTCAAGTTTTTGTACGGCGGAGGCTGTGTACGTTGAAGTAAAGTTTTGTAAAAGCCTGGAAGCGCAGGTTAGCGGGTGATTTTTCACCGCAAGATTGTCTTTTACCGCGAAAGGCAGGCCGCTCAAAATTGAATCGCTTGAGCCGGAGGGATTGGCGTCCCAGTCGAAACTTAAAAACGCCCCCGTTTTTTCCTGCCACAGCGCAAAATATGATTTAAATTCTTCGCTTGTTTCCATTGTAATTAAGATATAATCGCATATTTAACGGCGTATTTTAACCCCCGCTTTCGCTTGAACGGCGCTTCCCGCTAAACGCCCCGCGCCTCAGGCGCCGCTGTTTGCCGGGCGCATCTTAAACGCCGCCTGAGCCCGTTTAATAAACGCGGTGCGGAAATTCAAAGCCGCATAACGTTTTTCAAGCTTCTTGGCGTCCCCTCCCGCGCTCTTTAAAATAAAGACGGCGTCGCGGATAAAGAAAAACACCGGGACGCCCCGTTTTTGCGGGAAAATAATAGAGGAGAAAAAAATGAAGACGTTTGGAGGAAAAGCGCTTTTTTTGGATAGAAGCGACGTCAATACTGACGAAATTATTCCGGCTAAGTATTTAAACGAAAGCTCTAAAGAGGCGTTAAAGCCGTTTTTACTGGAAGACCTAAAATTGGACGGGTTTTCCACGGAGGGGTTGCGCGGCGTTTCCGTTCTAGTCGCCCGTTCAAATTTTGGCTGCGGATCTTCCCGCGAACACGCGCCCTGGGCTCTGGAAGTAAACGGCATAAATATAGTTATAGCGGAAAGTTTTGCGAGAATTTTTAGGCAGAATATGTATAACTGCGGCATGATAGCCTGCGCTCTTCCCAAAAACGAAATCGATTCTCTTTTCGCCCTTTTCGCCGGCAAGGAAACTTTTGTAAACGTCGACGCGGACGGGGAAAAACTTACATTTACAAGCGGCGCGGAAAAAAAGACCGTTGGATTTATTTTAAAAGGTTTTGAACGCGATTTGATACAAGCGGGCGGCTGGGTGGAATTCGCCGCCTCACGTTACTAAAAAACGTTTGCGGCGGTTTTTGGGTGAAATACGCTCTTGAAACTTTAGGTTGCGCCAAAAACCAGGTGGAAAGCGAACTTATGACGTCCGCGCTTGGCGCATGCGGTTTTTTATATACCGAAAACGCGGGCGAAGCCGACGTCATAATCGTAAATTCATGCGGTTTTATAGAAAGCGCGAAACGGCAGTCTATCAACGCGGTTTTGGAATTAAGAAAAGAACATCCGGACAAAAAAATAATTTTAGCCGGCTGCCTCGCGGCGCGTTACGCGAAAGAATTGCGCGAAAGTTTAAGCGAGGCGGACGGAGTGTTTGAAAGCCTAAACGCTTCGGAAATCGGCCCGTGGTTATGTGATATTCTGGGAATTGAAAAAAACGATTTTCCCTCCGAGCGCCTTCCTCCGGGTGAACGCAGGCTTTTGTCTCCCGCGGGTTCAGCCTATGTGCGCATAAGCGACGGTTGCTCGAACCGCTGTTCGTTTTGCGCTATACCGTTAATTCGCGGCGGCCTGCGAAGCCGCCCTATAGAAGACGTAAGCGCCGAATGCCGCGCCCTGATTGGCCGCGGGGTGAAAGAATTGTGCCTTATAGCCCAGGACTCGGCCTCATTCGGATTGGATTTATACGGGGAAAGGCGCCTTGCGGATTTGTTGCGCGCTATTCTGGAAATTGAAGGCGATTTTTGGGTGAGAATCTTGTACCTGCATCCGGATCATTTTCCGTACAGCCTCATTCCTGTTATGCGCCAGGATGCGCGCGCCGTTCCGTATTTTGATTTGCCGTTTCAGCACGCTTCACAAAAAATGTTGCGCGCAATGAACCGGAAAGGCGGGGCGAAAGAGTATCTTGATTTAATAAACATCCTGCGAAACGAACTGGACGCCGTAATACGCTCAACGTTTTTGCTTGGATTCCCCGGCGAAAGCGAAGCGGATTTTGAAGAACTTCTTGATTTTCAGCTTAAAGCGCGGCTTGACTGGATGGGGTCTTTTACATATTCAAGAGAGGAAGGCTCGCCGTCTTTCGCGCTAAAAAACAGGCCCGGTAAAAAAACGGCGCTGGAACGAAAACAGCGCGTTGACGAAGCCCAAAGCCCAATTACGCATAACCGCCTGGCCCGTTTGACCGGAAGCGTCCAGCAGGTGATTGTGGAAGAAGAGACGGACGCGGAAAACGGGCTGTACATAGGGCGCCCCCGTTGCGCGGCCCCGGAAGTAGACGGTTGCGCGGTTATATACTCACCAAAACCCCTTAAAAACGGAACATTCGCAAAAGGACTGACAACCGCCGCCGCCGGCTTTGATCTGCAAATTCGTGTATCGTAATTTGGGCTTGTTCGCCAAACCGCACTGCCGCCGTTTCGCGGCGCTTCTGATTTTTGCGTCTGACGGCCTATTTTAACGGCGTTTTTCGTTGTTGGGCGCATTTTTCGCCGCTAAAGCGGCGAAAAACCGGGCTATACGCTATAATTTGGCCGCTTTAGCGGCCAAATTCCGCTCCTATCCCTTGCGCATCTGGTGATAAGGCGCTGTATTTGATAAACAACGGACGAAGGCCGTTTTTATCGGATACAGCCAAACTTCAAGTGCGCTACGTGCATTTGAAGTTCAATCCCTTGCGCATCTGGGGTGATAAGGCGCTGTATCTGATAAACAACGGACGAAGGCCGTTTTTATCAAATACAGCCAAACTTCAAGTGCGCTACGCGCACTTGAAGTTCAATCCCTTGCGCATCTGGGGTGATAAGGCGCTGTATCTGATAAACAACGGACGAAGGCCGTTTTTATCAGATACAGCCAAACTTCAAGTGTGCGCAGCGCACTTGAAGTTCAATCGCTTGCGCGTACTCGCGCCGCTTGTTAAAACAGGCGTCTGGTGATAAGGCGCTGTATTTGATAAATAACGGACGAAGGCCGTTTTTATCAGATACAGCCAAACTTCAAGTGCGCGCAGCGCACTTGAAGTTCAATCCCATTGCGCTTTCCAGCAACGGCCGCTTCCGGCCAACACAGGCGCCAACTCGCGCCTTGGTTGCCGCTGGGGGCTCCGCCCCCAGTTCCCCCGCTGGGAGGCCACGGCCTCCCAGACCCACCAAACGTTTGCGGCGGCTTGGGTTTTTAATTCTTTAATGTATAATGACGTCATGGATTACGATATGCTGTACGTAAGAAGCCGTATTATTTCTTCCGTTCGTTCTTTTTTTGATGAACACGGTTTTTTGGAAACATTAACCCCGGCCCTGTCTCCTAATCTAATCCCTGAATGTTCTTTGGAAGTATTTAAAACTCTTTTATCGCCGCCTCGTGGAGCCGCGCGCGGCGGCGCGATTCCGTATTACCTTACGCCCAGTCCGGAAATCTGGATGAAAAAACTTATAGCGATGCATAAAAAAAGCATTTACCAGGTATGTTCGTCTTTTCGCAATTGCGAGCCTTCCTCACCCCTGCACAATAATGAATTTACAATGCTTGAATATTACGCTATGGATGCGGGATACAAAGACGTTCTTGCGCTGACTGAAGAGCTGTTTGATTATTTAATTTGTAAAAATAAAAAAAATCTTTTACGTTTTTTAGGAGAAGCCGAGTTAAAACAGGCGGCGCCGCCTTTTATAAGAATTACAATGGAAGAAGCCTTTATGCGTTACGCCGGATTTAGCCTAAAAAACGCCATAGAAAAAAAAGAATTAAAAAAAGAAGCGTTGCGTCTTGGTTTGAATATTGATGAGGGCGTAAAAGACGCGGACGTTTATAATTTAATATTTATACACGCTGTCGAAAGCGCGTTGCCAAAAGAAAAACCCGTGGCTTTGATAGATTATCCGGCCATAGTTAAAACCCTGGCCGCTTTAGCGCCCCAAAGCGGCGGGGTCTTTTGCGAACGCTGGGAGTTGTATGTTCGCGGCGTGGAGGCCGTCAACTGTTATTCCGAAGAGACCAGCCCTATCGCGGCGCGCCGGTATTTTGAAGAAGAAGGGGCCGAAAAGCAAAGGACGGCGGTTGTTCCGCACAAAATAGACCCGGACTACTGGCGTATATTCGAAGGTTTCCCAAGATGTTCCGGCGCGGCGGCGGGATTGGATCGCATAATCGCGGCTTTTACCGGCAAAAAAAGCATAAAAGCGGCGCTTCCTTTCCCTATGCCGATGGAAGAGTTTTAAACGGCGGCGCCTGCGGTTTAAAAGCCGCCGCCGGTTGACCGCCGCATAAACAGGCGGCCTAAAGGCTTTAAAAAAAGGCGCGGGAAGACGCAATGGCGTCTTTGGTTTAAAAGGAGTCGGATTTAGCGCGGTTTAGGTCTTTTTGGTAAAGTTCCTGGTATATTAGGTTTCTGTTTTTAAGTTTGTCTTTTAGCGTCTGCGGGAACGGCAGATAGCGCCAGAACGTGTTGCGCACTTCTTTAGGCAGTTTTTGCGTGCCTTCACTTTCTTTAGTCAACCAGAGTATATAATCTTGAATAAAGAAATTTTTAACGTCGCCTTTTAATTTTTGCGCCTGAAACCACTGGTAATAGTTGCCGGTAAGTCCTTCGTCCATCCAGTAATACGAGGCGATTTCTTTAGCCACCTGCCATCTAAAATCCGCCACAGCCGTAAGCACGGCGATTGTAATATTTTTTGGATACATTGGCACCGCTATACGCCCGCGGCTGGTGGCTTTGTTGCGCTTGTCGTAAGGCTCCCAGCATATCCCAAAGTCTCCGTAGGATGGAATTAGCACAACATAAGGCACGATGCGATTTTGGGTGTTTTTATACGGACGCCAATAAACGGCGCTGTCTATGCTTTCTATCCACGACAATATAGATATGACGTTTTCTTTTGTTCCCATGGTGTTTGGCTGGCAACGGTAAAAATCGTTTACCAGTATGGGGAACGCATTCCCTTGCCTTCCCACCGTCATTTTAGCCATTTGCCTTATTGAGCCGAACTCCGTTTCCACGGCGGCCAAGTCTACGCTGGAAGATTCGCCTTCGGCGGAGTTGGCGTTTTCCTGCTCTAATTTAGACATTATTTCCTGTGTTTCTTCCATTGCGGAGGCGAGTTCTTTGTAAAGGCCGGCTATTTCCCGGTCTGCTTTTTGAAGCGACTTTATAATTTCCTGAAGTTCTATAACTCCGTTTTTTTGCTCTTCCGTGTAAGATTCTGGAAACGGAACTATATCGCTTTCATTATGCCGCGTTATATTTTTTGTGATGGAAAGCAGGCTTTTTTCAAACGTGTCGCGTTCAGCGCATTTGCCGGAAAGTATGCTTTTATTCCCTTCGATTTTTCCGGTGAGTTTATCCAGCGAAGCCTGCATACGGGCTGAATCGTTTCCTTTCGATCTTACCGGAGCTTCGTCGGTTGTGGAGGCGTTTACTTTGTTAAGAGCTACAAGGCGGAACCATTCGTCAAGATAATGAACGGGCTGATCCTGGAAGCTGCCGTCTACTATAGTCGCGAAAAAATCGCGGTTTTCTTTGCTTAAAAGGCCGGGATGCAATAAAGCGAAGCGTAAAAAATATTTTTTGGCGTCTGTCGGATTGCTTGCAAAGCCCTTTGCCACAGCGCAGAAATGCTCCCAAAACGGGTTTATCAACTGCATACGGTATAAGGTTTTGTCTTTGGGGTCTTTGGTTTGGGTGTATTTTTGAAAAAGATTGTGCAACCTGGCCGAAGTTTTTTTTCCTTCCGACATAATAGCCTTGTAGTGTTCCGCGGGGGTTTCAAAGGCGTGATGCTTTTCTTTTTCAAATTTTTTTTCTACTGGCGGGAAGCTGTTGTCTGTGCTAAGGTTGGAATGTTCGGCTTCTTTCGTATCTTGCGAATCAAAATTATTCAGGATATCGTCAAAATCAAAATCGTCGCTCATGTTTAAAATACTTTAAAGAAAAAAAATCCGCAAGTCAAGGCCGCTTGCGATTTTAATGTTGGTTTAACCGTAAAAACCTGTGAAAAAAACGCTTTTTTGACGGCGAAGTTTGCTTGAATCATCCGAAATATTTACTATGACGCTAAAAATTAACGCTGTTAAGCTGACTAGCTTTTTAAAACAAAAATCTTTGAAAATAGCTCTCGCGGAATCTTGCACCGGAGGGCTGGCATCTTCCGCGATTTCAGAAATTCAAGGCGCTTCCGCCGTTTTTTGGGGGGCTTTCGTTACATACACGGTTCAGGCGAAAAACTCCGCGCTTTCCGTTCCGCCGGGGCTTATCGCCGAATACGGAGCTGTTAGCCGCGAAACCGCCTGCGCTATGGCCGAAGGGGCCCTTTCCGTTTCAGGCGCTGACGCAGCCGCGGCTGTTACGGGTCTTGCGGGGCCCGCCGGAGACGCCGCGCCGCCCCTAAAAAGGCCGGCGGCGAAAGTGGGCGATGTTTGGATAGCCGTTTGCGCGCGTTGCGGCGAGGCTGGTTTTAAAACCCGCGCCGCTCTTTTGCGGTTAAAAGGCGGGCGCAACGCGGTGCGTAAAAAAGCCGCCGCAAAGTTGCTTTATCTTTTGCGCGAGGCTTTGGAAGATGAATTTGGCCGGGCGGGCGCCAAGTTTTGATCAAGTTTATAAAGGCGGCTTTTGAAAGCGGAACGCCGCCGCCTGTTTTAGCCCCGCGTAAAATACCGCCGCGCCGGCTACGGGCGCGTTTTTTAATGCGGCGCCGTCTCCAGGCTCTGTCGCGGCTTGAGCGGGAAGGCGCTTTTATTCCACGCGCAAAACGACGTCGCCAATCTGTACTTGTCCGTTAGCGGCGGGCGTTACCTGGCTGTAAGAACTGGAGTTGCATACAACCAGCTGGGTTTCTACGCTGTAACCCGATTTTTTGATTAATTTTTCGTCGTATTCAAGAAGAAGGGCGCCTTTTTGAAATTTATCGCCGTCTTTAACGTGCGTGATGAATCCTTCGCCTTTTAAATTCACCGTGTCTATGCCGCAGTGTATAAGAATTTCAACGCCGTCATCGGAAATGATGTTTATAGCGTGTTTTGTTGTAAAAACCAGATCCACAACCCCGTCTACAGGAGCGAAAATTTTTCCGCCTTCGGGTATAAAGCAAACGCCTTTTCCCAGAGTTTCTTGCTGGTGAGCTACGTCCGCCGATTGTGTTATCGGCATGACTACTCCGTTTACAGGCGAGTATATTTTTTTTACTTCGTTTTCTTCGTTTTTTGATTTGGATTTTTTTCCGGTTAACGCGCTAAAAAGCGGCGTAAACAGACCGCCTATACATCCTGTAGTTATAATAAAATTATAAAGCATAATCACCTCTTATTTTATTGCGTCATGGAAAACCGGAGCGGATAAAACGGACTTGTGTAAGCGGCGGCTTGCCCTGGCGATAAAGCGTCTACCACCAAATAAGCGCATTTTAACGAAAAGACCCCGCCGCTTATACAAGTCCGTATTTTTTGAAAGCTTTTTCTATGCCGTCCTCGAAAACGGGGTCTGTTACGTAGTCCGCTACGGCTTTTAACGCGGGATCCCCGTCTCCCATGGCTACGCCCGCGCCGGCCATAGCCAGCATCGTGCGGTCGTTGTCGCTGTCGCCGAAAGCGATGGAATCCTCCATGTTTAAGCCGTAATATTGAACGACTTTTTCCATGGCGGCTCCTTTATGAACCCCTTTTGGGCTTATCTCAAGGCCCAAAACGCCCTTTAACGGGATGGAAAGCTTAAACAACTCGCACGATTCGCCGAATTTAGCCGTTATTTCGCCGATTGTAATCTCTTGTGCGCCCCAAAACACAACTTTGCGGACGGGAGTCGTGTAAACGCCGTCTCCGCCGTCTCGAAGCCTAAAAATTTGATTTTTAAAGACGCGGCCCAACGCCCAAAAAATACCAAAAGGGTTGGCTTTCCACGTCTTGAAAAACGCGCTGAAATACGGCCCGGGTATAAGTTTTTCGGCTGTTTCTACAGTGTAGGCGGCTTTACAACTGTTTAGACTTTCTATAAGAGGGCGCAAAACCTCCAGGCTCATGGCCGCTTCGTATAGAACTTTACCGTTTCCGCCAAAACCTTCTTGCACATAAGCGCCGCCGGAACTTATTACGCCGTCAAAACCTATTCCAAGAATTCGCCGGCTGATTTGAGAACGCGACCTGCCCGTGCAAATATAAAGTAAATGCCCGTTTTTTCTGGCCGCTCTGCAAGAACGCACCGTGGAAAGCGGCGCGCGGTTATTAACGGCTAAAGTGCCGTCAATATCCAAAAAAACAATTTTTTTATTCAAATTGCCTTAATTATAAGACCGTTTTTGAAGGCTGTCAATAAAAAATTCCGTTTGCCGCGAAACATGTATGTAAGTGTATAATTCATTATTAGATAAAGAATTAACCCGTCCGGTTTTTTACAAAGATTGATTTTTGTAATTTCTTTTGGGGTAATGCGGCGCGATTTGCGGCGCGGCGCGATCTTCCATGTTGATTTTTTCAGCGGCTTTTGTTATAGTTTACACCAGTTGTTTGGGGAGTTTCCCGAGTGGTCAAAGGGGGCAGACTGTAAATCTGTTGGCTCAGCCTTCGTAGGTTCAAATCCTTCACTCCCCAAAATATTTTTTACAACGGGGGTGCACCGGTTTCGACTGATATGGTCCGATTTGCGAGTTGCAGGTGGAGGGGCGCCGCCTCCTAACAATTGACGCAAAAATTTAGTTGCCAATAACGACGACTACGATTACGCTTTAGCAGCATAATCGCGTGGAACCGCCCCGCCGCCTTGAGGGACGGTTTCTGCGTTGCAATCAGGGCTGGCCTGACGGCGCCTTCCGCTCGCCGTCGCGGTAAGATTTAGCGGGATAAGGTACGGCCGCCCGCCGCGAAGCAAAGCCGTTCCCTACAACCCAATACGCGGCTAAACCTGTAGAGGTTCGCAGACCGCATGTTAGGACGCGAGTTCAACTCTCGCCACCTCCAAATGAAAAATAAAATCGCGCACGGTTTTACTCTTTTACCATCAAAGCGTCTGGGCGTTTATGCGCCGCTTGTTCTGTTTTTTTTCTCCCAGACGCTACTGGCTTCCTGCGTCGGCGATTTGGGGCTTCCTTCGCAAATTAACTTGTCAGGCTCTCCTGGATTGCATCTGCCGTTAGGTTATGTGTTTTCCGCCTCTGGAACAAACAACGGCTTTGTGGACGGGTTTTTGAACCCGGACGTAATAGCGGATAACATACAATCGGACGGGGTTGTTATACGCAATTATCAGTATTCAAATATAGAACTTGAAGGCGGCGCCGTTGTTAACGGGGATCCTCTAACGGCCAGCCCCGCGCCAGTTCAAACATACATCATAATATACCCAATAATTGAATATCAGCTACCGACGCCTTTAGAGAATTTGCCGCCGGAGTGGGTTATGCCGGAAATAGAGTTTAAAGGGCCGAGTTTTGAAGCCATGTTAGGCTCGCTTATGGGAATTAAATTCCGCCATCTACAGGGATATATACTGATAGACGGAATAAATAACTACAATAACGACCCCTTCTATCCTCCTGGTAAAATAGACCTTCTGGCCGACGACTTAATTCTTTTAGACGGAAAGGATGTTGTACAAGAAAATTTTTCGAGCGGTTTTTTATCGCAAGAAATTGAAGATCCGTATACGGAGCCTATATACGGAGCGAGTTCGCCGCCATTTTCTTTAGCTCCGCTTTTTAAGGAAAAAACAAATTCCGCCCCAATGGAAATAACGTTGGACTATATAAAGCCATCCTCTCAAACGATAAGCATAAAAATGCTGCTTGTTCTGCCTTTAACTTTTTTTATAGAGCCGGAAAAAGACCCGGAAGGAAGGCCCGTTTATATACCTGTTAAAAACGAAAACTATGTAAAAATGGAAATTAAACAGCTTGACGACCTGCGTTTTGATTTAACCGCTTTCGGCAACACTATAAAGAACGCTTATTTTTCTGTGGAAGACGTTAAAAACGACGTGTTTTCCGGAGTTGTGCTCGCTTTCGCTAAAGGAACCGGGGCGGACGGTTTTTATATATGGAATGAAGAAGTCGTAAGTCTTGACGCAGGCGCGGAAAACCCGCCTGTCAGCATAACCGGAATAACAGAAATCCCAAAAATGGCTATGCTTACAAAAGCCGTTTACGATTACGATGGAGACGGCGTTTTGGGCGGTTCGCTTTCAATTCCACCGCAACGTAAAGTAAACGGCGCTATAGCGAATGAATTCGATTTTAAAATAACGCTGGACGCTTCCACGGACTTTTTTCAGACTATACCTTTAAAATAACCTGAGTTTAAGCAAGCCGCCGCATCCGGGCGGCTCATACCAACTCGCCGCTTTATCGTCAGCTTGTTAAAGGCCATTTAAGCTTTGTGTGCAACGCGCCGTAAAACATTTTCCGGTTTGCGGCCAAAAGCCTGGCTTTAAAAGCGGCTTTTCGAACTAGCACATAGTCGCCGCATTCAAGCGGATAAGTCACCTGCCCGTCCATTGTCAGAATGACGGCGGCCCTCTGATTAAACGGCACGGCTATCTTTAACGTGCCGTCTGCGGGTATTACCAGCGGTCTGTGCAGTAAAGTGAAAGGGCATATAGGATTTAAAATTACGTCCTCGGTTTCGGGGTCGAGGATAGGCCCTCCCGCCGAGGCGTTGTACGCCGTGGAGCCTGTGGCCGTGGACAAAATAAGCCCGTCGCAACGGTACGAGGCTAAGTTTATATTTTCATCTTCCAGCATAACCGCCGCGTCCAGGCCTATGGTTTTGGCTATGCCGCCGGCGGATATAACGGCGTCGTTTAGGCAGCTTCCGTTAAAAACTACGCGCCCGTTCCTTTCCACTCGCGCTTCCAGCATAAGGCGTTTTGATTCGGAGGAAGCGCCAGCCTCCCACGCGCAAAAGGCTTCCGTTATTTCGTCAGGCGTTATGGATGCTATAAAACCCAGCGCGCCCATGTTTACGGGAAGAATCGGGATGCCGCGCGGAGAAGCGGTTCGCGCCGCGAAAAGCACGGTTCCATCCCCGCCAAGGCTTACCACTATGCCGCAGTCTTTGCAAACCGGCTCAGAATCCCATTTTGAATCTTTGGCCCATGTATACGTTTCCACCCCTATATTCTTTCCGTTTAGAAAGATTTTAAGTTTAGCGGCCAGTTCAGCGGCTTCGCCGCTGTTGGGTTTAACAAGAACAAGAGCGTTCACAGGTTAATTATAACAGCTAAAAAGGGGCGCGTAAACGAGTCTTAATATTATATATTGAATTAATAATATTGAATTGCGGAAGGATGACGTAAACGGCGTGTTTGAACGGCGCCGTTATAACGGTTTTTAATCGAACAATGTCAGCTCTTTTTTCTTAAGCCGCCACGAATCAAGGCCGGTTTTTTCGCCAATATCTTCCAGCACGTTCAAAATAGTCTGATGTTCCGGCGTTACGCCGTTTTTGAGCAGCGGCAGTATAGCAAA
>JAITER010000061.1 GCA_031281945.1 Spirochaetaceae bacterium | reverse complement strand
TGGCAACATTTCCATGACGTTTACTTTAAATTAGTTAAAAATTTTTTTATGTTTTAATTCACCCAAAAAATGTGGGTTTTTATTTTTTTACCCCCCCCCCCCCCCGTCAAGCGGTTGTTCGAGGAAGTTTCTAAACGGCTAAAACTACGCAAAAAAATTATAACGTATCTAAAAAATGATTTAAATGAACGATTTGATAAAGAAAAATATGAAATATTAAAATTTTTAAGATTTAATTTAGTTTATGCTTTCCCGTACAATTTTATAAAAAAATACAGATGCAAAAAAGTTAAAGTATATACCGGTTCTTCCAAACTGCGTTATGTGCTACATGACGGCAAACGTATGTATTTTCCAGAAAGCTGGAATTCAAGCCAAATAAAAAAATATTATAGAAGCGTTATAAAAGAACAAGACGTTTCATCTCCTCACCGTTATGAAACGCCTTCTTTTTTTGTAAATGAAGGAGACGTGGTTGCGGATGTTGGAGCCGCTGAAGGAATATTCGCGCTTTCCATAGTTGAAAAAGCTCTTAAAATATATTTATTTGAATGTGGAAGCGAATGGACGGCGCCGTTAAAAAAAACATTTGAACCTTGGAAAGAAAAAGTCGTTATCGTTCAAAAATATGTTTCGGACGTTACGGATGATAATTGCGTAAGGCTTGATGATTTTATACAAAAAGAAGAAATAAATTTTATTAAAGCCGATATAGAAGGGGCGGAAACGGCGCTACTGGCCGGCATGAAAAACATACTTTCGTCCTGCGGCAATTTAAAAATTGTTTTATGCACATATCATAAAAAGCATGACGCGCTGGAATTAAAAAACATTTTAACCCGCAACGGATTTAAAACAGAATATTCAAAAGGGTACATGATATGTATTATGGATAAAGAACTTGACAAGCCTTATTTAAGAAGAACTTTGATTAGGGCTTGTAAATAAAGGCTCTAATAACCAAGCCATAAACCGCCCGTATTTTCTCCGAAAGCCGGCGCCGCTCCGGCTTTACGCGCTATATTTCTTGCGCCGTTCAAATCCGGCGCGGCCTGTATAAAGATGAAGCAACAAGAAATAGCGGCAAATATTCCAGGAAAACAGCCGCCCGCCGGCGCTTTTTAACCCAATCGCCGCCCAAGCGAAATTTTTCTTGCGCTCTTGCGCTCGCAAGAAAAATTTTTGGCGCTTAAAAATACGCCTTAATTTAAAGGCCTTCGTGTATGGTGCGCGAAATCACTTCGTCCTGCTGTTCTTTGTTCAGTTTTGTAAAATGAACCGCATAGCCGGAAATCCGAATCGTAAGTTGCGGGTATTTTTCCGGGTGAGCCTGCGCGTCAAGAAGCGTTTCGCGGTTTAACACGTTTACGTTTAGATGACGCCCGCCTTCTTTTACATAACCGTCCAGCATTGCGGAAAGGTTTTTTAGGCGGCTTTCTTCGTCTCGCCCAAGAGCTGAAGGCACGACGGAAAAAGTGTTGGATATGCCGTCCAGTGAATAATCGTAAGGCAGTTTGGCTACGGAACCAAGCGCGGCCAGGGCGCCGTGAGTGTCACGGCCATGCATGGGGTTTGCGCCTGGAGCGAAAGGCGCGCCGCCTTTGCGTCCGTCAGGCGTGGAGCCTGTTTTTTTACCGTAAACCACATTGGAGGTGATAGTAAGAATGGATGTAGTATGCTTGCCTCCACGATATGTTTTTGTGCGTTTAACTTTGGACATAAAAAGTTTAAGCAATTTTACCGCGATTTCGTCCACCCGTTCATCGTTGTTGCCGTATTTCGGATAATCGCCTTCCACAATGTAATCTTCCACTATACCGTTTTTATCGCGCACCGTTTTTACTTTCGCGTATTTAATAGCCGAAAGCGAATCAACGGCGATAGAAAAACCGGATATTCCGGCGGCCATAGTTCTCATAATGTCTGTATCATGAAGTGCCATTTGTATACGTTCATAAAAATATTTGTCGTGCATATAGTGAATGATATTTAAGGTGTTGACGTACAGCGTGGAGAACCAGTTGAGCATGGCGTCGAATTTTTCCATAACATCATCGTAATCAAGATATTCAGAAGTAATTGGGGTGAATTTAGGCGCCACCTGCGCTTTGGAAACTTCGTCCACGCCTCCATTGATTGCGTACAGCAGGGCCTTGGCCAGGTTGGCCCGCGCCCCAAAAAACTGCATCTGTTTGCCTATGCGCATAGCCGAAACACAGCAGGCTATGCCGTAATCATCGCCCCAAATTGGACGCATAACGTTGTCATTCTCGTATTGAATAGCCGAAGTTTTAATGCTCATGCCTACGCAAAAACGCTTAAAAGCGTCAGGCAATTTGTCCGACCAAAGCACTGTAAGGTTAGGTTCCGGAGCGGAACCCAAATTGTCCAGAGTATGTAAAAAACGGAAGCTGTTTTTGGTTACAAGAGTGCGTCCGTCTACGCCCATGCCGCCTATGGATTCTGTAACCCAGGTGGGGTCGCCTGAAAAAAGAGCGTTGTATTCAGGAGTGCGCGCAAACTTAACAAGCCGCAGTTTCATTACAAAGTGATCCACCAATTCCTGCGCTTCGTTTTCCGTAAGAACGCCTTTTTCAAAGTCTCGTTGAATATAAACATCCAGAAATGTGGAGGTGCGCCCTATAGACATGGCCGCGCCGTTCTGCTCTTTTACCGCGGCAAGGTAGCCGAAATACAGCCACTGAAACGCTTCACGGGCGTTTGCGGCGGGGCGCCCTATGCTAAACCCGTACATGGCGCCCATCTCTTTTAGTTCGGAAAGGGCGCGAAGCTGTTCACGCAATTCTTCTAGCTGGCGTATTACTTTTTCGCTCATCTCACCGCCGCCGTACCTGCGCACACTGGCCTCTTTCGCTTTAATCAGTCTGTCCACGCCGTAAAGGGCTACACGCCTGTAATCACCGATAATACGGCCCCGCCCGTACGCGTCTGGAAGCCCCGTAATTACACCCGACTTCCTGGCCGTCCGCATCTCGTCCGTGTATGCGTCAAAAACGCCTTGGTTGTGCGTCTTCCGGTAGTCGCGGAAAGCGTGCGACACTTCCGGATCAACTGTATATCCGTAAGCTTTGGCGATTTCTTCCACCATACGAATGCCTCCGTAAGGGAACATAGCCCGCTTAAACGGCTTTTCCGTCTGAAGTCCAACTATTTTTTCCAGGTCTTTATTTATGTATCCGGCCTTGTGAGAGGTGATTGTTGAAACGATTTTTGTATCTAAATCCAAAACGCCGCCGGCCTCTTTTTCAAGCCTGCTCAAATCTTCGACTATAGCCGATAATTTTTTAGTATTTTCCGTAGGCCCTTGCAAAAATTCACCGCCGCCATCGTACGGCGTATAGTTTCTTTGGATAAAATCCAAAACGTTTATTTCTTCCTTCCAGACCTTTCCGTTAAATCCATCCCATTCTTTTTCATTTTCCATAATTTAAACCTCTGTTTAATATCGAATTGTTTTACAAAACAATTCGAGAGCGGTCAAGCAAACAATAAAATTATTTGTTGTTATATTGAACTTGTTCGCCAACCCGATTGGTTGTCGCCCAAGTCCATTCATTGCACATACGCTTTTCGCCGTTTATGAATTCTATATAACCATTTCGTTTTAATAAGCCTTTCACAAAAAGTTTGAGAGCGCCGCCGCTTGGCTCATTATCCGACAGCGCCGTTGATACGCTCTTGAATCCCAGGGCGTCAACCCGCCGGTTGAGCCTTTCTTCCTCATCATTTTTTGCCTGTTGTATTCTAAATTTGACTTTTGCGTCCGGCGGGCGAGCGGCGCGGTTTTAAGGGAAAAGAACGGGAAGGCGTTGGTTTTTGAAATAAATGACGCCCGCCTTCCGGCGGCAAGCGGGCGAAACGGAACGCCTTTAAAACATACCGGTGCGCAACAAACAACGAATTAAAGCCATTTTTACTACGCGCCGCGCAAAATAAAAACGCCTGAACTTTACTGTTCAGGCGTTTTATGAAAAAAATTATACGACTAAAAGCTTCTTAGTTTTCCAGAAGAACATTTTGTAAAATATTCTCAAACAGTTCCTGCTGGCCGCTAGCAGCTCCCGCGGATCCGTACTCTTTTGCCAGAGCCGCCGCATCTTCCAGGGTAAGCGCTCCCTTTTCGAATTTGGCGCCGTCTCCGGAATCGAATGAAGCGTAACGGCGTTTAATAAGGTCCGCTATTCTGCCGTCCTTTATAAGCGCGTCCGCTTTTATAAGGCCGTAAGCGAATGCGTCAAAGCCGCCTATATGAGCTATAAAAAGATCTTTAGGATCGGTTGAATTGCGGCGTATTTTCGCGTCAAAGTTAAGTCCGCCGGTTTTAAATCCGCCCATGCGAAGTATTTCGGCCATCGCAAGGGTGGTTTCGTAAATGCTGTGTGGGAATTGATCGGTGTCCCAGCCGTTTCGCGGCTCCCCGCGGTTCGCGTCAACAGAACCTAACATCCCTTCATCCACGCAAACCTTCAATTCGTGAACAAAATCATGCCCGGCAAGCTCGGCGTGGTTGGCTTCTATGTTCAATTTAAAATCTTTTTCAAGACCGTGCGCCCTTAAAAAACCGATTACGGTTTCGCTGTCAAAGTCGTACTGATGTTTTGTAGGCTCCATCGGTTTGGGTTCTATGTAGAAACAGCCTTTAAATCCTTGTTTACGGGCGTAATCCCGGGCGATTGTAAGCATTACAGCCAGATGCTCTTTTTCGCGCTTCATATCGGTATTTAAAAGAGACATATACCCTTCGCGCCCGCCCCAAAAAGTATAGCCCTGCCCGCCCAACTTTATTGTGCCGTCTATAGCGTTTTTAATTTGATTCGCCGCGTGAACTACAACCGCAAAATCCGGATTCGTAGCGGCTCCGTTCATAAAACGCGGGTTGCTGAAAGCATTGGCCGTTCCCCACAAAAGTTTTACGCCAGTCGCGTCCTGCTTTTTTTTAAGCTCGTCCACAATAGCCGCAAGATTTTTAGCGGATTCATCAGGCGTTTTACCTTCGGGGGCTATATCCCTATCATGCCAGGCGTAGTATTCAGCGCCAATTTTTGTGATAAACTCGAAGGCTGCGTCTGTTTTGTTTATCGCGTTAACCAGATTGTCCTGGCTATTGTTCCACGGAAATAAATGCGTAGGGGCGCCAAAAGGGTCGGAACCGTCCCCGCAAAAACTATGCCAGTAAGCGATGGTGAACTTAAGAACGTCCTTCATTTTTTTACCGCCTACAACTTTTTCCGCGTCGTAATATTTAAACGCAAGCGGATTTTTTGATTTCGGCCCCTCGTAGGGGATTTTGCCTATGCCGGGAAAATATTCTTTATTACCGACAAAATAATCTGCCATAACACTACTCCTTTGCTTAAAAAAAGCGCTTTTCACAAAAGGCCTCGCGGGAAACAAGCGCAAAAGCCGTTTATACTGTAATATTAGTCTTAATTCCGCCTATAATACAAGGGCGAGCTCGAAACCCGCGCTTCTTAGAATTTGTGATAGCGCGGGTTTAATCCGCGCTTCTTAGAATTTGTGATAGCGCGGGTTTAATCCGCGCTTCTTAGAATTTGTGATAGCGCGGGTTTAATCGCGCTTCTTAGAAGTTGTGATAGCGCGGGTTTAATCCGCGCTTCTTAGAAGTTGTGATAGCGCGGGTTTAATCCGCGCTTCTTAGAATTTGTGATAGCGCGGGTTTAATCCGCGCTTCTTAGAAGTTGTGAGAATGCTGATTTAAAACAAGCGCTTTTATCAAAGCCGTTCACCCGGCGCGGCGAAGCAATTTTTTAGCCAAGCCGCAAAACAAATAGTAAGCGTCCAGTGTTAGGCCCGGCCCAAGCAAATTAATAAACAAAAAATAAAATATGTGTTTTATTTTTTTACCGTATAATAAAAGATATGAAAATTTTTTTATTTTTTTTAAACTTTCTTTATATTCCAGATTATGTTCTGTTTTTATATGCGCGACGCCAAAAAAGGCGTTTAGGTAAATATTGTAACATCGAAACAGTATAAATCTCCCCCCCCCCCCCCGTGTACGTCAGCGTCTTTTTTCAATAAAAGTTCTTCAATAACAGTAAATCTATCGTAAATATGCTTTACAGTTGTGTTGTACATAATAGAACCTTCTCTTTTTGTTCTGTATGTATAAAAAGGATTGTTATTTACCGCAACTTCTTTGCAGGCGCAAATGACCAGGGGAACAAAAAGTTCATCTTCATGTATTATACCTTCCTTAAAAAGAATTTTATTTCGCAATAAAAAAGAACGCTCTACTGAAATAGCCCAGGGGGTGCAAAATAACGCGCCTCTAAATTTACCGCCGAAAGCTTCAGATTTAATTTTAACTACATCTTTGGGAACTTTGTTAAAAACTTTTACGTCTTTTTCGCCGGAAGAAACGCTTGTTAAAACACAGTTAAAAACTACAGGAAGTTTGATTTGTTGTATTACGGCGTACAGATTTTTAAGGGAATCGTTATTTGTAAAAAAGTCGTCGCCGTCCAAAAACACCAGATACAGACCGCTAGCGGCCTGTATGCCTTTATTACGGGCGCTGGATACGCCGCCATTTTCCGTGTGCAGGACTTTAATTTTGGGATTTTTAGCCGCGTAATCATCGCATATAGCGGGGCGGGAATCAGACTTATTTCAACAACCAACAGGGTTATTGAAATAAGCCTTGCAAAACGCTACGCATTTTGCTGTTTTTTAGCGGCTGTTGACCGGGCCATGCAACGCCGCCATACCCTAACTTTCAGAAATTGAAATTTAGGAACAATTTATTACAAAGAACCTAAGCCTGTTTCTTGTTCATCCGGCCGCAGTCGTCCAACAGGGTAAAACGCCCTTGACGCATAACAGTCGGGATATCTATATCCGCTTCAAAAGAACGATTGTTTTTCTGTCTATCGCCTTTAAATATGCCTTCCCAGTCATCGGTAAAAAGCGTGTTGCTTTCCTGCTTTTTTTCTTCTTCGGCGTTAATTGAAGCGGCCTTGGCTTCCGTTTGAAAACCGGTAGCTATAACCGTAACCTGAACCCTGTCGGCCATGGAATCATCCAAGACAAGCCCTGTTTTTATATCGGCGTTGGGATCGGCTTTGTCAGTAACAAAACTTACAACTTCCTGAAATTCAGGCAGGGAAAAATCGCTGGCCGCTATTACGTTTACAAGCACATGGCTTGCGCCGTTTATAGTGGACGCCTCATACAACGGGTTGTTCATAGCGTCATTGGCCGCGTCAAGGCCCCTGTTCTCGCCAGAACCGTAACCTATACCCAAAAGCGCGTCCCCCTGACTTTCCATAGCCGCCTTTACATCAGCAAAATCTATGTTGATTTCACCGGTGCGGGTTATTAAGTCGGATATACCCTGCACGCCTTCCCGCAGAACGTCGTCCGCCTTGCGAAAGGCTTCCATCATGGGAGTGTGGCGGTCCACAATTTTAAGCAAATTGGTGTTTGGAATGACAATAAGCGTGTCCACCTGCTCGCGTAAATTTTTTAAGCCCTCTTCCGCAAGGCGCATCTTGTGCTTGCCCTCAAAGTCGAAAGGTTTTGTTACCACGCCTACGGTAAGGGCGCCCAATTCCCGGGCTATCTGCGCGATAACCGGAGCGCTCCCGGTGCCTGTGCCGCCGCCCATTCCAGCCGTTACAAACACCATGTTGGCGCCGCGAAGAGCGTTTTCTATCATTTCGCGGTCTTCCATAGCGGCGTTTTCCCCTACATCCGGCTTGCCGCCAGCGCCAAGCCCCCGCGTCAGCTTATTGCCTATAGCCAATTTATGCTTGGCGCGGCATTTATCCAAAGCCTGCATATCTGTATTTACAACGATAAAATGCACGTTTTCTATGCCGTACTCTATCATCCGGTTTACGGCGTTAGAACCGCCGCCGCCCGCGCCTATCACCTTTACAACCGTAGGGCAACGGCCGCCGGCGAGCGGTTCGTGTATCACCTCTATATTCATATTCCCCCCCAAATTCATATAAACCTCCTAAAATTAAAAGAACTCTCTTTTAAACCAATCTCCAATTTTTGAAAAGAAAGACGGAACAATGCTCTCAGGAACCGCGGAAGGGCTTCCGGCGGAAGTTTTCCCCTGAGAACGGTCGCTGCCTTCCAAAACAAGACCCACCGCCGTAGCGTACATGCTGTCGCGGTAATCATCTACAAGACCGCCCACAGGAAGCGGGCAACCAACCCTAACAGGCGTGTTAAAAACAGCCGCGGCGAGATCCGCCGCCCCCAAAAGATTCGCGCCGCCGCCTGTAAGCACTATTCCGGCTCCAAGCGGCTTGTTTATGTTAATTGAACGTAATTTTTCTTTCACCATCATAAAAGTTTCTTCCATACGAGGGCGTATAATTTCAACTATCTGTGAACGCGGTATGGGAAAAGGCGCCCTGCCGCTCATGCCTGGAACTATAACGTCCTCATCTTTTTCGAGCAAAGGCTCCCAGCAACAGCCAGCCTCCATCTTTATTCTTTCGGCGGTTTCGGCGGAAACGTTTTTTACAATGGAAAGGTCTCCTGAAACCTGCGCCCCGCCAGCCGGAATGCTCGCCGTAAGGTACGGGGAGCCGTGATGGTAAACAAGAAGATTAGTGGTGCCTCCGCCCAAATCTATTAAAGCCACGCCCAATTCTTTTTCCTCGTCCGTTAAAACCGCCCGTCCGGCGGCTAAAGTTTGCAAAACAAGCCCTTCAACCCTAAATCCGGCCCGGTTTACGCATCTAACAAGGTTTTGAGCGCTAGTCATGGAACAGGTGATTATGTTCACCTCGCTTTCCAGACGCACTCCAATCATATCCAGCGGATCCCGTATCCCGCTTTGGCTGTCTACAATATAAGTTTGGGGAATGACGTCCAAAATCTGGCGATCCATTGGAAAATCAACCGCGCGCGCCGCGTCCAGTACGCGTTCTACGTCCTCGCGGCTTATTTCGCGCTGTTCGCGGTTCTTGCCGTTTACGGCGACGACCCCGCGCGAAATAAGGCTTTCGATATGGCTGCCGCCAACGCCGACCCAGCAGCCTGTAACCACGCGGCCGCTCATCATTTCGGCGGCTTCCACCGCCTGGGAAATAGAATGTAAAACCGATTCAATATTTACAACGACGCCTTTGCGAATTCCGGCGGACGGGCTTTTCCCAACGCCCGTTATTTCAAGATCGCCTGAATCGTTAGGCTCGCCTATAATAGCGCACACCTTGGATGTGCCTATATCAAGACCGGCCACCAAATCATCGCTCATATACAATCCCCTCTTGCTCCCGAATCTTGTACAACGCCGTTCCCGTTCTAAAATCGATTTCCTCTACATCCATGTTTTTTTCCGCAAAAACATCCAAAAGTAAAAACATATAACGCAGATTATCTTCGTTTAAACTGGACATCCGTATCCTTGTACGATTATACTCAGGATAAATTAAAAGGTCAAATGTGTTGTAAGCCTTCCTGTTTACATATATTTCAGAAATTGAATCTAAAAGATTCTCATCAGCCTCCCTTAATTTTTTCAAATTTTCCAAAAACTCGAAAAGTTCAGGCGGAACGGCGTCTCCGGCTTTAACTTCGTTTGTAAAAATTCCGGAAACAAGAACCGCGTTTTTTGGCGGAGAAGCCGCAAGGAGGCCTACATCAAAAACTACGCCGTTTTCATCGAACAAAACCGCGTACGTCGCGCCACCGCCCTCCACAAGAGAAAAAGCCAGGAGGCGGCGTGAACGCAAAACTATATTAAGCGAATCCGGAAAACGCCTTGAAACAAACGCGCTTTCCACACGCGGTATGGATTCCAGTTTTTTTTTCATGTGTTTTTCGTTTATGGATATATACGATGTGCTTTGCGTTACGCCCGCCGCCCGCAAAATGGCGTTTTTATCCAGTTCCGGTATGCCGGTTATGTTTATTTCCGTAAGCGGCATACACGGGCTTATCAAAAAAAGCCAGACGAACTCAGCGCACAAAAGGACGGCCAGAACCGCTATCAATTTTTTAAGCGGTTTTTCAAATTTAAAAGAACCTTCTTTTTCTACGTCTATCGCCTCATCTTCGTCTTCTTCTATCACATAACCGCCGGTCATTTCCCGCTCCTTACAAAAACCGCAGACGGGCGCCTGGATACATTCGCTATAAAGCCGGCGGCGGCCAGGCTTGTGGCGAGACTGGAGCCGCCCGCGGAAAAAAACGGCAACGGAACCCCGGTCGCGGGTATGGCGCCTGAGACCACCGCTGTATTAAGCAGGGTTTGAGAAATTATCATTGTTACATAACCAAAAGAAAGTATAGCCGAAAAATTATCAGCGGCCCTAAGAGACGCCCGGTATCCGCGCGCGGCGAATAAAGCCACCAGCGCGTAAAAAATGACGACCCCTATAAAGCCGGCTTCTTCGCTAAAAGCCGAAAAAATAAAGTCCGAGTGAACTTCCGGCACCGTGAAAACGGAACGCGAACTTTGCCCTATTCCTTTACCCCAAAAGCCGCCGGAATTTATCGTTAAAATTGAAGCGCGCACCTGATAATCCGCGCCCATAGGGTCTGTGGGCCAAAGGAAAGTCATAACACGTAAAAGGCGGTATTCTTTTGTAAGCACAAGCAAAAAAGAAACCGGCAAAAGCACCGCCACAGCGCTTACAAAATAACGCAAACGCACTCCCGAAATGCAGAACACAAGCAGGGCGTTCACCGCTATAAAAAAAGCGTCCGAAAAATTATTTTGCGCGTATATCAAAATAAAAAATATCACGGTTACAATAGTCGGCGGCAGCACAGCCGAAACGAACACGTCTATTTTTTCTTTTTTTTTATCAAAAATATGAGCCAGGTAAAGCGGCAAAACAAGTTTTACAAGTTCGGAGGGTTGAAATGAGTATGCGCCAAAACGTATCCATCTGGCGGCGCCGTTTTTTTCCATGCTAATTCCGGGGATGAATGTAAGGGCGCAAAGAAAAACGGAAAAAACAACCAAAACAGGAATTAAACGGCGTATGATTTCTATTTTCACACGGGACAAAACAAAAAAAACAACAAGCCCGGCGGCTGCGAAAACACCCTGGCGTAAAATTATATACAAACTGTCGCCGCCGAAAATTTTTCCGGCGAAAACTGAAGATGCGGTCCATAATGTAACAAGACCCGCGCCGGTTAAAAGCAACACGCTTATAACAAACACATGA
Source organism: Spirochaetaceae bacterium (assembly GCA_031281945.1). Lineage (GTDB taxonomy): Bacteria > Spirochaetota > Spirochaetia > Treponematales > Breznakiellaceae > JAIROZ01. The sequence goes on along the minus strand of JAITER010000061.1, from coordinate 11,433 downwards.
TCGTATCCGCCGCGTGAATCCGCCGGCGTTTCCAGAGTAAACAAGCTCCCCTCCCGCCCCAAAATAGCAGGGCGCACCGCCCTTAATCTGAACGCGCCTTCCACATAAAAGCCGTCAAAAACGCGCCGCCCCCAGTCAATGCGGACGCGGCTTCCAGGCGGCGGCTACTGCACTTTTAGAGTAGACAACGCTATTATCGAAAAAAGCGCCCCCAGTATCCAAAACCGCGTAACCACCTTTGTTTCGTGCCAGCCGGAAAGTTCAAAATGATGGTGAAGCGGCGCCATTTTAAATACGCGCTTTTTTTTTATTTTGAATACAAGAACCTGTATTATTACAGAAGCCGCCTCCAAAACAAAAACCCCGCCTATAACCAAAATCAACAATTCTTTTTTAATTAAAAGTGAAATTACGGCTATCACCCCGCCCAAACTTAAACTCCCCACATCGCCCATAAAAACTTCCGCGGGGTGGGCGTTAAACCACAAAAAACCTACGCAGGCGCCTATGGCCGCGAGGCAAAAAATCGTAAGCTCGCCCGCCTCTGGTATATACGGGATTCCCAGATAACCGGAAAAATCTACACGGCCCGTTAGATACGTAAGAATCGCAAGCGTTATAAAAACAAAAATCAAAAGCCCCGCCGCGAGCCCGTCCAAGCCGTCGCTTAAATTAACCGCGTTGCTTTCGCCGACTATCAGCAAAACCGCGAAAGGAATCCACCAAATTCCCAAATCCAAAACGGGATTTTTTAAAAACGGCAGGTATATAACGGTGGAAACACGCATATTCGCGTACAAAAAAAGCGCTATAGCCGAGGCGAGTAAAAACTGCAAAACAAGCTTGCCCCAGGGCGGCAACCCGTCCGAGTTGCGCTCCTTTATTTTAAGAAAGTCGTCTATAAAACCTATAACCCCAAAACCGGCGAAAGAAAGGACTGTAACCCAAACCATTTTACTGTTAACGTCCTGCCACAAAAGAACCGCGGCCGCCACGGACAGGATTATCAAAACGCCGCCCATTGTGGGAGTGCCGCCCTTGCGCAAATGCGTCTGCGGCCCGTCGTTTCGTATAGACTGCCCTATTTTTAGGCGGCGCAACGCTTCTATGATACGCGGCCCGAATATATAACATATAAGCAAAGTGGTTAAAGCGGCGTAAGCGGCCCGCAACGTAATATACTGGAATACATTAAAAACAGTCCAATGTTTATAAAGCGGATATATAAATTCGTAAAACAATTACAACGCCCCTTCCACGCGCTCCAACTCGCAACGGCGGCTTCCTTTTAGCAAAACAAGGCAGCCGTTTTCCGCCGCGTTCGAGACGGCGCGAGATAAATCGTTTATATCGTTAGTGTGAAAAACAAACAAATCTTTTTTCATTTCGCGTAACAAAACCTCTGTTTGCTTCATTTCTTCGCCAAACAAAAAAACGGCGTCCGCTTTAGACGCGCAAAGGCGCTTCGCTAAATCTTTGTGGGCTTCGGCGGAAACATCCCCCAACTCAAGCATCTCGCCCAAAACATACAGCCGGCGCGGCGCGGGCGCCGAATCGCAAAAATCTATCGCCGCCTTCATGGAGTCGGGGTTCGCGTTGTAGCAGTCGCGCACCAGGGTGACGCGGCCTCTCACAATTTCGCCGCGGCCAAAAAGCGGCTTAACTTCCTCCAGCCCCCGCGCTATGGCCTCATCGCTCACGCCGCGCTCTTTGGCAAGGGTCATAGCCGCAAGCGCGTTTTCCACATTATGGCGCCCGGCCAGCGCGAAATCCGCGCTCACCCCGTTCCATGATATACGGCTTCCGTTCAGGCCTTTTTCTTCTACGCCGGCGTTTTCAAAAAAACCGGAGGCAACCTGTTTTGGATCTGTAAAAGTTGAAAAAACATCGTAAAAAACAACGCGCCCGTTTACGCCTTCCGCCAAAAAATCCGAATACGGCGCGTTTTTTGGAATAAACGCCGTTTCCTCGCCGCTAAACCGGGAAAACGCCGCTTTTTTTTCCCGGGCCACGCCGTCCCGCCCGCCCGCAAAGCCCGCGTGAGCCGTTCCCACATTTGTGATAAGCGCCGCTTGCGGGTTGAGTACGGCGGCCAGGGAGGCCATTTCGCCCTTGCGGTTCATTCCCATTTCAAAAACGCCGACTTCGTGGCTTTCGTTCACTTGAAAAACGGAAAGCGAAAGGCCCACGTCCGAATTCAGGTTGCCTTCGTTGTACACGACATTTTTTTCCCGCGAAAAAATTTTCGCGGCTATTTCTTTTGTAGTGGTTTTTCCAGAAGATCCGGTTATGCCTATGCGCGTTAATTTTTTATATTTTTTTAAATAAAACGAAGCCGACGCTTGCAAAGCCCGCAAAACGTCGTCCGCAAAAAGCATTACACACGAGGAAGTTCCAGAGCGGGTTTCTTGTTTTGAAAAAAAAGAAGACGCGAGTTTTACGCATTCTGAGCGTTTATCTTTTTGAAGAAGAAGGCCGCAAGCGCCTTTTTCCAAAGCCTGGATTATAAAATCATGGCCGTCCGTTTTTTCGCCTTTAAGGGCCGCAAAAAGAAAGCCGCTTCCGGCTTTCCTGGAATCCGCGCATACGCCGCTAAATCCCGCCGGAGGAGAACCCTCCCCCGCCTTTACAAGCCCGGCGCCTGAGGCCTTTGAAGCCTCGTCAAAAGTTAAAAGAATTTTTGGAGCGCGTGAAACGCTAACGGCGGGCGTCATTTTTTCCGTATATTCTAATTTGAAGCACGTCTTCGGGACTCTTTTTGTTCAAACCCAGAGGGCCGCGCGCGAATTCTTCGATTCTGGCGGAAGATGAAAGGCCGGCGATTTCTGTAATAAGCCGTTTATTGTCGTCCACAAGACGTTCCTGTTCCTTGTTTAAAAGTTCAAGTTCCGTCTTAAGCGCGTCGTAACGGGCGGCCTGCCAAGCGGAAGCGCCCAAAGAAAGAGGAATACTCAAAACTATCGCGTACAGCAAAATAAGTCGCCCCATAATCACTCCAGTTTTTCCGCAACCCTTAATTTCGCGCTCCTTGAAGCGGGGTTTTTTTCAACCTCCTCCGCATCCGGAACCGCCGGTTTCTTAACGGTTAGACGCAAAAGCGGCCTCCCCCTACATCTACATATCGGCGCTTCGGGCGGGCAGACGCAAGAGCGGGATTTTTCACGAAAAAACCATTTTACAATCCGGTCTTCCGAAGAATGAAAACTAATCACCCCAAGCCTGCCGCCTTTAGCCAAAACAGAAAAAGCGGCCTCCAGGCGTTTTCCCAAAAGCTCCAGCTCTCCGTTCACCGCGATGCGCAAGGCCTGAAAAGTCTTGGTCGCCGGATGAAAGGCGCAATTCCTGTACGAAGCGGGAACGGCGCCTTTCACTACAGACGCGAGCGCGCCGGAAGTTTCCAACGCCCCGGCGCGCCTCGCCTTTACAATAGCCGCGGCTATGCGCCTTGAATAACGCTCTTCAGCGCCCCGCCAAAGAAGCGCCGCTATTTCGTCTTCCCGCAAAGAAGCCAGAAGACGCGAAGCGCTCAAACCCCGCGAGTCGTCAATTCTCATATCCAAAGGCTCGTCCTTCCGAAAACTAAACCCCCTGCCCCCTTTCTCGTAATGGTAAAGGGACACCCCCAAATCAATAAGAATGACAACCGGCGGTTGGCCGGCGTTTTTTTCAAAAAACTTTTTTTTAAAGCCGCCATCCAAATCGGGCGTTTCTTTAGCCGCCAAAACGGCTTTAAAAAAATCCTCAGACCAACCCTCGTAAAAGCTCGCCCTGGCGCCAAATTTTCGCAACCTGTCCCGGGCGACGCTCAAAATTGAAGCGTCCGCGTCCACGCAAGTTACGCGCAACCCAGGAAAGCGCTCTAAAAACGCCTCCGAATGGCCGCCCTCCCCGGCGGTCGCGTCAATCATCCAGCCGGAACCGTCAGGCGGCTCCAAAAGCCGCAGGGTCTCTTTTAGCAAAACGGGTGTATGAACGGCGTTTTCCAAATATTAAAAAAGCTCCGAAAGGCTTTCTGCGGCGGCCAGGAGTTTGCCCGGGTCGCCCAAACCGCCGGAATACGCGGCGTAAACGTCCGCATCCCATATCTCAACACGGCTTCCAAGCCCCATAATTACACAGTCGCGTTTAAGAGCGGCCCATTCGCGCAACGCTTGCGGCAGGACCACCCTGCCCAGCTTGTCAAATTCAAGAGCGCTGGCCCAGCCCAAAAAATGCCGTTGCAAAAGCCGCACGTCCTGTTTCATGGACGGCGCGTTTTCTAGCTTTTCCGCAAACAGCCGCCATTCTAAAGGCGCGTAGGCCCAAAGGCATTGGTCTACGCCGCGCGTTACGACCAGCGATTCCGCGGCGAAAGCCTCACGCAGGCGGGAAGGAAAGGTGAATCGTCCTTTCTCGTCAAGGGCTCCGTTAAAGCCCCCGTTCAACATCGGCTTTTCTCCACTATTCACCACTTTTCTCCACAGACATCCTTATTTTTTCACTAATGTTTGAAAGCGTCAATACCGATAAATAAGAAAACTATCTTTTTTTAAATAAAAAATAACAATTTCCAAAAACTACTTAATATTTATTTAGTATGATTCGAGTCTTGTTTTAGCGGGAAAAGACGGCCCATTCGCCGCCCCAACGCGGCGCGGCGCAGGGCGCGTTTTTTAAAAATAAATTATTTTATTTAAATGGCGCGGCGCAGGCGCGGCCCAAGCCGGTTTTTATGCGGGAATTTCAACTTGAACGCTCTGCGGGGGGGGGGGGGGTAAAAATTCTTTTTAAGTTGTTAAAAGATTCGTCATGAACGGCGCGCCCGAAATCTTTTAAAGCGGAAGCCATTCGAGCGTACTCTACGGCGCTCATTTCTGCCGCAAAGGCCATAGCGTCCGCTAAATCGCTGTTTTGTTCGTAAATAACGCTGTTTTCGCGGGTGAAACCCACGGCGCAGGCGAATCTTTCGTTTAACACTATAGGCCTTTCAAACCCAAGCGAAAGCTGGTAAGAGCCGCTCGCGGCGTTTATATACCTTAAAGAAGCCCTGTCTATCAAAGCGAGTATAAAATCCGAATTTTCAATTTCATCATACATTTGTCTGTACGGTAAACTATCAAGCGCCTTAATGACGTCTTTATGTTCCGGCGGTATATCTATATAAACGCCGCCTATAACGCTTACGCTAAAACCGCGAATCCCTTTGTTTTTTAAAACGGCGCAGGCGTCAAACAGAAGCTCCATATGGCTGGTTACGCCATAACCAGAGGATTCCGTACGGAACAAGCGCTTTAACAATGCTTTTTATCAAGTTTACACATTTAAACAAAACACACCCACTTTTTCCGCCCGGCTCACGCCGCGGGCGATTTTTTAAGAAAATTAATTAAGACGTCTTCCCAATTTTTATGGCTTTCTTTTTCTTCGCAAAATGTTTCAAATAAATTCAGTATGTATTCCCGCACGGCTTTTTTGTCTTCTTCATTTACGATTCCGTTGTTTTCGCCAAGCAGCCCGCCTGTGAAAAGCCGGGCCTCGTCTTTCGTTAAAAGGCTTGAATTAAAGCAGTTTAGGGCGTAAAGGGCCGCCGCTATGCAGTTTACGCTGTGTTGTTTTACAAAAAGAATTGAATCCGTAATCGCCAGGGCGTGATCTCGCGCCGCTTTTATATCGTCCTTAAAAGCGTCTTCCACTCCAAGCGCGGCGAAAATGCTCCTTGCTTTGCTGTACGTGTAAACTACAACCATAACATGCAGGCTTGGAACGCACATAAGATGCGGGTCAAAAGCGTATATCACGCGAAATAAAAAAGATTTTTTATAAACAGGCCGCCGCGTGGTGGACGTCATTTTTGAATACACGCGGGCGGCGAAAGCATAAACGTCTTTAATATCGATTAAAAATGATTTTACATAAGGCTCCGCCTCGCCCCCAAAAGACCGCAAAAAAAAGCCCGCGGCCCGTATCCAGAAATATGTAAAATCCATGTATATTTTTACATATTCAGGGCGAAAAGGGATTGCGGAATCCAGCGCGTGTTCTACGTTTACAACCGGAATGTGTATCTTTTTTTTATACGCCTTTTTCTGCAAGCCGAAAAAGTTTTTATTTATGGACAATAAAACTTCCAGAGCCGGTTTTAACAGAAAAGGGCGTGTTATTATGCGCAATACGGAAAAAAAAATCGATTCGTTTAATATACTTAGTTTTTTCATGTATACCGGTTTTAGCGTTAACTACAGTCTTTTGATAAACAAAATTACGTCGGCGAGCGCGATTATAAACAAGGCGGCCGCGCCTATAGCCAGGGCGATAATCCGTATGGTTTTATCATCTTTGTATAAAGGCTCGTTGTAGGCGTACACTTCGCCGGCTTGCTTCGCCGGCTGTTTTAAAGTCCCGCCAAGCCCGACTATCCGCACAAACCTTTCCCCGCTTTCGCCGTAACCTAAATTCCTCGCGTACACGGAAATCGTATCCTCATCGTAAATCAACGCTTCTTTTTCGCCCTCTAAAGCCAGCGAGGTTTGTTTTAAAACGTTTATGTTTTTTTCCTGTTTTTCTTTCTCTTCCTCAAGCTGCCGGTATGCGTTAACGCCCGAAGGGCCGGCTACAAAAGCCGCGACCGCGTAAAAAACAAGAGAAAGCCATATTGGAATTATATATTTTAAAGTGCGCATTAACTTACTCTTCCATCACGTGAACGCCTTTTTACCGCATCAAACCAAAAAGTACGGCTTAATTCTTTTTGCCATAAATAATTCCATCGGGGAAATCATTATCATTATCATTATTCTGATTTCCCCCACTAGCCTCTGAATACGTGCCAAAACAGTCATTTATAGCAACATCCACATCACCTTTAAACCAGCCTATAATCCCGCCGGCATAATTTGGACCATTGCCATCAGTTCTATTTGTTTGAAGCTTCCCGGAGTCGTGCAAGGTTGCAATCTTTTCAAATTTACCGCCATGGGCGCAACCCACAAGTATTCCGGTAGCCGTAGCTTCAAATGCGTCAAATTGTCCTGTATCTTTATCAAACACCAGTGGCGGGGCATTGGTATACACCCAAAAATCATAAAATTCGGCTCCGTTGGAAAAACCAAAAAGCCCCTGATATCTGTAACCGTGGTAACCGACTGCATCACCGGTAAGGTTCACATTTCTTATTTTGTAACTGCCGCCGTACAATTTCCCCTCAAACGCAGAATATTCAACAAGCTGTTTTTCGTTGTCCGTAGGATCTCTGCCTATAGGGATCCACGGGTTTATTGTGCTTAAATCATATTCCGGCGCGATAAGAACATAAGATTCGGTTAAATCGGAGTATTGGGTGGGTAAACGCGCGGCGTCCGGCTGGGCCATCACTACAAAAGCCGCCGCGTTTGGCACCGGAATCCCCGCGAATTCCACCTCTATATCTACAGTTCCTCCAGATTGCGGAATTTCACCGTCGTGATAGTAAACGCGCAAGGTTGAATAATCGTTATTGAGCGCAAATAAAATCCAATACCGGCAAGGACCGGGTTTTACGCCGTCGTTAGCCAGCATATACCAGCCTGTATCGGGTGAGCTTATACCAATAAGGCCGGACTGTGTTACAGGCGGGTCTCTAGTTAGATCTAACACCCCCGCCAACCCGACATCCTTCCCATCTTTGTCTTTGGCCGGCACGACGGCCAAAAAAGGGTCATAACCCTTGGAGATAAGGGAGCTCACATCCTCCAAATTCAGGTCTATTTTAAAAAAATCAGGCATCATCGGAATGCTCGACACTTTTATGCCGCCCTCGCCGTACCCTATTTTAAGATTCTTCTTCTCCAACTTGATTGTAATAGTTTCACCCGGCTTAGGCATAGACGTCACCACCTCTTCGTAAAAACGAGACTCAAGATAGCCGCGCGCCATTTCATTTTGCATAATAAGTTCTATTTTAGACCCCTGAGACTCCAGGGCGCTTAATTCAACAAGAACCCGGATTCCACCTTCACCATCTTCTTCCGAACCAGTAGACTCAGTCGGGATTATTTTAAATTTGCCGTCCAGCGGTCCTGTGGCGCAAACTAATTGGGAACCCTCGGCGTCTACTACCGTTAACCGGGTGACGTCATAATTGGAACGAACGTCTTCCTGGTCTATTTCCACCCAAAAAAAATTCTCCACGTTGTTTACCGCCGATTTTACTTCCGCATAATTGCAAGCGGAAAAAAACAGAAAAGATGAAAAAATAATTAAAAACCGCTTTACACGCCGCCGCGCACAAAAAATTGAAATCATAACGGCATTATACAAGATAAAAATACAACGGTCAATTTGAAACCGCGCACAACCCGTTGTTCCGTAAAAGCCGTTTTACGCGGCTTCAAGACTGGAGCTATATACGCCGGGTGTTGGCGGCGCATATAGCCGAAGCCAGCGCGTCCGCGGCGTGGTCGGGCGAAGGCGGGGCGTCCAGGCCGAGTATTATCCGCACCATCTCTTGCACCTGGCGTTTATCAGCTCTGGCTACGCCGGTAACCGCCGTTTTTATCGCGTCCGGCGTGAATTCAAACACTTCCAAACCCGCTTGAGCCAGGGCCAAAGTTAAAACCCCCCTGGCTTCCCCAACCGGCATAGCCGACTTCGCGTTTTTAGCGAAATACAGTTTTTCTATAGCCGAAATTTCTGGTTTGTAAGACGCGATAATCTCGTTTATGCTTTTATAAATAAACAAAAATCTGTCGCTGTTGGAAAGAGTTTTTGAGGTTTGAATGCATCCATGGTTTACATGCAAAATATCGCCCTCTTTCACGTCCACAACCCCCCAGCCTGTAGAAGCCAGGCCGGGATCCACTCCAAGTATCCTCATACAAACTCCATAAACCGCAACGCGCGTCAGGCGGAACCCAAGACCGGCTTGGGTTCCGCCGGCTAAAACTGAAGTTTCCGGGCGGCTCCATTCATAAAACCGGAGCGCCCCTCCAGCTCCGCCGCGCCCGGCGAAAACGCATGCAAAACATAATTCCGCTTGCCCGAATAACGCGGAGAAGGCGGCGCGGTTTGTTTTTACGTATACTAAACTTAATTCAACAACTTGGGCGCTTGTCTCGCAATCCTTGCGGGTCGCGGGCGAAAGCCTTACAAACCCGTTTTTTTAACAGACGCGGCTGTTCCAAAACCTCAAGTTTTGGAACATCAACTTTGAAAAACTTGCGGTTTCGCAAAGCTTACAGCCTTTCGAAACCGCAAGAGCCTGTCAAAACCAGCCGGATTTTGGAACAGCCTCAGACTAGTCTATTAAAAAAATGAATCGCGGATGCGTCAAGCGGGCGGCCCGTCAAAACGCGGGAAAGGAGATTTACTGTGAACAAGGCTATAAAAATGAAAGCGGCGGCGTTTTCGCTGTTTTTACGGCGTTTTCAATCGCGGCGTTCGCGGCGGAAAGCTCCGGGCGCAACAGGCGGATTTATTTGGAAGCCGGGCTTTGAATTGGAAAATTTGTTTATTTAACCCGCGAATCCGAAGCCCTGTCGTCTAAGATTTTAAAAAACAGCGCCGGGAGGCGCTCCTGTCATGCTCATTGTTTTTAAACAATCATAATTAAATAAAACCCTTACGGCCCGGTAAAATGCGCCGCAAGGGCGCCCCGCGGTTTAAAAACGCAGGCGCCAGCCGCCCGCAAAGCAACGTTGCGCAAAACCAGGCCGCGCGCAAAAAACCGGAAAACGTCCGCGCCCCCAGCCGGCGATAAAATCTTGTTAAAAAGCTGTATCATTTAAGCGCGGTAAATGCTAAAATGAATACGCCTAAAGCCTTTGGGTTTGGCTTAATTTTAACTTACAGGAGAAAATTATGGCGTTATTAAGCGGAAAAGAAGCGGCTGGCGCGTTAAAAGACAGTCTTAAAGCGGAAGTGGAAGCCCTTAAAGCAAAGGGAGTAAACCCCGCGCTTGGAATTATCAGAATGGGGGCGGAGCCAGGCGATCTAGCCTACGAAAAAGGAGCCAAAAAATCGGCGGAAGAATTAGGAATAGCGGTAACCGTTTTTGAGCTGGAACGCGAGGCTGGGCAGGACGAACTGGTAAAAACAATACAAAAAGCGAACTCCGACAAAAATATACACGGCGTTTTGCTTTTTCAGCCGTTGCCTAAACACATAGACGCTTTCGCCGCCCGCGCCGCGCTAGACCCTTCAAAAGATATGGACGGCATAACAGACGGCTCCATGGCCGGAGTCTATTCAGATTCAGGTAAAGGCTACCCGCCCTGCACGGCGGAATCCGTCATCAAAATACTTAAATACTTTAAAATTGAACTTTCCGGCAAAAACGTGGTCGTGCTCGGACGCTCCACCGTTATAGGAAAACCGGTTTCCATGCTTCTTTTAAAGGAAAACGCCACGGTTACAATTTGCCATTCAAAAACCAAAGACCTAAAAAGCATAACCCAGGCCGCCGACATCGTAGTCGTGGCTATGGGCCGCGCCTGGTTCTGCGACAAAGACTATTTTAGGCCCGGCCAGTACGTCATTGACGTGGGCGTAAACCGTAAACCAAACGGCGAAAAAGGAACCTGCGGAGACGTCAAAACAGAGGAAGTGGAACCGTTTGTTGCGGGAATCACTCCGGTTCCAGGCGGCGTAGGCTCGGTTACTAACACAAACCTGCTCACCCACGTCGTCGAAGCCGCTCAAAAAACTCTCGCCTAAACCTATTAAACTTCCAGCTTTATTAAGATCAGGGCGCATTTTTGGCGTTTTTGCTACGCAAAAACGCCAAAAACCGGGCTATACGCTATAATTTGGCCGCTTTAGCGGCCAAATTCCGCTCCTATCCCTTGCGCGGCTTAATGGCGCCGCTTCCGGCCAACACAGGCGCCAACTCGCGTCTTGGTTGCCGCTGGGGGCTCCGCCCCCAGTCCCCCGCTGGGAGGCCTTGGCCTCCCAGACCCACCAAAAGTTTGCGGCGCCGCTCGCTAAAACAGGCGTCTGGTGATAAGGCGCTGTATTTGATAAACAACGGACGAAGCCCGTTTTTATCAGATACAGCCAAACTTCAAGTGCGCACAGCGCACTTGAAGTTCAATCCCTTGCGCTTTCCAGCGGCGCCGCTTCCGGCCAACAACGGCGCACGATACTTTGAGCTCGGCCATCCAACCCATGCGGCGCCGCGTCCGGCCAACACAGGTGCTGGCTTTTCGTCTTGGTTGCCGCTGGGGGCTCCGCCCCCAGTCCCCCGCTGGGAGGCCAGGGCCTCCCAGACCCACCGAAAGTTTGCCGCACCGCTCTGTTTCATGCGGGCTTTTTCTTTGCCGCGCCCGCTTGCGCTCAGGCGGCGGCTTCCGGCCAACACAGGCGCCGGCTCGCCCCCCCCCCCCCCGCTGGGGGCGAGTGCGCGCGAAACATTGAGCGCGTCCCCCCAACCTATGTAGCGCGGCGTGGGGGCCGATAACGGCCCCCGCCTTGGATAAGGCT
>JAITER010000018.1 GCA_031281945.1 Spirochaetaceae bacterium | reverse complement strand
TCCCGTCCGCCTCTTTACCGACTGGTATCGCGCCGTCAGGAATGTTTCCATTGCTAGCTTTGACCCAATTAATCATAATTATCTCCTTTATCTTATAAGGCTTGAAAAACCTTTACAGGCTTCATGAATTATTTTACCGCACTCTTTTTCTCTTTGTCAAACATATTTAACAAACAAGGGGGCGATTTTTTTTCGGGGCGTTTAAGCGGCCATGATAAAGTCCCGATTGCGAACCGTGCGCCCAACAGTCGCCCCTCGAACTGTTCTACCGAACCAAAACAGGGCGTATACTCTTTCTTCAGTATGTCATGGGTTGCTCCGCGCCGCGCCTTCCGCCTCGCTCCTCCGCGCTTCCAAAACAGTCCGCCTCAGGTTCAAAACGACCTGGGCGGTCTGCATCCGCCGTTCCCGCCTCCCCTTGTTACGGACGCTTACGCCTGATTCCCCCGAGTGCGGTTTTTTTCCCGTGCCGGCGGTTCCCCGCCGGCGCTCGTCAATTCGGCGCAGACCCGCTTGAGAATCTCATCCGACAGTCTCCGGAATTCTCCCAAGAGCGCTTCTATGACGCTGACAGTCAGTTTTCGCTCGGCGTCGGCCGCCTCGAATTGCGCCGCTTTTGACCGCGGGCCCGCCTCAAAAGCTTGGCGTTAGACGCTTTGCCGCTATAATAGATTTGTCGCAAGATACACAGCGAAAATGGCAATTTATCGCCAATAAACGAAAATATGCTTAATCTATTATGATTTTAATGATTACTGATTTTGGCTACAATAATTATTATTTTTACATTAATAGGCAGGAAATTTGGATTGTAGATGAGAAAATGTTTCGACTAACAGGTGCGCACACGCCTCCGCCGCCAGCATCCGACTCGATCCGCCCAACGGCTAGGCCGGTCGCGCCTCCCGCGCCGCATATATTTAGCATATTATGTGAAGCGCCTGAAAATCTTTCCGGAAATCTTTAAAAATAATTGATAAATGTGCTAAAAACACAAGAGGAAATTATGCTTTATATTACAAGCATCAGAAATATTTATCGTAATATTATGCCGGAAAAATTAAGACTAAAGACACACAAATATAAAACACACATTATAAGACCGATAAGCGAAGTATTATTGCGCTTCGAAAGTATTTACTTAATAATGGAATATAATATCCCACTATTTATCTATTAGAGTTGTTCGGGAACTTCAGTTTCCTCAAGCTGAATCAAGCATAAGCTTGATTACCAAGCCTGGGATTGGTTCAGCCAACTTCCGCTAAACGCCCCGCGTTTTGCAAGACTAAAGCAAAGCTTACCCCCGCAGGTTAGCAGACAACCAACAGGGTTGGCGAAATAAGTCCAATAACTCAAACCGGATTATTACAACATCTAGATAGATATATCTCTATTATAATGAAATCCCCAAAATACAAATTTTCAAAGATTTACTTGATAAGTATTCTAATTCATTTAGGAAATGAGATACAGCTCCAATTGATTTTCAAAATTTTGAAATGTATGGGTCAAAATCTATACACGTACAATATTAATCTGGTCACGATTCTTTGAGATTTTTGGAAGGTATTTTACAGATATTATCTGATAATTATAAAAGTGTAGATAAATTTTGGGTTATAAAAAAGAAAATATTTGGAACTCCGGTAGATAATATTTTTCAAGCGGTAATATCATATATAGCCCATATGGTTTCTGACTTCTGTAATATAAGATCATTACCTTATCCAGGATCTACATTTTTAATGGAATGGGGAAGTGACAATGTTAGAAAGGCTTTATCTGTCGCATTTAGAAGTAAATTATATAATTCTCGTGTATTTATTTATCAAAATCTAGAATTACTTGTAATGAATATTATTATTTATGGGCGGGCAATTTATGATAATTATGTAAACGAGCGTAAAATAAATCTTTTTGCAGGAAATATGTATAAATATCAGACAATGTTATTGGCGAGTTATGCTGTACCTTGCGTTACCAATATTACAATATTTTTGCAACCCTGGTTGCGCTTCCAGCGGGAAGCGATGTTGCGCAAAGCTCTTATTCGGGTTGCAAAAACATCGCCAACCGCCGGAACGTTATGTGCTATTTGCGCACACTCCGCTATTTTATTATTTTATAATAATTATTTTACAATAAAAGCGCTGGTGAAAACTTCCTGCCAACTGCTTTGTTTTAACGAATAAAGTTTGTAAATATCCGCGTTTCCTTTTCCGGCAATCCATAATGTTCTTTACCAATAACTATACTCTTGATAAGAAACGCCATATTCCTGCCTAAAACCCGCATGGTTTGCATTCCTTCTTCGTCTTTCTTAACATCATCAGGCGTAAAACCATGCACCTCGTTCCAATATTGACTGGATACAATCGGCATACCTGAAATGGAAAAATACTTATTCAGTACATCAAATGTTGATGAACACCCCGCTCTTCTCGCCGACACAACCGCCGCCCCAACTTTCATTGTTGCGTCACAGGCGTTGCTATAAAAAAGCCTGTCGAGAAACGCCACAAGAGTCCCATTAGCAGATGAATAATATACCGGCGAACCAATCACCACGCCATCACATTCGGAAAAGAGCGAGGCCGCTTCGTTGACCACATCATTGAATACACATTTTTTGTCTTCTAGACATTTTCCGCAAGCAATGCAACCGTGAATATGCTTATTACCTACATGAATAATTTCTGTATTAACGCCATTTTCGTTCAGCGTTTTTGACACTTCGTTTAATGCGGTAAAAGTACAGCCCTTTGCATTTGGACTACCATTAATTAATAATGCTTTCATTTTTAACTCCTCTTTTATTGGATGGCAACCTATTTGGTTTAACACCCCGCAACTTGGCTCCTAGATTCTTCATTTTATATCATTTTGTATTTCATTTGTCAACCTGTTTTTACAGTTTTTTTGTATATTTTTTTATACAATATTCTTCAATCATTTTTATTGTGAATGGCATATAACGTTCCGGTCGCTTACGAATCGTCCGCCGCTTTACAATTATTTATTATATTGGGCTTGTTCAATAATCCGGTTGGTTATCTACTAACCTGCGGGGGGTTAAGCTTTGCTATCGTCTTGCAAAATTCTTCGCATTTTGCTGTTTTTTAGCGGTTGCCGGCCAAGTCAGGCGTGGCAGGGCTTGTACGGCTTGCAGAAACTGAAGCTTCTGAACAACTATAATTTATAATTTATAGCCGCCGGCGGCAAATGGCCCGGCAAAATTCCGCCATAATTTATCTTATTTACGATGGTTTTTCCTGGCCGGTTTCTGGAAGCTGCGCGTTTAACGCTTCACATAACACGGCTTTAATTACATTAACCGGAACGGCGTTTCCCGCCTGTTTTCTTGTTTGAGTGTCGTTACATACAATTTTAAATGAATCGGGAAAGCCTTGCAATCTAAGCATTTCTCGTGGAGTTAATCTACGCTCGCCGTTTACAAGTAAATAGTTATATGAGGCGCCAGCCCGTAAAGCGCAAGAGTAAGGATAACTTGATATATTTCCGCCTTTGTTCTCATGCCATATAGCAGGAAAATATTCACTTTTGTGCCGCGCTTTTCGTTTTTGCGCTATTCTTTCGCTTGCAAAATATTTTTTATCAACAACACGGTCTTTTTCCAAAACGTTTTCCAGGCTTCCCCGCAACCGGGGATTGGGGAAAGAAAAATTTACGTTTTTATTTAAAAATCCGGCGATAATAATACGTTCACGTTTCTGTGGAAGGCCGAAATCCAATGCGTTCAATACTTCATTATAAACTTTATAATCCAGGCTTTCTAATTTTTTTAAAATAGTCTTTAAGGTGTTCCCGTTGTTGTGCGTTTTTAATTGTTTTACATTTTCCAGAATAAACAGCTTTGGTTTTTTTTCTTTTAATATTCTAACTATTTCAAAAAACAATGTACCCCGAATGTCGTCAAAACCCAATTTCTTCCCAATGATGCTGAACGGCTGGCAGGGGAAGCCCGCCAACAGGACGTCATGGTCTGGAATTTCCGGCGCTTCAATCTGAGTTATATCTCCATAAGGAGTCATGTTGTAATTTGCGGCGTAGGCGCGGGCGGCTTCCGCGTCAATTTCACTCGCGAAAACACATTTCCCTCCAAGGGCGCTCGCCGCCTGGTGAAAACCGCCTATGCCGGCGAATAAATCAATATATGTAAAACTCATAAATATAATTAATTGTTAATATAATAGCACATAATCAAAAGCCAACAGAAGCGCCTAAAGGTCTCAAATCTCTTTACTTTAACGTCCACAAACAAGCATTTTAATTGTTAAAAAGATTTACGCATAGAAAAGCGCGCGAAAAATATAAAACCAGCGCGTATAAATTGGAGGACGCTATGTAAATCCAGCCGCAATTAGCGGGCGACTTTACATACGTTCAATTTCCGAAAGCGGTATGGGGGAAGGGCTTGTGTTTTCACCTTCTATACGGGCGAATTCTTCCAAAAGTTCTTTTCCGCGTTTAGAGACTTTTTCGGGGACGCGCACAATTAATTTTATGTACAGATCTCCTCTGGCTTGGCTGGAAATAACCGCTATGCCTTCGCCGCGCACCCGCAACAATTTGCCGTTTGACGTCCCCGGAGGTATTTTGATTTTAATAGTCTTATCGCTTAGGCTGGTGATTTGCATTTCACCGCCTATAGCGGCTTGCGTTATGGAAATAGGAACCGCGCAATAAAGATCGTAACCATGCCGTTCAAAATGTTTGTGCGGTCTTACAGCTACAACCACAAAAAGGTCTCCTGGCGGCAGAGATCCCGGCCCGGCGTCTCCCTGCCCTGAAATAACAAGGCGCCTGCCGTTTTCCACTCCAGGCGGAATTGTAACAAGAATTTTAACCCGTTTTTTTTGCGTGCCGCTTCCGTTACATTCTTTGCATGGGTTTTGTATTATAGAGCCTTCTCCGTGGCAGGATGGGCAAGTTGCGGCCATGCTAAAAAAGCCGCCGCTTTGACGCACCTGGCCCAGGCCGCCGCAGGTGGGGCATTGTTTTTTCCCGGTCCCTCCCGAACCTTTGCAAGCCGGGCAAGTTTCCTGTCTGGAAAATTGAATTTCTACTTTAGCGCCAAAAATAGCGTCCTTAAACGGGATTTCAACATCGTAGCGTAAATTACTTCCGGTGCGTACATTTTTTCGCTTGCCGCCTGAACTACCGCCAAAGCCAAAGCCGCCAAAAAGATTATCGAAAATGTTGGAAAAATCGCTGCCGCCAAAAATATCTTCAAAACCCCGAAAATTACTAAAATCATGAGTTTGCCCCATGCCATCCAGTCCGGCGTGACCAAATTGGTCGTATGTGGAACGTTTTTGGTCGTCCGACAAAATCTCGTAAGCCTCGGTCGCTTCTTTAAATTTTTCCTCGGCGGATTTATCCCCAGGGTTTTTATCCGGGTGGTATTGAATCGCCAATTTTCGGTACGCCTTTTTAATTTCGTCTTTGGAAGCGCTTTTTTGTACGCCTAAGATTTCGTAATAATCACGTTTAGCCAATTTTTTAATCCTAAAGGGCCGCAACCCTTAAATTTTTAATTCGTTTAATCCAACAGCGCGGGAATTGTTCAATTCCTATAAAACCGGAACGCCCTGCAACAGTTACAGGCCGCATTGTTTACGCGGAAAGCGGTTCCGCCAAGCTGAAGCGCTAGAAGCGCGCTTCAGCTTGCGACAAGGGACGGCAACTTTGACGCCGTAATTTACGCGCCTAACGCGCAATTTTAAACGGCGCCTCGGTTTCCACCGCCAAGTGAAAACGCCCTTGTAGAATTTGAGCCTATTTTTTATCGTCGTCTACAACTTCGTAGTCGGCGTCTTCGGCTTTTTTTGCGTCCGCCCCGCCGTTAGCTCCGGCATCCCCCGCGCCGTTAAAACCGCCGCTGTTTCCAGTTGAACCGCCGGCGGCGGCTCCAGCTCCGGAAGCCGCATTTGGCTGTTTGTAAAGTTCCTCGGCTATTTTATATGACGCCTGCTTTAAAGCTTCGGTCTTTGCTTTTATTTCAGCGGCTTCACCACCCTCCATCGCTTTCTTTAAATCCGCGACGGCGCTTTCAACTTTAGCTTTCTCGGACGGATCTATTTTACCTTCCAAATCTTTTAAACTTTTTTCCGTCTGGTAAATAAAAGAATCCGCTTCGTTTTTGGCGTCAACCTTTTCTTTTTCGCGTTTGTCTTCTTCCGCGTGAGCTTCCGCTTCCTTGACCATACGGTCTATATCCGAGTCGGAAAGTCCAGAGGAGCTTTCTATACGTATTTTCTGCTCCTTGCCGCTGCCTAAATCTTTAGCCGAAACATGGACTATACCGTTGGCGTCTATGTCGAAAGAAACCTCTATTTGCGGCACTCCGCGGGGAGCCGGCGGGATGCCTTCTAAATTGAAGTTGCCGAGAGTGCGGTTCTGACTGGAATGAGGACGCTCGCCTTGCAAAACATGAATTGTAACCGCCGTTTGACCGTCCGAGGCTGTAGAAAACACCTGGCTTTTTTTAGTGGGAATAGTAGTGTTGCGCGGAATGAGCGTGGTCATTACGCCGCCCAGCGTTTCTATGCCCAAAGAAAGCGGGGTTACATCCAAAAGAAGAACGTCTTTTACATCCCCGCCTAAAATTCCGCCCTGTATAGCGGCGCCTATAGCAACGGCTTCGTCCGGGTTTACGCCCTTGTTCGGTTCCTTTTTGAAGATGTCATGAACTATTTTTTGAACCGCGGGAATACGGGTGGAACCGCCTACAAGAATAACTTCGTCTATCTGCTCCGCGCTAAGCCCGGCGTCTTTAAGCGCTTTTATGCACGGGTCTTTTGAACGCTCAAAAAGGTCGTCGCACATTCTTTCGAACTGCGCCCTGGTAAGCGATTTTTGCAAATGCTTGGCGCCGGAAGCGTCCGCCGTAATAAACGGCAGATTCAATTCTGTTTGCGCCATGCTGGAAAGCTCAATTTTGGCTTTTTCGGCGGCTTCACGCAACCGTTGCAAAGCCATGGGGTCGCCGCCCAAGTCTATGCCCGTTTCGTTTTTAAACTCGGAAATGAGCCATTCCTGTATGCGCCTGTCGAAATCGTCTCCACCCAAATGCGTGTCGCCGTTTGTCGATTTTACCTCGAAAACGCCGTCGCCAAGTTCCAAAATTGAAATATCAAAAGTGCCGCCGCCTAAATCGTAAACGGCGATTTTTTTGTCTGTTTTTTGGTCTTTATTAAAACCGAAAGCAAGCGCCGCCGCCGTAGGTTCGTTAATTATACGCTTTACATCCAAACCGGCGATTTTTCCGGCGTCTTTTGTCGCTTGCCTTTGAGCGTCGTTAAAATAAGCCGGAACAGTGATTACCGCCTCGGTTACAGTTTCGCCAAGGTAATCTTCCGCCGTCTTCTTCATTTTTTGAAGGGTGAAAGCCGATATTTCGGGCGGCGAATACCTTTTGCCGCTTATATCTATACGGACGTCATCACCCTGTTCAACAACTTTGTACGGCACAAGCTTCATTTCTCCGGTAACCTCGGAATAACGCCGTCCCATAAAACGTTTTACGGAAAAAACGGTGTTCTGTGAATTGGTCACCATCTGGTTTTTGGCCGGCTGGCCTACGATGCGCTCTCCCTTAGCCGTAAATCCCACTATAGAAGGGGTGGTTCTGCCACCCTCAGAATTCTGAATGACAATGGGTTCGCCGCCTTCCAGCACCGCTACACACGAATTCGTGGTTCCTAAGTCAATCCCAATAATCTTACCCATAAATATTCCTCCAAAAACTTTTTATTTTTAAGCCGGTAAACCGGCATGGGCTTAAAAGCCCTATTCCGGCATAAGCACTTTAACTTTGGCCGGACGTATCACCCGGCCCCTTAGCATATAGCCCTTTACAAAATCTTCTTGCACAACGGCTTCCGGCGTTTCAGCGGATTTCTCCATCATAAGAGCCTCGTGCTTACCGGGGTCGAAAGGCTCCCCCGCCGAATCAAAACGTTTAAGAGACCATTTGTTTTCTAACTGGGAAATAAGACGCTTTTCCACCATGTCTATTCCGTCTTTAAATGTGTTGAAATCTTCAGGCGTTTGCGCCGATCCCGCCGCCTTTAAAGCTCTTTCAAAGTCGTCAAGTATGGGAATAATGTCTAAAAGAAGGCTTTGATTGGCGAAATCTATCGCTTCCTGCTTTTCTTTGACGGTTCTTTTTCTAAAATTTTCAAAATCCGCCGCCTTGCGCAAATAAAGGTCATGCTCCATCGCAAGCAACTTTTCTAATTCCGCTATGCGCTCCGCTTCAGTTTGAACGCTTTGCTCCTCAGAAACCGAACATCCGACGTCTTCCGCGCAACCGCTGGCAACCGCATCGTCATCTTCCGCGCACGATTCAGAGGCCGCGCCCGCTTTCTCGTTTTCCATCTCCGCATCTTCGTTTACTTCCGGCATTTGTAATCCTTTTTTTAATATTTTTTTATTTGATTGGTTTTAACAGGAATTCAGTTTTACACCTTTAACTCCCGCCGATACTTCAAATTAATAATTCAAAGAAAAAAGGTCAATTGAACCTGTTCCAAAATACGGTTGATTTTGACAGTCTATCGCGGTTTCTTGGGCTAAAACCTTGTGAAAGCGCGATTTTTAGCAGTTGCAACCGGAAACACGCCTTAAAAATCAAATCCTCTCTAAAGCCTGTTTTAAGGCCCGCGCAACTTGAAACCGCGAATATTCGGCCAATTTGGACTAAAATAAATTTGAAGCGCGGTTCCGCCGCCCGCCGGCAAAACCGCCCGCATAAAAAGCCGCCGCAAAACGGGTTGGATTTTTAAAAACGAGCGGAACATAATAAAAACGGTTTTCGGTTGTTTAAATACACCCCGCTAAATTTCCAGGCGGCGCGTATTTAAATTTCAAAACCCGCTTGCTTTCCGTTTATTTTACGGATTTAAGCCACCGCTCCAATTTGCTGCGGCGTTCCTTCGCTTCTTCCAGCTTTTTGCGTTCTTCCAACACCAGCGCGGCTGGGGCGTTTTGAACGAACTTCTCGCCGGAGAGTTTGTTTTCCAGCGCCTCTATGTATTTGCTGTCGGAGGTTATCGTTTTTTCAAACTTCGCTTTTAAAAAATCCATGTCCACGGCTTCCGCCACAAAAACCAGCGCCTCAAAACCGTTTCCGGCCAAAAGTATGCTCCCCGCGCATTCCGGCCCCTGTTCCGCCGCGATTTCCAGGACGCCCAGCCCCGCAAACCGCTTTATAAGGGCGGAGTTTCCGGTGAACAGGATGCGGAGCGCTTCTTTCCCGCAAACGGCCCTTACGCGGATTTTCTTAGCCGCCGGTATCGCGCATTCACTGCGTAAAGTGCGCACCAACACGACAATCTCTTGAATCAGGGCGAAATCCGCTTCCACAGCCTTGTTAAAAAGCCCGCTCGTTAAAGGATACTCCGAAAACGCGAGTATACCGGCTTTCCCCTTGAAGTCTGAAGGGAGTTTTTCCCAGATTTCCTCCGTTAAAAATGGCAAAAACGGGTGTAAAAGACGCAAAACTTTGGAAAAAACATCCAAAAGAACGGTCAACGCCCGGTCTTTTTCGCCGCCGCCCGCCGCCGCGCCTTCATGTGTGGAAAGCTTGGTCGCCTCAACGTACCAGTCGCAAAAATCGTTCCAAAAAAATGAATAAACCGTTTCCGCGGCGTCGTTGTAACGGTACGAAAGGAGAGATTGCTTTACAGAACCGGAGGCGGCCTCCAACCTGGAATACATCCACTCGTCCACCGGAAGAAGCGGCGGATTTTGAACCGGCGAGAAACCCTCCAGATTCATCAAAATATAACGCCCGGCGTTCCAAACTTTGTTGGCGAACTTGGTTCCAAGTTTAAAACTGCTTTTATCGATAAGGACGTCTTGCCCTTGGGCGCACAAAAAAGCCAGCGTGAATTTAAGCGCGTCCGCGCCGTACTCGTCTATAAGTTCAAGCGGATTTATTCCGTTGCCCAGCGATTTGCTCATTTTGCGGCCAAGTTTGTCGCGCACAAGGCCGTGAATATAAACGTCCCGGAACGGGGCTTTTCCCGTAAACTCATAACCGGCCATTATCATGCGGGCCACCCAAAAAAAGATAATGTCGTAAGCCGTAACAAGCGCCGTTGTGGGGTAAAAATCCATGTCCGCCCGGTTCGCGGATTTAGGCCAGCCCAGAACGCTGAAAGGCCAAAGCCAGGACGAAAACCAGGTGTCCAGCACGTCCGGATCTTGCTTTACGCTTCCGCCGCAATCAGGACATTTCGTTATGTCCTCGCGTGAAATTAAAAGTTTGCCGCACGAATCGCAGGTCCAGGCCGGTATACGGTGCCCCCACCAAAGCTGGCGGCTTATGCACCAATCGCGAATGTTTGTAAGCCAATGCTCGTACGTGTTTTCCCACTTTTTTGGGAAAAAAGCGAAATCCCCGTTTTTCCAGCCGGCGAGCGCCTTTTGCGCGAGCGGTTTCATTTTTACAAACCACTGTTCGCTTAAAAAAGGCTCAATCACGGTGTGACACCGGTAACAACGGCCTACGGCATGGGTTATAGGCTCTTCTTTTATAAAATAACCGCCGGATTTTAAATCTTCTATTACGGACGCGCGGGCTTCTTTTACCGTAAGCCCCTTGTAAGGGCCTTCCGCCGATATTCTGCCTTCCGCGTTTAGTATGTTGATTACAGGCAGATTGTGCCGTTTTCCTGTTTCCCAGTCGTTTATATCGTGAGCCGGAGTGATTTTAACACACCCCGTTCCAAAATCTTTGTCTACAGCCTCGTCCGTTATAAGCGGTATCAGCCGCCCTGTAAGCGGCAAAACAAGAAGTTTGCCGGCTAGATGCGCCCAACGCCCGTCTTGCGGATGTACGGCTACAGCAGTATCGCCCAACAAAGTTTCCGGCCTTGTAGTCGCTATAATTAGCGAGCCTTCGCCGTCCGCAAACGGATAGCGTATATGATGCATCGCGCCCGGGTTTTCTTCGTGTTCAACTTCATCATCGGCTAAAGCGGTGCCGCAAGAACAACACCAGTTTACCAGACGCTCGCCTTTGTAAATTAGGCCGCGCTCGTAAAGAGTTACAAAAACTTCCCGCACCGCTTGCGAAAGACCTTCGTCTAAAGTAAAACGCTCCCTTTCCCAGTCTACGCCGGCGCCCATTCTTTCAATTTGTTCTGTAATTATAGCCCTGTGATCTTCAGTCACCGCCCAGGTTTCTTTTAAAAAAGCCTCCCGCCCGATTTCCGCGCGTTTTTTCCCAAGAGTGCGCAACTTTTTTTCCACCACATTTTGCGTGGCTATTCCAGCGTGATCCGTACCCGGAACCCAAAGCGTGCGCTCGCCCAGCATACGGTGAAACCGTACGGCTATATCTTGCAGGGTGATGTTAAGAGCGTGCCCCATGTGCAAAACGCCCGTTACGTTAGGCGGCGGTATTACCACGGAATAATGCGTTTCACCTTCATTTTTTGGGGTGAAAGCGCCGTTTTCGCGCCATTTTTTGTAAATTTTAGTTTCAAAATTTTTTGGATTGTATACTTTTTCCAGTTCTATCGCGTGCATAATTAATGATAACGCCAAATAAAACGCCCCTCAAGTGCGTTTGCGGGGACGTCTAAAATGCTAAACCATACATCGCGCGGTTTAATAAGCAAACGCCGGCCCGCGGCTTTGTAAGGGTTGTAGACTGCGGTGAATACGCCGCGTCCGGTTCCATGAAACGCGAAGCCGGCGGGCTCCCTGAAAGCCGCCGTTATGCCGGATAAAGACGCGCATGGCGCGGATGGAACGGGTCGCCTTGTTTTGACGGGGGCGGATGGAAGGGAACAATTTTTAGGATTTAAATATATCAACCAGCGCCGGCAACTTCCGTTAAACGGTTTTTCCGCGCCAGCCAACGGAGTTGGATGACGGCAAAGCGGTGCGCTTGCAACATGCCGCAATAATTTTCCTGACGCAAAGACGGTAAACGCCGGCGCGGAAAACAACACAGCAAAAAAGCGCCTGAGGATATGGCGGCGTTATTACCAGCGCGCCGCCTAGCCGGGATTCTCCGGTTTCCGGCAAGCGGCCTGAAGATTGGCGGCTTTTGGTTGCTTCATCTTTTGTAAACGCCTCCAATTACGCCGTTCCGTGAAAGAGAGGGCGTGTTATTATCACCGCGGTTAGCAACGATTTTTCCGGCTGACCACGCGAAAGAATTACGCCGCCGTTTTAAGTCAATATAACCGGCGCGGCGGCTATTGAGCGGAACGTCATTTTTTATTGCATAAAGAATTATTGGCGTTATATTCAAATTCTTGATAAAAACAAGGCGTAATATAGCGCGTAACAATTGGAATAGCAACTTTGAAAAGCGAGAGCCTGTCAAAACCAACAGGGTTTTGGAACAGGTTCATTTTACAAGCGCGGTTGAACGGAATCCGCGCATTCGGGGGGTTCAACAAATTAACGGTTATGCTGTAAAAGTTTAAGACCATTGGTAAAAGTTGAAGCGTACGTTCAACCAAGTCCATTCAACAATATTTTTTATTAGAAAGGAATGTAAAATGTCAAATAATAAATTATTCGCAACGCTTTTTTTTGTTTTTTCACTAGCCTTAACAGGTTGCGACGCATCTGGAGAAGACGCCGGCGGTTCAGATCTTTCTTCTTTCGCCGGAGAATACAAGGGCGTTTTTAACGCGGGGGTAACGTCAACAGAAAATGACGATTCTTTTAGCGCGGGCGTAATCCAGGTAGAAACATTAACCGTCGGGGCGAATTCGCTTGCGGCGGGCGGCGTAATTATTTCCCCTGTAATGTCAAGCGAGGGCGGGAATATCGCAGGCGGCGGTTCCTGGGTCTATATAACCCATCTGGGCAATAAAATAGGTTTAGCCGCGAGTCTTGCAACCGGTAAACAAATACATTTAGGCGCCATATACGCGCAATCTGCGGCGTCTTCGTTAAACGCCTCCGGTTTTAGCGCTCAGGTCGTCGACCCCATAATCACCGGAAGCGGGAACAAATAACGCTAAATTGAAACTGTTAAAAAGCGGCTTCGCGGGCTTCTACAAGCCTGGAAACCGCTTTTTTTATTCCTCTACTTTTTTTATACCGTCTACATCCACCTCGATTCTTTTAAAGTCCTTGTCTACTTCACCTGAAATTTCAACAGCGTCATTGGGATTCACGGAAAGGCCGCGCCAAAGTTCGCCGTCTATTTCAACAGTTATGCTTCCTGTTTTATCGGTAAACAGGTATTTTTCATCGCCCAAAGAACGTTCAATCCTGCCTCTTAAAACCACGGGTTGATCATCCCTTAAACCTTTCGCCGCATCAACCGTTATAACCTGCAACCCAGGGCCGGTAAAACCTTCCTGCGCCCAAGACGCTAAACCGTAAAACTGCGCCATAACAATTAAACAAACAAAAAAATTACGTTTCATAACACCACTCCTTAAATAAAATAATTTTATATATGCTAAAGGGGCCGTTTCTAAACATTGAACTTGTTCGCCAAACCGGTTGGTTGTCGCCCAAGTCTTGCAAAACGCGAAGCGTTTTGCGGTTGTTTAGCGGTTGTTGTTCGGAAACTGAAGTTTCCGAACAACTCTATTGTTTTCAAACGGCTTAAATTTAAAACTTTTTTCCAAAAACATATTCATAAATTATAATTAACATTAATTTTAAAATTAAGTCAAGAGATAACGGCCAGTATTTTAGCTTTATGGCGGCGGCGGCTTGCGGCGCGAGTTTTTTCCCGCATCTATTTTTAAAATGAAAGATACTGTAACACGGCGGTTTGACGGCGCGTTACACACTCTATATAAAATCATAAAACACGCGGAATTACCGCAAGCGGTTTAATAAACAACCGCTTTTGATAACGCCGCATTTAATTTACTTCGCTCACTTTTCCTTTCTTAATAAATAATTTGGATTGTTCATTACAACGCAATATTTCCCTTCTTTTAGAATTTCTTTTACCAATATTTCCAGCGGCCCGCCGTCAAAAGTATCATGCATAAATATATGACCGCCTTTTACCAGGTATTTATCCGCATTGTAAAAATCGCGCTTTGCGAAATCGTACGTATGCATACCGTCAATAAACGCAAAACTGACGTTCCCTCCAAGTTTTACATCACGCCCAAAAACATCTTTTGCGTATTTGTTTTTTTCCCACAACAAAAAAAAGTCATCGGAGAATTCTTCTATCGCATACGGTAAATTAGTCCGGCTAAACATACGGCAATTACCGGTAAACGACCCTTTTAAAAAATCATGGTAATTTTCAATAGTGATTTCCGGTTCCAAATTCTTCATTCCAGAACCAGCCCATGACGCATAATCTATCATCCATTTGTCAGAACAAAATAACGAATTGCTCTTATTATATTTTCTTATATAAAAAGAAATGATGTTTGTCGACAATCCGCAAAACGATCCTATTTCAATTGCCGGAAATCGCGTATTAATACTTCTTACGCCATATTCCAAAGCAATAATATCGCTATCACCCAACCATCCAGTCGTCGAAGCTCGCAAAAACTCTATTACATCCCGCTCTGGAACGGGCGCTTCCGCGCCATTTTTCTTTTTTATGTACAAAGACGCCAAACCATAAGGAACAACAGCCTTAACAATTTTTTTCCATCTTAAATAGAGGCGCGACGGGGGGGGGGGGGGGCATAAGCATAATCTCCTTTTTTTGATACATGAAAAGTTTATTTATCACGTAATTATAAGTGGTAATTATACATCATTTTCAGAAAATTGTCAATAGAGTTGAGCGACAACCAACCAGGTTTCCGAACAACTCTATTATAAGCGCGCTCGTTTTTAAGACCGGGAACAACTTCCTCCCCGCGCAAGAATACGTGATTAAATGACCGTTGAAAATAAAATCCCATCGCCTTTAACAAACTCATTCGCGTTTAACTGAACGGTAATTTTGGCGTTTTGATTGCTTATGCGGCGATATTAGGATGTTTATGCGGTGTTTTTCCGTTCCATATAGTGTTATTCAACAATGGGGTATGGATTGTTTGCTGAATAAGCCTTGCGTTTTTTAGCGGAAGTTGTTTGAAAACATTAAGCTCCAAACAACGCTATTATTCTTTTAAATTTTATCCAGCATTTCTCGCCTATTATTCTTTTTAATGTTAGTTTAATTACTATTTTATACAATTTCCTTAATCCAATATTGTTAATATTTTCGTAAAAATCCCATCTTTTAGTTACGTTCAGTCTGTCTTTATCCGAAAGCCAACTTCCGGCGTAATGATGTATTGCGAATGTGTTTTCCGTCTTTTTTATAAATCCCGTCACAAAATCTTTTGCGGTAAAATATTCACACGGAAACACATGATATTTTTTATCCGCAAAATTATCAAACAATATATCTCTCATTATAATTGGAAGAACAATAGGCTTAACAAAATTACGATTATGATAATCCAGACATTTTTTTATGAATGGCAATCCTTTTTCCGCTCCAAAACATCCCGCTTCTATACCTTTTGTTTCATCATTTTCGAAAGCTATCATTAATTCCGTATTTAAAAGCTCATCGAATGGTTTTACCACTTCAACATCCATATCAAGGTAGACGCCCCCATGATTGTAAACGGCGTAAAGTCTAATATAATCCGCCGCGAATGCATATTTTTTCGCGTTAAACGCCTGTTTTACCCAATTTGATGAATTTATGTCAAATCTATTAAAATCCCATAATATAAATTCATAATCCGTCAATATTTTCTTCCATGTTCCCATGCAAAATTGCAATTTTTCGGGTATATTAGAGTTGTTCGGTAAATTAAGTTTTCGAACAACATAAGGGTTAAAAAGCAAAAAGCGTTGCAATTTTGAAGAAATTATCGACAACCAAAAAAGTTTGCG
>JAITER010000074.1 GCA_031281945.1 Spirochaetaceae bacterium | reverse complement strand
ATCACGATAAGACCTCCCGCTTCTTTTTGTGGAAATAAAGCTTAAAACCATAATTCTTACATTTTTTGTAATAATATATTAGAAATATGACTTTTGCAAGGTTTGCCGGAAGCCGAATCGCACGGATTTAGGCATGGAAAACATGGAGCTTTTTTCGTTTTGAAGCGCAAGTGATAGGAGCGGGAATTTCGCGGGAAGGGCTTCGCCCTTCCCGCGAAATTTTAGCGGATAGCACGGTTTTTCGCCGCGAAGCGGCGAAAAATGCGCCCTTATTCCCCTTATTCCCCTTATTCGGGAAGCATTTGCAGATTTACAGTTTTGTTAGCGCTGACAGAACCGCCGCTGGGGTTCCGGCTTTAACCAGCTTTCGCGCCTAAACGTTCAAAAACAGACGTTTTTGCTAAAACAACGCCTGTTTCGCGGCGTAAACAAGCGGAATTCACGCCTTTATAAATAATGCGGATTTAAAATTGCTTTTATTTAATTTACAGATATATAATAATATAAAAGAAGGCGAGGGACATTGCATTTGTCATTGTTTTTATAATAGATTTATAAAAACCTTGCTTTAGATTTTAGCGGGTTTAAACTGCTCGCGGCGCACAGCTCCAGGAGCTTAAAAAAACACATTAGGATTTCAAGACCAGAGATAGCGGCTAAGCCGGCCTACCAAAAGCCCCGTGAAATTTTTAAGTTTTTTAATTCGCCGCTATGCAAAAGCTTTTGCGTATACGCAGTTAAAGGCTGGGGAGTTAAATTACGGTTTTGAAAGATCGCGGTTTAAACTTTAATTCTAAAACAGTCTTAAATTGGACTTGTTCGCCAACCCTGTTGGTTGTCGCCCAAGCCTTGCAAAATGCTACGCATTTTGCGTTTTTAAGCGGAAGTTGTTCGTAAACTGAAGTTTCCGAACAACTCTATTTATTTTTTTTGAGGGATTTATGCTAATCATAGAAAAAATTCAAAACGGTATTGTAATAGACCATATTAAAGCCGGGCAAGGAATCAAAATATTCAACTGGCTTGGTTTAGGAAAGTCGCAACACACTGTCGCTTTTGTGGTAAACGCCTCGTCGTCAATTATGCGAAAAAAAGACGTCATTAAAATATACGACGCCATTTCAATCAATTATGAGTTGCTGGGCCTTATAGACCCGAACATCACCGTCAATATCATTAAAAACGAGCTCGTAATTCAAAAAATACCCCTTCAACTACCGGAAAGAGTGGAAAACGTACTTATGTGCAAAAACCCGCGTTGCATAACATCTACGGAAAAATACGTTCCCCACATATTTCATCTTAGCGGCAAAGAAACAGAAACCTATCGTTGCGAATATTGCGACGAGGAAAGCGGCGCGGGAGATTTTAGGTGAGAACAATTTTTTGGAATTTTAGAATAGTCGACGCCTATACAGACGAAATTGGAACCGTAGTTATAGATAAAGGCAAAATAGTGGATGTAATGCCGCAAAACAAAAAACACAAAATAAGCCTTAAAGATTATGTCACCGATTCCCACGTACTTTTAGACGGTGAATGTAAAGCTCTGCTTATGCCCGGTTTTATTGACATGCACGCTCATTTTCGCGCGCCGGGTTATGAATGGAAAGAATGTCTTGAATCCGGCTCCCTCGCGGCCGCTTCCGGCGGGTTTACAACCGTAGTTTGTATGGCCAACACAAACCCGGCCATAGACAGGCTGGAAATGGCGGCGGAAATAAAAAAACGCTCGGACGCCATAAATTTAATAGACCTGTACCCGGCTATATCCCTTACAAAAAAAATGGAAAGCAAAGCTTTGTCGGAAATAAGCCGCATGGATTCTCTGCTAAACGATTCTGACGCCTACGAAAAACTACCCTACAAGCCTCTTATTTTTTCGGAGGACGGGAAAGACATAAAATCACCGGAGTTGTTTTCTAAAGCTTTTAAAGCGGCGGCCCGCCTTAACATACCGGTCTCGTGCCATTGCGATTTGGGCGGGGAAAACGAAGCCGTAGAAAGGGCGCTTAACCTGGGCGTTCAGGCGGGAGCCCATGTGCATATAGCCCATGTATCCACAAAAAAAACAGTAAACCTTGTAAAAAAAATGAAAGCGGAACTGCGCCAAAAAACGCCGTTTACCTCCAGAGCCTGGGTTTCCTGCGAAGCGACCCCGCACCATCTGGCCCTTACCGCCCAGGACGCGAAAAAGGCCGGGGAAAAAGACATGGGCCTGGTCGCGCCGCCGTTGCGCACGCAAACGGATAGGCTCGCCCTAATTGAAGGCGTTATAAGCGGCGCTATAGACGCAATCGCGACAGACCACGCGCCCCATTCCATAAATGACAAAAAAAAAGGCTCGCCCGGGTTTGCGGGCCTGGAAACGGCTTTTAGCGTCTGCTACAAAAGCCTAACGCTTGAAAACAAACTGCCGCTTTCGCGCCTTTCCGCGCTTATGAGTTATAATCCGGCGCGAATTTTAGGGCTTACAGACAGGGGCTTGCTTCAAAACGGCCTAAAAGCGGACATAGTAATAATAAACCCGTCCAAAAATTGGGTTTTTAACAATGAAAACAGCGCGTCACGGGGGCAAAACAACTTTTTTTCTGGAAAAAAACTTACAGGAAAAGTAATAATGACCATACACGGCGACGGATATTCGCTAATTCACCCGGACTGTATATAAACGCCGGCCTTGCGGAAAGAACGTTAAACAAACGCGGGAACGGAGAATTGAGCCTGTTCCAAAACGCGGTTGGTTTTGACAGGCTATTGCGGTTTTGAAAGACTAAAGCCTTGCGAAACCGCAACGCCCGTCCGCAAAGCCGCAAACGCAGTTTGGGCGCCGGCTTTGGGGGCGGGCGCCAAATACGGCTTCCATGAACATACACGCCCGTCCGAAAGTTGTTAATTCCTTATAAAATATACATTTTCGATTTACAACAGGGGCGCGCGGCCAAAACTTTACAAGTTGATAAAACCGCGCTGTTTTGTTATCATAGCTCACGTTTAACAGAGCTATCCAACAAACCGCTTGCTTGCTGGATAATCCCGATAGACTTGAACGCCCGGTTACAGGGCAAGTCTAATAACAAGATTTCTATAAGTGAACAAAAAGTGAGTCCCGCCAGAAAAATTGCTTTAAGCCTGCTTTTAACAGTCCTCATTTCTTCCTGTTTCGCCATACTTGCGTTTACACACATTTTTAATTTTTTAGAGGTGCGTTTTTACGACCCGGCCGTTGTTTCGCGCATACAACAGGAGATGAAAACAAACGCGAAAATCATCGAAAGCTATTTTACGGAACTGCAAACTCTATTTTTGCAAACGCTTCAAAAGCCGGCCGTAACTGAAAGCTTTCTGTTAGACCAAACAAAAGAATCAATTTATGAACGCAGCCGCATCCTTGGTTCTCTTATGTCTTCCACGAACGGGTTTCAGCGAGCGCGTTTTCTAGACCCGTCCGGCATGAGGATTCATTACTCAACCGACCGCGCGGATGTTTTACGCCAGGACAGCAATTCCATCGCTTATATAAATTATTATGAGGCCTCCGGCTACATACCGCTGGGAGAAAGAATAACTTCGGGAAATGAATTCTCTCCCGAAATACGGTTTGAGGAATCCGGCGGGCAAATCTTGTTTTATCTGCCATTTTATGACGCGCTTGACGTCTACCGGGGGATAGCGGTATTTTCGATTTCCGCCAGCGCCATAGTCGATTATATACTTGGCTATCATGGAGCCGCTACGGTAAAACAAGGCGACTCGATGTCTATCATTAGCAGCCCGCAAGGCGTTGTTATAGGGCTTCCGGCGACCGGGGCGGCGGAAATAAAAAGCCAAATATCAGCCGTTTGGCGCGGCGGCAACCTTGACTTCAACCTTATATCCAGCAAAAACGAGGATTCCTTCGCGCTTATCTCGGAACAAACGGCAAGCGGCTTTTATACGGGGCGGCTTGTAGACGAAAAGATTTTTGAATTTTCCCCGCCAATGAAGTTGATAGTGGTTTTCTCCGCCGCATTCACCATGTTCATCATTTTTTTCTTGCTGTTCAACATAAAACAAGACCCCGTTGTATTAATTCAAACACGGCTAAAAGCGCTGCAAGTAGCCCTTATCGAAGAATATTACGAAATAAAAGGCGATAAGGACTGGCTTAAATGGCAATGGGAGCTTGAACAGCGCCGCGAAGAAATACTCCGCGAACTTAGGCGCGGCGTCCGCGTAAAAAAAGGCTCGGAAACGGACGCCTATATAGATTCTTTTTTTGATAAATCCTGGAACGATTTGCTTACAGCCATAGGCCGGAGAGAAATTCCTGAAAAAGATGATGAAAAATTAGAAAATATACTAAACCGTATTTTAGACGCGACAGGCGCTTTATTGCCGGATTATTTAAACGCCAATCAAATTTCGCAAAACTCACAAACCTCAAAAAGCGCCTCCCGAAAAAAATCGCGGGGAGATGAAAAAACGGAAGATCCGGAAAAAAGTTTTACAACGGAAGCGGAAAAACCGGACGGGTGGAACGCTTTGGAAGACTCGGAGAAACAGCGGCTTTCCGATATGGCTAAACAACAATTAAAACAGGCGGTTATATCCGAAATAAACATCAAAAAAACTGACGAAAAAGCCAAAGCCGCCTACACAAAGTTGCCGGATATACTGGCGGAAGATCCTTTCGCCGAAAACGCCCCAAAACACAAGCACGGAAAGCCGCCGCCGCCGGAACCGCCGCAAAACAGCGCCGCCGTCCTAAATTACGGCGATCTGATAGCCGAAGCCGTTGACATTGAAGACCCGGAACCCCTGGAAAAACTGGAAGACTACGAAAAAGCGGATTTAGACGGCCTTTCAATAAGCCGCCTGGATTACGGGGAATTCAACGCCGGGCCTTCCCCGTCGTCCTCCGGCGGCTTAACCGGAAAACCCGCCGCTACAGGCGGAAGCGTTCAGCCGCCGCCGGAGGACGACGGCCTGGAGGAACTGGAGGAGGCGCCAGACCAACCCGCCAAGCCTCAGCCGCCGGAGGATTTAAATGACGATTCGTTTGATGCGGAGGATGTGGAGAACTTTGAAGAAGTTACAAAAGACGACCTAAAATACGCCGCAAACGCCCCAATTAAAGGGCCTATTTACACTTTCGAGAATCCGCACAAAGGCACGGACATAAACAAGATTGCAAAACAAATCGATTTAAGCCCGCCAAAACATCAATCCGAAGAAGAATTTATCAACTTTGATATAGACATATCTTCGCCAATCGACGACTTTATACCGGTAAGACGAGACGGCTCCATATCTTCCGCCGCAATGGAGCCTTTTAGAGAAGACCTGGTAGAAGAAGAAACGGCGGACGAAATCATCATGGAACAAGATGGAATCCATTACATCGAAAAAAAAACCCTTTCCAGCCTGGATGACGCGGGAACCAACCCGGAATTAAAAAACCTTATCAGTAAAATTTTAAATAAACGCTAACCAAACCTTTCCGCAGGCTCGCCCTAAAGCCCTCAAATTCCACCGTTTTGCGGCTTAAAACCCGCGCAACGCCCCGCAACGTTTTTGTTAAAACCCGCGCCGTTAAAAGCACATTCCCACAAACAGGGGTAAAATTGTATAATTCGCGTAAAATGAGCCGCAACACCCGCTTTTTACAGCAAATCAGCTTGCTTTTAACGGTCTTCTGCATAACCGCGGCTTTATCCGCGCAAACAACCCTCGACGCGCCCGCGGCGGAAAGCTCGTATAACAAAGGGTTGAATTTCGCGGCGGAAGAAGACTGGTACGGCGCGGCGGAAGCTTTTTTAGAAGCGTTAAAATACAACGGGGCCCACGCCGGAGCCGCCTACTCGCTTGCGGAATGTTACTACGAACTCGCGGAATACGACGAAGCGCTAAACTGGGCGCTAAAAGCAAAAAGCCTTTCCAGATTGTCTACAGACGCCGCAAATCTGGAGGCGTTTATATTAATAGCTATGGGCCGCCTGGACGCCGCGGAACCTATAATCGCCGGCGTGCTTAAACAGGAGCCTTACAACCGTAAAGCCCTGTTCGCCGCCGCGGAACTTGACGTAGCAAACGGCAGAACAGGCGAAGCGGTGCGCCGTTACCGCGAGGCGGCGCGTTTATACCC
This sequence comes from Spirochaetaceae bacterium, assembly GCA_031281945.1. Classification (GTDB taxonomy): domain Bacteria; phylum Spirochaetota; class Spirochaetia; order Treponematales; family Breznakiellaceae; genus JAIROZ01. The sequence continues at coordinate 48,797 of JAITER010000074.1, read as the reverse complement.
GCAAGACCGCCGGCTTTTAATATCTCTGGCTTTGGTTACGGGTTCGCTTGGCGACTCCGCGGCTTCCATGGACTACATAAAACGGGCGCAAAAAGCGCACCCCGGCGACTACCGCGTTTCTTACTACGCAAGCTATCTTAAAGCCCGCGCCGGACAAATACGCGAGGCTATAGAAGACGCGGAAAACGTAGTCAATCAAAAACCGAATTTCCAGGAAGCCAGAGACTTGCTGGCCTCCTTACGCTACCAAAACGGCGACTATAACGAAACCATACTTTTAACGGACGCCGCCATATCAGAAAACCGGAACAATTCCGGCGCCTGGTTTTTACGCGGCATGGCGCTGACGCGGCTGGATAGAGGAGACGAAGGACGGCGTTCTTTCGCGGTCGCGCTTGGAATAGACTCAGGCGATGAATGGTCCCGCGCCGCTCTGGAAGAATCACTTTTGCGCGAAACCGGGGTGGAAAGTCCGGAACGCGCCCGCTGGGCCGCCTGGCATTTCTCCAGGGCGTCGCAATACAAACAGCGTAAACTTTACGAAGACGCCCTTTTTGAATACAGAAGAGGTTTGCGAATAAACCCATACGCGGAACAACGCGCGGATTACGCGGAAATACTGCTTTTGCAGGGCTATAAACAGAAATATTTGGACGAAATGCTTTTTATTCAAAACGAAACCGGCAAGGCGAACAAAGCCGTAAACGACGCCGTAGAAACCTACACCGCGCTTTTGCGGACAAGCTTCGCCGCGCAAAATCCCGTGGACGCTTCCGAAATTAAACCGCATTGGAATGCGGCCGTCTTTTCAGTCGCCGGACAATCCTCATTTTATCACGCGGACGCGGCTTATATTGTTTCCACGTACATAAAAGATATAAGCGTTCACAACCGGAATTTTAGCGTGATGGACGTTCCAATAAAACGGGAATCTTTTTCAGCCGCTTTCCGCGCGGCGAGGGAAATCAAGGCCGATTATTTCATAGTTTTATCCGTAGCCGAAAATGAACGCGATATATCAATAAACGCGGAAATGTACGTTTCAAGAACCGGCTCCAAAGCGGCTTCTTTTAATGTATTCCGCGCCGGGGCGGACCGGTTGCGCGGCGCAAGTAAAACTTTGGTAGACCAAATATCAGCTGCGTTGCCGTTTCGCGCCGTCTTGTTGCGCAGAGACGCGGGAAAAGGCGTTATAGACAAGGGGCGTTTTGACAAAATAGCCGAAAACGCCGTTTTTAATGTGGTTAAAGCCGGAAAAGCCGAAATCAGCAACGAAGGGGTGGGAATAAAATACCTGCCGCAAGACGTAACCGGAACCTTTACCGTTAAGAATATAGACGAGCTTATTTCCGGCGGCGACCTGGAACGCTCAGGTTTTTTTGATTCAATAGCCGCGGGAGATGAAATTTTTGAACAAGCCCCCAAAGAAGGCGAAACTAAAAACACAGCTGTGGAAACCGTAAAAGACCCCGAATTAAGATCGCTTCTACGGAGTTTACGTTAAAAAATGAATCTTGTTCTTTTTTCCAGCCTGGAAGAAACAAACCGCCCGTTAAACGGCAAAGACGCGCGGGCGAAAAGCCTTCTAAAAAATCTTAAAAAAACCGAAGGCGACTTTTTCGAAGCGGGCGTCTTGGGAGGAAACACGGGAACGGGACGCATAAAAGCCGTATCCCCGGAAGGAGACGTTTTTTTCACCCTGGAACTTACCCGCCCGCCAAAGCCGCTCCTGCCGCTTAGGCTGGGGGTGGGCTTCCCGCGCCCCATACAATTACGCCGGCTTTTACGGGACGCAAGCAGTTTCGGCGCCGCGCAAATAGACCTTTTAGAAACAGAGCTAGGGGATGAAAATTACAGAAAAACCAATCTGTTAAAAGACGGAGGCGCTCAGGCGGCCATAAACGAAGGCCTCGTCCAAAGCAGGGGAACGTCGCCCCCGCTACTGCGTGTTTTTGACAGCCTGGAATCCTGGATTAAGGACGCGGTTTTTTGGAGCGGCCCGCAACAAGACGCGGCGCGGGAAAAAAACACATACGGCGGCGCGCTTTTGGCGGCTTGCGACAATGCGCGGCCAAGCCGTTCTTTTTCGGAAATAAGGCGGGGTTTCGCCGCCGCCGTCATCGCGGTCGGGCCGGAAAGGGGATGGTCGGAAAGCGAGCGGGACGCCCTTGAAGCGGGCGGTTTCACCCTTGTTTCCATGGGCGAGCGGGCGTTGCGCACGGAAACAGCCTGCATAAGCGCCTGCGCCCTGGCCGCGGAACGCCTTGCGTCCTGGCGCTAAAAACGATTACTTTGCGCTAAACAGGGCGGCTATCGCTTCTTTTAGATTTTTTGCGGAATTCGGCCCCACAAAAAGGTTAAAGCCCAAACTTGCGGCGGTTTTGATTCTGCCTTCAAGCCGCTTTACGGGCATCACCTCCGCGGCTAAAGTAAGTTCCCCGCAGACGGCGCTGGAATAAGGCAATGGCAAACCGGTTCTCGCCGAATAAATGCTTGCGGCGAGCGCTAAATCCAGCCCTACTTCGCGCAAACGTATACCGCCGGCCACATTAACATAGACGTCCTGGTCTCCAAGCCGTAAATTCAAGCTTTTTTCCAAAGTGGCCGCAATGCGGGAAACCCGCGCCCCGTCAATTTTGTCGGAAAAAACGCGGCTTACAGCGCCCTTGGCGCCTACTGTAAGCGCCTGTATTTCCACCAGCAGGCAACGGCTGCCTTCCAGCACGGCGGCGGTGGCGACTCCGGCAGGAAGCTGGTTTTCGCGCCTAACCAGGAACAGCGCCGCCGGGTCAGGAACCGCCTTTAAGCCGGTTTCGGTCATAGTAAAGATGCCTATCTCGTCCACAGAGCCAAAGCGGTTTTTCACCGCCCGTAAAAAACGGTTTTCACCATCATTCTGCTCAAAGTACAAAACTGCGTCCACCATGTGTTCTACGGTTCTGGGCCCGGCTATCATCCCTTCTTTTGTAACATGGGCCGAAAAAAAGAGCGCCGCATCGTGTTCTTTCGTCCAGTTTATTACCTCAAACACGCAAAATTTCATTTGATTCACGGTTCCCGGAGCAAGGCCGGCGTCCGGCGAGTATAAAGTTTGCGCTGAGTCTATAATCACCAAAACTGGTTTTACCGCATCCAAAACGGTTTCAATTTCGGAAAGAACGCCGGAACAAAAGATTTCTATGTTTTTACAGTTAAGGCCGAGTCTTTCGGCGCGCATCTTTATTTGCCCCGCCGCCTCCTCGCCGGAAACATACAAAACCCGCCCTTTTACACGCGCAAGAGAAGCGGCCTGTAAAAGAAGGGTGGATTTGCCTATTCCAGGCTCGCCTCCAACCAAAACCACAGATCGCCGCATAACGCCGCCGCCCAGCACGGAATCAAGTTCAGGAATCCCGCAGGAAAACCTAAATCCTTCCTCGCCGCTTACGCCTTCCAGCGGCATGGATTTTGGAATGCGCCGCCCACCTCTTATTGTATAAGCCGCTTCCCCCGCGCTTACAGCCGTCTCTACAAGGGTGTTCCATTCCCCGCAAGACGGGCAGCGTCCCAGCCATTTTGCTTCTTCGTGCGAACAGACGCCGCACCTAAAAACAGTAGTTTTTATTTTTTTTGATTTGGTCATATTTTTAAACTGGCAATTTGTTCCGCAAAGAAGACGCTTTAAATGCGGCTCGGCATTCACCTTAACTTATGGGAGGGGGGGGGCTTTTCCGCCGGCTCCGCCCGCTTACAACCCGCTAAAGCGGCTTTTCCGCCGCCCCCGCCGCGCCTTTACAAACACGGGTTTTATTCAAGCCGCATCGCTTTCTCTAACTCGCTTACAAGGGCGTCAAACCGTTTGCAAGCGGCGTTTACAGGGTCCGGCGACGACATATCAACGCCGGCCGCTTTAAGAGAATCGATAGGGAAGCGCGAACCGCCGGATTTAAGAAAAGTAAAATAATCCTCTTTTTCTTTTTCGCCGCCGCCAAGCACCCTTTCCGCCAGCGCAAGAGACGCCGAAATTCCGGTCGCGTACTTGTAAACATAAAAAGCGCGGTAAAAATGCGGTATGCGCAATCCTTCCAGGTCGGAAAGCGCGTCCAGCTCCATATCGCCGCCAAAATATTTTTCCAGCAACTTGCGGTACTCGCCGCGCAACACGTCCACGGTAAGAGCTTCGCCGCTCTCTTCCAAAGCGTGCGTGTTTTTTTCAAATTCGGCGAACATTGTTTGGCGGTACAAAGTGGCCAGTATGTCGTCAATGCGTTTGCCTATAATGGCGGCGCGGAATTCGCCGTCCGGCGCGTTTTTTAACAGATGCCGGAATAAAAGCTCTTCGTTAAACGTACTGGCTACTTCCGCTTCAAAAATTGTATAAGAATAGCTCATAAACGGGTTGGATCGCGCCGAATACCACGAATGCATAGAATGGCCGCCTTCGTGCGCCATCGTAAAAATATCCCTTACGGAATCCGTTTTGTAGTTCATTAAAATATAAGGTTCGGCGGAAAAACTTCCGGCGGAAAAAGCCCCGCTGCGTTTGCCTTTGTTTTCGTAACGGTCGGCCCAGCGGCCCATAAGTCCGGCGCGTAAAACTCCGGTATATTCCTCGCCGAGCGGGGCCAGCGCGTCCGAAACAAGGGTTACCGCTTCTTCCCAGCAAGTGTTTTTTTCGGCGGTTTGCGTAATTGGAACGTAAACATCCCAGTGAGCCAGTTTGTTAAGGCCCAGCGAGCGGCGGCGCAAGTTGTAATACCTGTGCAACGGCGCCAAATTCGCGTTAACAGAGGCGATTAAATTGTCGTACACTTCCAGTTTTACATTATCAGGGAAAAGCGCCGAAGCCCTGGCCGATTCAAAACCGCGTATGCGCGCCGACACGGCGTCCTGCTTTACCGATCCGGCGTAAAGGGCGGCTAATGCGGTCTTGTGGGCGGAAAACACGTTATAAAACTGCTTCCAGGCGGTTTCGCGCAAAGAACGGTTTTTATGTTCCATAAAAACCTGCCAGGTGGACTGGGTTAGCGGCTGCATTCCGCCATCCGTATTCACCGCGCCAAAATCAAAGTCTACGTTAGTAAGGACGGAAAAAGCCTCGGACGGCAAACCGCAAGCTTCTCTTTGCATCGCTATAATCCGTTCTTCTTTTTCACTCAGAATATAGGGTTTAAAACGCAAAAGTTTTTCTAAATATACTTTATAGTTTTTTAGGCAGTCTTCTTTAAGAAATGAAAAGACGCGCTCATCTGGAATCCCCTGGATTTCCGGCGCGGCCCACGCGCTTTCCGCGTTTACATGGGAAGCTATTATCACAAAACGCCCAGTCATGGAGCGGGCGGCGTCAGAGCCTTCGTCTTCGCACTGGCGCAGTTCGGCGTAATACGAAAGCCTTTCTTCCAAAAGGCCCAGTTCTTCGGCAAAATCAAGGTATTCGGCCAAAGCCTTTGCGGAAGCGCCCAGAGTTCCTTTGTAAAGCGCTATTTTTTTTGAAAGCTTTTCGTATTTTGCAAGGTCTGTATTCCATGCGTCATCGTTTGGATATAATTTTGAAAGATCCCAGCGGTCTTTTTCGTCAACTTCAGATCTAATGGGTATAGTACGGTTTTGCATGGCGGAATTTTAACAAAAAACCGCAACGTAGAAAAGCGTAGGCTTCTTCTACAACGCCTGCGCGTATATGCGCAAAGTTTAAGTTTAATAAAACAAACCCTATGAAAAATCTGGAAATTTTATACGAAGATGAAACCTGTCTCGCCGTCAACAAACCGGCGGGGCTTCCTGTTCAGGGCGGAAAAAACGCGCCGGTTAGCGTAGACGCCCTTCTGCGGACGGCTTTTCCAGGCGGCTTGCGCCCGCTTTTAGTTCACAGGCTGGACAAAGACACCTCCGGCGTTTTGCTTACAGCGAAAGGCGGGCGAAACGCGGCCTTTTATTCCGCCCTTATCGCCTCACGCGCCGTAAAAAAACGCTACACAGCCGTTTGTTCAGGCGCCGCGGGCGTTTATCTAAAAAATGAAGGCGTTATAACGTTTGCGGTGGACGTTCACGGAAAGCAAAAAGCGGCCCGTACGCATTACACCATAACAAAACGCGGTGAAACTGAAACAGGCGTTCCTTTTTTGGTTTTTGAACTTGAGCTTGGAACAGGCCGTACACACCAAATCCGCATACACCTGCAAAAATCAGGCGCCCCAATTCTGGGGGACGGCAAATACGGCGATTTTAGGCTTAACAAAGAATTACGAAAAACGCCCGGTTTGCGCCGTATGCTGTTGCACGCCAACGCCCTGATTTTTACCACGAAAAACGGCGCCGCGTTGGAAATAAAGGCCCCGCAACCTCCCGAATTCCAGCCCTGGACGTCTTAAAACCCGCGCTAAAGTCTTGCGCAAGCCGCTTGGCGCCCGTTAAACGTCTCGCGCAACTGCCAGCGCGGCGTCCCGCAAAGAAGGTATCGCCTCCAATATAGACGCGGGTATTTTTTCGCCGCCGGCCGTCCGGCCCAGACGCCTGCCGCGCCGGTCTTCACCATGGTAATCGCTGCCGGCGGTTACAAAAAGGCCGGTTGATTGCGATAGGGCCTCCAGACGCTTGCAAGTATGCCTGGTCGCGCCGGGGTGCCACGCCTCAACGCCGTCAAGCCCCAACTCTTTTAGCCTTTCAAAAAGGCTGGGCAATACGCCCCACGAGATGAAAAGGCTTGACGGATGGGCCAAAACCGCAAGCGCGCCGGATTCTTTTAAAATTCTAACCGCGCAAGAAAATTCGCAGGCGTATTTTGGAACGAACAAATCGCGCCCTTTCGCGAGGTAGCGGCTGAAAGCTTGTTCCATGTTGCGCACGATTTTTAGACGCACCATATATTCCGCTATATGAGGGCGCCCTATAAACTCATTTCCGGCGATTTCACACAAATCGTCATAATTAACATTCCAGCCGGCCTCTTTCATTTTTTCCAGAATTTGCAGGTTGCGTTCAAGCCGGAACTCTTTCAATTTTTTCATTTCGGCCAAAAAATCGTCCGACGGCCGCCAAAGCCCAAGCCCCAGCAGATGAAACTCGCCGCCCTCGTTGAACCCCGGCAAATTACGCCAGTCCACCGCCAATTCAACCCCCGGAATAAAGGCGATTCCCTGTTTTTTCGCCTCGAAAGAGGCCTCCGGGACGCCGTCTATTACATCATGGTCGGTAAGGGCCAAAACAGAAATCCCTTTCCCCGCCGCTTCCCGAATCAAGTTTTGAGGGCTAAGTTTGCCGTCCGACGCTGTTGAATGTGTATGTAAATCTATAAAAGTGAATGGCGTTTGCATGATGTATTTTAAAATTAAACCTTGCTTTTTACAATCAGAAAAATTTTCACCATCACGTTTTTACGCTGTGAATTCAAATTCCGCGAAAGACAACCTTGTATACCGGCGTCAAAAACGCTAATCTGTAACTTAATATTCGCTATTTTTTTTAAACTATATTTGGAGAATTGATGAAACTTTGCTTTTACAAGCGTATTTACAGAGCGGCGCTAACCGCTTTTTTTATATGCGCCGCAGTCCAATTAACCGCGCAAGAAAGTAGCTGGTATCTGGGCAAACCTATAACAGAAATAACGTTCGACGGATTAAAACACGTCCGCGCAACCGATATAGAGGGTGTAACCAGCCAATACATAGGCGAAATTTTTACAGACGAACTGTTTTTTGAACTATTGGGAGCGTTGTACGGACTGGAATTTTTTGAAGAAATCCGGCCCGCCACCCTGGACGACGCCTCGCGCAACGGCGTGGTTATAAATTTTTCCGTTACGGAACGCCCAGTGCTTTCCCGAATCACGTTCAGCGGAAACGCCGGATTAAGGCGCAGCGAAATGTTAGACGCAATCACGCTTAAACCCCAGGATGTTGTAAATTCGTTAAAAATACGAATGGACGAGCAAGCGATCCATGCCAAATATCTGGAAAAAGGCTATGTAGACGCAAAAGTAAGCTCAGAAACGCAAACAAACAAAGACGGGTCGGTTATTCTTACTTTCAAAATTGACGAAGGAGAGCGCGTTACAATCGAAGCGATACGGTTCGAAGGCAACTCTATTTTTTCGGAACGCAAACTGCGGGCCATGCTTTCGCTAAGACCTAAAGGGTTTATGCAAGACGGCGCTTTTCAGGAAGCGAAGCTTACGGCGGACAGGCAAACGCTGGTTCAATATTACCACGACAGAGGCTACATAGACGCTTCCATTGTGGATATAACCAGAGACGTCTCCCGCGACGCTAAAGGAAGCCGGCTTACTCTCACTTTCCGTCTGCGCGAGGGCCGCAAATATACATTCGGCGGGGTTACAATAACCGGAAACACAATTTTTTCAACGGAAACATTGCAAAAACTAGTGTATTCAAAGCCAAAAGAAGAAGTAAACGCCCGCAAGCTGGAAGCCGACCTTCAACGCATAAGCGACCGCTACTACGACGACGGTTATATTTTTAACACAATATCGCGGGAAGAAATAAAAGAAGACGGCGTGCTTTCATATAATCTTAACATAGTGGAACGCAACCGGGCTCACATCGAAAGCATCATAGTCCGGGGAAACAAAAAGACGCACAACGAGGTGATTTTACGCGAGATGCCTTTGGAAGAAGGCGACGTCTTTTCCAAGATAAAAGTTCTGGAAGGCATAAGGAATCTGTATAATTTGCAGTATTTTTCCAACATCATTCCCGAAACCCCGCCTGGAAGCGCGGAAAACCTAATGAATCTCGTAATTAATGTGGAAGAACAATTTACCACGGACATTCAAGCCGGCGTCACCTTCTCTGGAACCACAGACCCTAACGCGTTGCCGGTGTCAATTTTGCTCAAGTGGACGGATCGCAATTTTTTAGGGTGGGGAAACATTTTTGGCGTGGAAGTAAACGCTTCGGACGCAACGCAAAACGCTTCGTTACAGTACACGCACCGCTGGTTGTTCGGCCTGCCGCTATCCGGCGGCTTCGACTTTACGGTACAGCACCAACAGCGCTGGGCGGCGATGAACAATCACGCGCCGTTTTTTAACGGGGACGAAACCTACGCTTACCCCGACGGCTTTTCATCTTACAACGAATATGCGGCCGCAAGCAAATTGCCTGCAGACGAATATCTAATGTCCTACGAACAATGGCGGTTTTCATTAGGATTCTCCACCGGTTACCGCTGGCTTACTTTTTTAGGCAATTTAGGGGTGGGCGGGAATTTACGCGGCGGCTTCAAAATAAACTCGTACGACGCCGAACTTTACCGGCCTTTCGATCCAACTTTACGCCAAAGAAACAACGAACCGACGCCTTCAACGTCATTTTCCGTTAGCGTTTCACTGGACAACCGCGACATTTATTACGACCCGTCAAAAGGCTACTACTTATTAAGCAGGTTTGGGCTATACGGCCTTTTGCCGAACAAAATCGAAGATGAATATTATATGCGCAACGAATTAAAAGCCGAAGTTTTCTTTACGCTTTGGAATATACCTGTAACTGAAACATGGGCTTTTAAAGGCGTTTTCGGCGTACATTCAGGACTTTCGTTCCTGTTCCCGTATATGGGGAACAGCGCCCCTGTAGCGGAAGACGCAAACAAGTTATACATAGACGGTATGTTCACCGGGCGCGGCTGGACCGACCAGCGCAGCAACAGGGGATTCGCCATGTGGGAAAATTGGGCGGAATTGCGTATGCCGGCGTTGCCGGGCGTTCTGGCCGTAGACCTGTTTTTTGACATGGCGGAGGTTGCGAGCGAACCCGCCTACATTTTTAAAAACGACCCCGTAGACGTGGAAAACGGAGGCTTTTTTGACCGTATGCATTTTAGTTTTGGCGGCGGCTTGCGTTTCGCAATCCCGCAGTTCCCGTTCCGTTTTCTTTTCCTAAAGCGCTTCAAAATCGCGGATGGCGGCGGTATAGAATGGCAAAGGGGCGCCATAGGCGGGAACGCCTCAGATCCGGCTTCCGGTATTGATTTTGTGCTGTCTTTCGCCTTATCAACATACTAAAATGCGCCCGGAAAACAATTCCGCGCCGCAAAATCCGCGATAGCGGACTAAAACGAAAAGCGTTGATTTAAAATTGCAACCGCGTTTCTTCCAAAAACCGCGCGGTTGCAATAAACGCCGTGTTCTAAAAGCAAAGCCGTTCAGAAACTTTTTTACGGCTTCCACTAAAAACATAAACAGGAGGAAATGGCCGTTTTATAGCGTTTTGTAAAAACAGTCTTTATTTTTTTATGAAAAAAAACATACACATAATAACAGTTGGAATTTTATTTTTTATCTTTTTTACATCAGTTCCGCTTTTTCCCCAACAAATTACAAGGTTTGCGGTAGTCGATTTTAACCGTATACTGGCCGCTCTAAATATAAAATCAAACGCATTCGCCGATCTGGAAAAAAAAAGCGCCCAAATACAGGCGGAATTAGATAAACGAAAAAAAGAAATTGAAGATATGTACGCCCGCGTAGACGAAATGATAAAAACCCAGACTCCGGAATCCTCAGCCGAAAACGCGGAAAACCCAGGGGGCGGCGATGCGCGAAACAACGCCTTAAAAAAGCAGCATCAAACCGAATTAAACCGGCTAAAATCCGAAATTATTAAAAAAACAGAAGCCTTAAAAGATTATCATCAAAAAAAACTCGCCGAACTTGAGGGCGATAAAAACAGGCTGAATTCAACTGCGGCCACCCCGGAAACGCTTAAACAAATTAATACTCAAATTGAATTAACGGCGGAAAGCGAAGGTTACACCATGGTTTTAGACAAAAACACGCGGGGAATTATCTGGTATAGCAGGTCTGTGGATATTACGGATAAAGTAATTTCAAATTTAACATCAAAATTAAAACGGTAGAATATTGAATATTAAATTAGGCCTTATCACCGCGCTTTTTGCTTTTTTAATATCCTTTGTTTTGGGCTTGCTTAGCGGCACGACGCTCGTATACATTATAATCCGCGCATTAATTTTTGGCGCCGTTTTTTTTGGCTTGGGAATAGGTCTTGGGTATGTTAAAAGCGCCTTTTTTTATCTGCCGGAAGAAGAAAATCATTCTGTAGATATAACCGTAGGCGATTCCGTCCACACAAATTTGTTTGGCTCGGAATTCAAGATACCGGAAAACGAATTGCCTTCCGAGCCTCAACAGCAGGAAAGCGATGTGGAACCCATTTTGAGCTTCAAAATTGACAACATAGACGCTCTTTTTTCAAATAAAAAAGATGCGGGGCCCCCTAAACCCGAAAGCAAAGCTTCCGTAACAGAAAACGCCTCTCCTTCAAGGGTAGTAGAACAAAGTTCTAATTATGAATACAATCACGCTGGGGATGTTGCAACCTCCGAAGATGAATCTGAGTTGCAAGATGTTAAGGCGGCTTCCCCCGAAAAAAAGGCTCGGAGTTTTACAGAATCAAAGGAATTTGTTCCGGGTATGCCCGCGCTGGATTCTTTTAACGGGAAAACTTCTGATTCCGGTGATATGGAAGACGCTTCATTTTTTGCAAAGAGCGGCGGCGAAAAAAAAGCAACTGTAGGGACGGTTGAAATGTCAGTTGGAAACCGGCCTAAAAAAGAAGACGGTTTCAAGCGTTTTGACGGTAAAAAAATGGCCGGCGCGATACAGACGATATTGAAAAAGGAATAGGATTTAATTATGGGGAATTCCCTTCCGCCCAAAAAGACAGAAGACGAACTCTGGTTAGAATTCCGCAAAACACGGGACCCCAAGATTCGCGACGCCTTTATAGAACAATATGCTCCTCTTGTAAAATACGTAGCCGGTAAAGTCGCTTTGGGAATGCCCAAAAACGTTGAATTTGACGACCTTGTAAGTTGCGGTACATTCGGTCTTATTGACGCGATAGAGCGCTACGACCCGGAACGGGATATAAAATTCAAAACTTACGCCGTAACACGCATACGGGGTTCAATTTTTGACGAACTTCGCGCGGCGGATTGGGTGCCGCGTTCCGTCCGGCAAAAAATACGTGAGGTTGAGGAAGCATCGGGAACGCTGGAGTCGCATTACGGACGCCCCGCCACCGAAAAAGAAGTCGCCGAATACCTAAAAATGGACGAAACCGAATTCCTTAAAACCATGATGAAAATATCCAGTACGTCAGTCCTTTCGTTAAACGACGTATGGTTTTCCGGCGATGAAAACGATAAAGTTTCCATAGGCGACAGCATAGAAGCGCCGTCCAGCCTTAATCCAGATGTAATAGTAGAAAGAGAAGAAATACGCCGTATTGTAATTGATGTGATAAACAACCTGCCCGACAAAGAGAAAAAAATAATGGTTTTATACCATTACGAAGACCTTACATTAAAAGAAATCGGCCAAGTTTTAGACATCACTGAATCTCGCGTCTCACAACTTCATACAAAAGCAATTCAACGCATACTTCAAAAACTAACAAACGTTCGCAAAGGAATTATGTAGGAAGCGAAGTGATAGACTTTGCTAAACTTACCGAAATTGTAAAAAAACGTCTTGAAGAAGACCTCGAAATAAAATCCGTAGAAGTTGAAATGCCTACTCTGGAAGAAGCCGTGCACGAAGCGGCGGCCATTTTAGGAATACCTATAAAAAACCTTGATTATGAAGTGCTTGTCCATAAAACCATTTTTATGGGTTTTGGTAAAAACGTTTGCAAAATACGCGGGTATGAAAGCGCCGAAATAAAACGTAAAAAAGAAGAAGAAGCGGCGGCTGCGGCGCAAGAAATGAAAAAACTGGAGGAAGTTGAAGAAATAAAGGATATTGACGGCGAAGTCTTTATAAAACGAATTTCTGAAGGTGTATTTATAAAAGTAGTCCCGCCTTTGGGCGAAGGCAGGCCCGCGCATATTGAAGACGCCAAACACAAACTTTCAAAATTAAAACTTACGAAGTTTGACGAAAATCTGCTGAACCAGGCTATAGAAAAACAAGCGAATGAATATATCAGGATAGGCGATTACAGCAACAATCCGGCGAACAACGCGATGTTAAGCCTTGATGTAACTAAAGACGAAATGCGGGCGTTCATACAGGCGACCCCGCCCGGGCAAAACGGCGCGGATATAATGCTTTCTGGAATAAAACAAGTGCTGGAAATGCACGGCGTAATTTCAGGGTTTGACGAAAAGTTCTTGAGCGAATTCGCCGACAACCCAATTTACAATGAAAGGATATGTATTGCTAAAGGCCGTTTACCCATTGACGGTTCAAATTCATACATGGAATACTTTTTTGAAATAGACCAAACAAAAATTAAATTAAAAGAATCCGAAGACGGGCGTATAGATTTTAAAGAAACAAATATTATACAAAACATTCACCAGGACGAGAAAATCGCTATCTGGCATCCTGCCGAAAAAGGCGAGAACGGCGAAACCGTAACCGGCAGGATTCTTATGGCGCAGCCAGGCAAAGACGGCGTTCTGGAAATAGGCGAAAATGTAAGACTCGCTCCAGACGGCAAAACCATCATCGCCAACATAAACGGTCAAGTTATATTAAAAAACGGCAAAATCAACGTAGAATCGATTTACGAAGTGGAAGGCGATGTAAACCTAAAAACAGGAAACATAAAATTCCTGGGCAACGTATTTATAAAAGGCGATGTTTTGGAAGGCTTTACCGTTGAAGCCTCCGGAAACATAGAAGTGAACGGCGCCGTAAACAAAGCTACGCTTATCGCGGAAGGCGACATAATTGTAAAACAAGGCATATACGGCAAAGAAGGCGCCGTTATAAAGTCTAACCGGTCGGTTTGGGCGAAATTCATAGAAAACGCGACGATTAAATCTGGAAATATTGTGGTTGTTTCGGACGGCATTATAAACTCCTATGTAGACGCCTCCAAAAAAATACTGTGCCAGGGCAGGCGCGCCAGCATAGTCGGCGGAAGGCTGAGGGCTTCGGAAGAAATAAATTGTAAAACTTTAGGCGCGGTTGGGGGTTCTTCGGAAACAATATGCGAGGTGGCCTACGACCCGCACAGCAAATCAGAGCTGGAAGACCTTAGCCGCGAATGGGAAACAACCGCAAGTGAATTTGACGATGTGCTTTTGAATGTACAAACTTTGGAAAACCATAAAAACCAGCACGGCGGGCTAACTCCAGACAGAGAAGAATTTTTTAATCAACTATTAAATAAAAAATCAGATCTTTCCAAAAAAATCAAAGAACTTGACGAAAAAATCAGAGAGTTGCAAGATAGATTAAGCTCACTTACAACGCTCGGCAGAGTTTCTGCGGCGGCTAAAGTGTATCCAAACGTTGTTATTTGTATACGCGACGCAAAAGAAAAAATACGCAAAGAATACAAAGCTACATCGTTTATACTTGAACAAGGCTTGGTGCGTACTACTAAATACATAGAATCGGGGACGGAAAAGCCACCGTCCTAAGGGAGATCAAATGGCCTTATCACCCTTAGATTTACAAACTTTATTTTTACAAATAGAAAAAGTAGGCAAAGAACAAAGCGCGGTTAAAGACGGCGCCATATTGCACAAAGCGATTCGCGGAGAAATGATACACAAAAAGGACGAAGAGCGGATGCAAGCCGTTGTGGAAGCCGAACAAACCGGGGAAGGGCTTTCCGGCATACAGGCGGGAGAAAGCGAAAAACAAAACGATTCGGGTAAAAAGAAACACGGCAAAAAACAAAACGCTGAAGAAACGGAAGATGAACAAAAATTAGCCGAATTTCGCGATCCCGATTTAGGCAAACATTTAGACATTTCCGGCTAGGACTCACTTTAAAAATAATATGCAAATTAAAGATATATTAAAACTTGAACCGCAAAATCAGAAAATTGAAATACAGGGTTGGGTGCGCACAAAACGCGCCATGAAAAACATGACGTTTATTGAGGTGAATGACGGTTCTTGCCTTGCGGGAATACAATGCGTTTACGCCTTAGGCGGCGGCGCGGACGAAACTGTAGAGCGTATTACAACAGGGGCCGCGATTCGCATAACCGGCCTATTAACGCCGTCTCCCGCAACCGGGCAAAAAGTGGAAGCGGCTTGTAAAGAAATCGAGATTTTGGGCGAAGCCGGCGCGGCGGATTATCCGTTGCAAAAAAAACGCCACAGCCTTGAATTCTTGCGGACTATACCGCATTTACGCGGCAGAACCCGTTCCATTGGCGCCGTTATGCGAATTAGAAGCCGCCTTGCTTACGCAACCCATAACTTTTTTCAGGAACGCGGCTTTTTTTACATACACACGCCGGTTATTACAACCAACGACGCGGAAGGCGCGGGATCAATGTTTCAGGTAACAACGCTGGATTTGAAAAAAACAGCGGCGAAATGGACCGCAGACGGTGTTATAGACTATAAACAAGACTTTTTTGGCAAAAAAGCTTACCTTACGGTGTCCGGTCAATTGGAGGGGGAAACCTACGCTACAGCCCTTTCGCGCATTTACACTTTTGGGCCGACGTTCCGCGCCGAAAACTCGAACACTTCCCGCCATTTAGCCGAATTCTGGATGATAGAACCGGAAGCCGCTTTTTTTGATATTCACCTTAACATGGAGTTGGCTGAAGATTTTTTAAAATACCTTTTTGCAGACGTTCTAAAAAACTGCGAAGAAGACATGGCTTTTTTTGATGAATATGTGGAAAAAGGAATTATCAAAAATTTGGAACATACGGCGGAAGTAAAATTTGAACGCATTACATACACGGACGCTGTTTTAGAACTTGAAAAAAATAAAGAAAAATTTGAATTTAAACCGTTTTGGGGTTGCGACCTGCAAACCGAACACGAAAAATTTTTAACCGAAACCGTCGCAAAAAAACCGGTGATTGTTACAGACTACCCAAAAGGAATAAAAGCTTTTTACATGAAGCAAAACAAAGACGGAAAAACCGTACGCGCAATGGACGTCCTGGTTCCAAAATTAGGTGAAATTATAGGCGGCTCTGAACGCGAGACAGATATGGATTTGCTGGAAAACCGTATAAACGAATTAGGCATGAAAACAGCTGACTACACATGGTATTTGGATTTACGCCGTTACGGCTCCGTTCCGCACAGCGGCTTTGGCTTGGGTTTTGAAAGGCTGGTGCAATACGTTACCGGAATGGCCAATATCCGGGACTGCATTCCGTACCCCAGAACCGCCCAAACAGCCGTTTAAAACGGCGTTTCGGCAAAAAGCAGGAACTGAACACGGCGGGCTGCGGGCGCGGGACGCATATTTAAGCCCGGCCCGACTCAACGGCAAATTTAAACCGGAAGCCGTTGCTGTATAAAAAATCCGTGTCTTTCACCACTTGTTTTATTTATATATACTAAAATTATGTTTCTGTACATTAAATTTCCGGATTTTATAAAGCCGGAAATCATCCCTAACCTTCCGTTCCGGTGGTATGGGCTTATGTACATCGTCGCGTTTAGCGTCGCGTATTTCTTTTACAGAAAGCAGGTGAAAGAACGGCGCTTCCCAATGACTGACGATGATATTACAAGTCTTTTTACATGGTCTATTCTCGGCCTTCTTCTTGGGGCTCGTATATTTTCAACGATAGTCTACGAAACAAGCTCCATTTACCGCCGAGAACCCTGGCTTATTTTTTGGCCTTTTAGGGACGGGCGTTTTACCGGATTGCAGGGCATGAGTTATCACGGCGGCGTTATAGGCTGTATTGCCGGTTTTTTGCTTTGGTCTATTTGTAAAAAACGGGATGTTAGGGAAATAGCCGATATGCTTGCGGGGGCTATACCAATAGGCTACACATTCGGGCGTATAGGCAACTTTATTAACGGTGAATTATACGGACGGGCGACGGCTTCCCCAATAGGCATGATTTTTCCGCAAGCCGGGCAATTGTCCGCAAAAACGGCGTGGGTGGCGGAAATGGCCGAAAAAACAGGCCTTACACCGGTCGGGCCGTTTCAACTAGTCAATTTGCCAAGACATCCATCGCAATTGTACGAAGCGTTCTTTGAAGGCGTTTTTTTGTGGGCCGTTATTTGGCTTGTACGAAAAAAAAGCCCCTTTAAAGGGTTTTGTTTCGGGTTATACGCGGTAGGATACGGTTTAATCCGTTTTATTATTGAATACTTCCGCCAACCGGACGCCGATATTGGTTACGCCATAGAATTTATTCCAAACAACTTGCCTATAGCTTACGCGCATCCGCTAACAAGCATCTCTACCGGACAGTTGCTTTCATTTTTTATGGCGCTCGCCGGAATATGTATTTGGATCATAAGCAAGCGTTATCCTAACAGCCGATTTTCTTATTTTTGCGAAGAAACCGTAAAAGAAGAAAATCACCAAAAAGAAAACCGCAACGCGCTTAGAAACCGCCGCAAGCGCAGGCGTTAAAACGCAAAAACCCTGGAACTAACGTCAAAATCATAGCGTTAGATAGGGTAAGATTGCCGTAAACATCCCATTATGTCATACTACGGCTATGTTTAATGCGGTAAATACAAAAGTTAGCTTCCCAAAGCTGGAAGAAGAAATCCTGGAATTTTGGCGAAAAAATGATGTTTTTAAAAAATCAATAGATCAACGGAAAGCATCCGGCTCAGACGGTTCCAATTCCAGTTATGTTTTTTACGACGGCCCTCCTTTTGCAAACGGCTTGCCTCATTTTGGGCATTTTGTTCCAAGCACAATAAAAGACATTATTTCGCGTTACCAAACCATGCGAGGCAAACGGGTTGAACGCCGTTTTGGGTGGGACTGCCACGGGCTTCCCGTAGAAAATCTTATAGAAAAAGAGCTTGGGCTCAATTCAAAAACAAGCATTGAAGCATACGGGATAGCCCGTTTTAACGAAGCCTGCCGCGCTTCCGTCCTTCGTTACGCCTCTGAATGGAGACGTATAATCACCAGGCTGGGGCGCTGGGTGGATTTTGACAACGACTATAAAACGATGGAAAACCCGTACATGGAATCAATCTGGTGGGTGATGAAGAGCCTTTGGGAGCGTGGGCTTTTATACGAAGGCCATTATATACTGCCATACTGCCCGCGTTGTTCCACTGTTCTTTCCAACCACGAGTTGAATCTTGGCGGATACAAAGACGTACACGATCCGGCTATTACAGTCCAGTTTAAAATAATAACGAAAAAAAACCGTTCAAACCTGCCGTTCAGCGGCGACAGTTTCTTTTTGGCCTGGACTACAACGCCCTGGACGCTGACGTCAAACCTGGCCCTTACGGTTGGGCCGGATATTGATTATGTGATAGTGCAGGACGGTGAAAAACGTTTTGTGCTAGCTCAGGCGCGGCTTTCCGCCTACTACAAAGAAGCCGGAGATTACAGCATCTTGTGGAAAGGAAAAGGAACGGAACTTACCGGCATACAGTACGAGCCGCTTTTCCCATATTTTGAGCAAGCGCGGGCGAACAACGCTTTTCGCGTTTATTCCGCCGATTTTGTGTCCACCGAAGACGGTACAGGCATTGTTCACACGGCGCCCGGTTTTGGCGAAGACGATGCGCGGGCGCTTCAGGGGACTGGCGTCCCTGTAATTTGCCCTGTGGACGCTGAATGTAAATTCACCTCCGCCGTACCGGATTATGCGGGGCGCTTTGTAAAAGATTGCGATAAAGAAATTATCGAACGGCTAAAAACCGAAGGCAAACTTGTAAAACGGGATCAAATACTTCACGCATACCCGCATTGCTGGAGGTGTTCCAGCCCGTTAATTTACCGCGCCGTTGAAAGCTGGTTTGTAAACGTACAAAAAATAAAACAAGACATTTTGGAAGCAAACAAACAAATACATTGGATTCCAGAACACATAAAAGAAGGGCGTTTTGGCAAATGGCTGGAAGGCGCTAAAGACTGGGCTATAAGCAGGAACCGGTATTGGGGCAACCCGCTTCCAATCTGGAAATGCCCGGATTGCGGCAAAACTATATGCGTGGGAAGCATAGCCGAGCTAAAAGAACTTTCCGGAAAAGAACCGCATGATTTACACAAACATTTTGTGGACGATATTACAATTCCATGCGCAAAAACCGGAGAAAACTGTTCCGGCGTTATGCGGCGCATACCGGAAGTGCTGGATTGCTGGTTTGAATCGGGGGCCATGCCCTACGCTCAAAACCATTATCCTTTTGAAAACAAAACTGTTTTTGAAAACAATTTTCCGGCGGACTTTATAAACGAAGGCCTGGACCAAACTCGCGGCTGGTTTTACACGCTTACGATTTTATCCGCGGCCCTTTTTAAAAAGCCGGCTTTTAAAAACTGTATCGTCTCCGGCCTTGTTCTTGCGCAAGACGGCAAAAAAATGAGCAAAAGTCTGCGCAACTACACCGATCCCATGGAGGTTGTGAACACTTTTAGCGCCGATGCGTTGCGGCTTTTTTTGGTAAACGGCGCCGTTGTAAAAGCCGAAGACCTGCGGTATACGGATGAAGGTGTGCGCGATGTTTTAAAAAGCATTATATTGCCGCTTTGGAACGCTTACAGCTTTTTTGTAACGTACGCAAACATAGACGGCGCCAGGGTGCAAGAAACAGCGCGTATACCAGAAAACCCTCTGGACAAATGGATACTGTCGGCGTCGCAAACTCTAATTTCGCAGGTAAGCTCCGCGCTTGACGCATACGATTTAAGCCGTGCGGTTAGCCCGTTAGTTACATTCATAGACAGTTTGAACAACTGGTATATACGCCGTTCCCGCCGGCGGTTTTGGAAAACGGAAAACGACGCCGATAAAAAGGAAGCGTACAATGTTTTATACACCGTGTTAAAAACGCTTATAGCCGCCGCCGCGCCGTTTATGCCTTTTATTACAGAGGCTATATATCAAAACTTAAAACAAAAAGACGACCCGCTTTCCATACATCTTTGCGATTTTCCCAGAGCGCGTAAAGATTTTATAGATGCTAAACTTGAATTTAAAATGGAGACGGTGCAAAAGGCGGTTTCAATAGGCCGTTCTTTACGCTCGCAGGAAAACATCAAAGTACGCCAGCCTCTGGCCCTTGTAAAAATCGTTACGCGAAACACCGAGGCAAAAACCGCTTTGGTGGAAATGGAAGACTCTATAAGGGAGGAGCTAAATGTAAAGGAAGTAGTATTTAGTTCCAACGAAGAAGATTTGGTGGACTATCAGGCGAAAGCGAATTTCCGCGTTTTGGGTAAAGAATTAGGGCCGCTAATGAAAGCCGCCGCGGAAAAAATAGAAGCCTTTAAACGCGAAGAAATTACCGCTGTTTTAGAAGGCGCCGCCTTGCAACTGGAAATAGACGGCAAAACTGTGGAAATTACAGCCGAAAAACTGGAAATTAAACGAAAAGAAAAATCCGGGCTAAAAGTGCTAAACCAAGGCGATATTACAGTCGCTTTGGACGCTACAATTACAGCCGAACTGGCTCGCGAAGGGGATGTGCGTGATCTTATACGCGGAGTGCAAAATATGCGCAAAGAAGCCGGCCTTAACGTAAGCGACCGCATAAAACTGTATCTTTTTGGAAGCCCCCGCCTTAAAGAGGCGTTGCGGGAAAAAGAATCTCTTATATCAGGAGAAACTCTCGCTGTAACGATTGAATGGGGCGAAAAATCAGGCCAGCGCCCAATCGCCTTAGAAAACGAAAACTGGCTGGTAAGCCTGGAAAAGGCCTAATTTAAGCCGTCCCAAACCAATAGCCATTGGATAAAAAGCGCGCGATTTATGGCGGCCTTTGATTCCGGTTAAATCAGGGCGCATTTTTTGCCGTTTTGCTACGCAAACCGGCAAAAAACCAGGCTATCCGCTCAAATTACACATAAATCCGGCAAGCGGATTTATGTGTAATTCCCGCTCCTATCCTTTGCGCAAAATGAGATGCGCTTAGAATATTGGGCTTGTTCAACAACCCGGCTGGTTATCTACTAACCTGCGGGGCCAAGCTTGCAAGCATAGCTTGGCTCAGGCCGGCAAACTTCATTCCATTTTGGGCGCGTTTTTCGCGTGTTTTCGCAACGCCATTATTCTAAACGGCCGCTCAACACGGCCTTTAGAATAATCAATTTAGTCTTTTTTTGAAGGGCGTTTTTCTGTAAGCATTGTTACTTTAGCCGTAAAGTACCGCCCAAAAAGGCGCGGCAAAAAGGCTTTGAATTTCCATTTTGGCGCCATAACGGCGATTTTTTTACCTTTTTCTAAAGAACGCAAGCAATGGCGCACAACCGCATAAGGTTTTTTACCGTGCAAAACCTTATTGCGCACGCCTTCACTCGCAACCTGCGAGAATTCTGTATCTACAGGCCCAGGGCAAAGAGCTATTACTTTTACGCCTTTGGAATGAAGCTCCGCGGCAAGCCCCAAAGTAAAACTAAGCATATACGCTTTTGTAGCCGCGTAAATGGCGAAACAACCCATAGCGGAAAAAGCCGCAAGACTCGCCGTGTTTATGATACGGGAGCCGCGCTCCATGTACGGTAAAGCCGCCCAGGTAATTGCGGTGGGAGATGTTACGTTTAGGTCTATTTCGTCAAGCTGCCACTTAATATCTGTTGAATCAAAACGCCCGTACGTGCCAAATCCGGCGTTGTTTACCAGCGTGTCGATTACAACGCCGCCGGCTTCTTTAGCAAGAAGCCCGCCTATAATTTCACCGCCCTTTCTACCGCCTATATCCACGGCGATTGGCTTTATAAGCGGGACAAAGGCCCCGCTTCCCCCGGTTAATTCAGCCGAAAGTTCTTTAAGCCTGTCTTCGCGCCTGGCTATTATCCAAATTTCATCTATTTTACCGCCATCCTCGCATTTTCGGACGCTTAACTGGCGGGCGAATTCCGCGCCCATGCCGGAACTGGCGCCCGTAATTATAATTATTTTTTTCATGCTTTTATTATATTTAAAAATATTCAGTAACAACATACTGTCAAACAGCCGTTTAACATTGCAAACTCGACGGGTTTCGTTTTAAAGCGGAAGTTGGCTGAACCAAACCGGGCTTGGTTCAGTTTGCGGAAACTGACATTCCTGAGCAACTCTATTCATTTTCGCGCTTTGTTTTGGCCGTAATTTTTATGCGTTTTTATAAAGCGGGGCTTTTTTTTAAAACCTGTAGAGCGGAAGCGCCAATATCAGTTCTAAAATATTTGTTTTGAAAGCTAATCTTTTTTATGCCGGAATATGCTGATTCTACAGCGCCTTCAAGAGAAGGCGCCGTTGCGCTAACAGACAAAACTCGTCCGCCGCATGACGCAAGGCCGGCTTCTTCCTGTTTTACTCCGGCGCAATACACAACGGCGCCGCCAGCTTCCGCGTCTTCCAAGCCTTCGATTAAAAAGCCTTTTTCGTAAGGCCCAGGATACCCTTGCGAGGCCGCTACAACGCAAGCCGAAGCCCCGGCCCTAAACCGCACCATATCTGGCGAAAGAGCGCCGTCCGTACAAGCGGTCATTATTGAAAACAAATCTGTTTCCAAAAGCGGCAAAACCGCTTGAGTTTCCGGATCCCCAAATCGGCAGTTGTATTCAATTACTTTTGGGCCGTCCGCTGTAAGCATAAGGCCGAAATACAAGCAACCTTTAAAAGGAGCCGCTTCTTTTGCAATGGCTTTTATAGTGGGGGAAAATATATCACGGGCGCAGATTTCCGCGATTTCCGGCGTGTAAAACGGGTTTGGCGCTATGCACCCCATACCGCCCGTATTAGGCCCCAAATCGCCGTCAAGGGAACGCTTATGATCCATACTGCTTATCATAGGCGCAACAATACGCCCATCGCAAAACGAAAGCACGCTTACTTCCGGCCCCGTTAAACATTCTTCAATTATTATACGCTCGCCGCTTTTGCCAAAAACTTTTTTCTCCATTGCGTTACAAATCGCTTCTTCGGCTTCCTTTACGCAACCGCAAACCGCAACTCCTTTTCCCAAAGCAAGCCCGTCCGCTTTTACAACAACAGCTTTTTTCCCGCTTTTAAAACATTGGCGGGCGTAATTTACAGCAACGGCGCTTTCGGTAAAAATTTCGCAGGCGGCGGTAGGTATATTGTATTTTTTCATTAGATTTTTTGCGAAAATTTTACTGGATTCTAGCATGGCCGCCGCTTTTACCGGGCCAAATGAACGAATTCCCGCCTCGCTCAACTCATCCACCATGCCAAGCGCCAGCGGATCGTCCGGCGTTACCACAACATAATCAATTTTTCTTTTTTTACATTCGTTAATAACAGCGCTTATATTAAACGGGTCGGCGTCTACGCACTGAACGTCACGCGCAATACCTCCATTTCCTGGAAGCGCAATTATTTCATCAATTTTGGCGGAAAATTTTAATTTTTTGATTATAGCGTGTTCCCGCGCCCCGCCGCCTATAACCATAATATTTAAGTTTTGATTCATACGTCCTTTTTTAATAATGAAGCATACAGACGGCGGAGTCAATAAATTTGCGGCGCTTACACGGCCATATTTGTTACTATACGCAAACAAAAAGCCGCTGGTAAAGACAAATGGCGGGCGCCCTTCAAAAAACTGGAAACAGGCGCGATCGCGCTCCTCCGCCGCGCCATCGCTCACGATGCTGTTCACGTTCAGCTAGCGGCTGGGACTTGGCGGGCCTCGCGCCGGCTATCACGGCCTATGCCGCCCAGACGCCGGCCCGCCGCAATCCCAGCGTTCTTTTCGCCCCGCAAAGAGCCGGTCTTGCGCGAAAACTCCGCCCACGCCGCTTTTGGAGCAACCTCAAAAAACAAAGCGCCTGTTTTACAGCTTTGCCGGAAGCTCTTGATACATACTTGTTAGTTTAGTCTAATATTGTTAGAATAAACTAACTGATATTACTGATTGCGGGTATTGTCAGCTGAACCGGACGCGAGAATCGTATTGCGCAACATATTCCTCCATAAAAAGTTTCGCGTCCGGTTCAGCGTTTTTAAGGGCGCGCGGAATTTCCGCATAAAACCGGGCTTTCCCGGTTATCCGCAACAGGGGCGTCCGCCGCATTGTTTCCGGCGCCCCGCTACCGGCAAAGGCCGTTCCGGGGCGGGGGGGGGGGGCGTGAACGGGATGCGGCTTTTGGCGAATACGCAAAACGCCGGAAAAGCTCGCGGAATATTTACAGAACGGCGGCGCTTTTTCCGTTGCGGCATGAGCTTAAAGAGGCGAAAAGCGGGCGCGGGTTTTTTTATATATGTCCGGCAAAACGAATATGCGCGGCCAGACTGTATATACCACATTTTAGGAGGCTTGTATGAGCAAAGCGGAAGCCGCCGGAGGGCGGCTTTTGGAACAAGGATTTATCGCGGAAAGGGGACGGGCATGAAGACCCAAACAAAACGAAAAACAGGCATGGCGCGGCTTTTGGAACTGGCTTTTACCAAAAAGGCTCTGGCTATAAGCGCCTGTGTTCTGGCGGCGGCGAGCGTTGCGTTGTCGTTTTCGCCGTACATCGCTATTTACTACATCGTGCGGGAACTGGCCGCCCATTTTACCGGCCTGGACGCGGCGGCGGGCGCGCGTCTGATACAACTCGGCGTTTTTGCGGCTCTCGGCGCAATCGCGTCCATCCTGGTGTACTGGTTCGCGCTCCTCTGCTCGCACATAGCCGCGTTCACCACGATATACGACCTTAAACTGGCGTTTTTACGGCATACGGCGATGTTGCCGCTCGGCTTTCACACCGCCTCCTCCACCGGCAAACTGCGTAAAACGGCGGACGAAAACATCGAAAAACTGGAAGGCTTCATCGCCCACCAGCTTCCCGACCTGGCCGGTTCGGTCGCCGCGCCGTTAGCCTCGCTCGTGATACTGTTCGTGTTTGACTGGCGGCTGGGACTCGCGAGCCTCGCGCCGGTTATCGCGGCCTACGCGATACAGACGCTGGCCTTTAGCGGCAAGGCGGCGCGGTCTTTTGTCCTTCAATATCAAAACGCGCTGGAGGATATGAACAACGCCGCCGTGGAATATGTGCGCGGCATTTCTGTGGTAAAGGCGTTTGGACAAACGGCGTCTTCGTTCCGCAAACTTCATGACGCTATCGCCGCCTACGGGCGTTTTGTAAAAGAGTACACAAATTCATTTGGCATATACATGACCCTCTTTTTAACGGTTATTCACCATGTATACCTATTCCTGACGCCCGTCATCATCCTGCTGGCCGACGGGGTTGCGGACTATGGGGATTTCGCGGCGGCCTCCATCTTTTACCTCATTTTTTCTTTCAGTCTCGCCACTCCTTTTACCAAACTAATGTACACCGCTTCCCTGGGAAACCAAATCGCCGACGGCATAGAACGCATGGACAAAGCCCTGGACGCGCCGCCGCTCGCAGAACCGGCCCAGCCCAAAACCGTTTCTTCCTACACGGTCTCTTTTACCAACGTCTCCTTTTCGTACAACGGCGAAGGGGAGGCGGAGGCTCTTTCGGGGGTGAGTTTTACGGCGGAACAGGGGGCGGTAACGGCTCTTGTGGGGCCTTCGGGCGGTGGAAAATCCACGATAGCCCACCTTATTCCGCGTTTTTATGAAGTTGCGGAGGGCGCGGTAAGGATAGGCGGCGTAGATGTGCGCGATATGGCGAATGATTACCTTTTGAACCTGGTGAGCTTCGTGTTTCAGGACGTGTTTTTGTTCAAACAAAGCGTAGCGGATAATATTTTGGCGGGAAACAAAACAGCAAGCCGCGAACAGGTGATAGCCGCCGCGGAGGCAGCCGGATGCGGCGGTTTTATCGCGAAACTGCCGGACGGCTACGACACGGTGATAGGCGCAAGCGGCGTACATCTTTCGGGCGGCGAAAGACAGCGCGTGGTGATTGCGCGGGCCATACTCAAAAACGCGCCCGTTCTGGTTTTGGACGAGGCGACCGCTTTCGCCGACCCGGAAAACGAGCGGGAAATTCAGACGGCGCTGGAAAAACTCATGCGGAACAAGACGGTTATCATCATCGCGCACCGGCTTTCCACCGTACGCGGCGCGGACAAAATTGTGGTGGTGGACAAGGGCGCCGTTGTGGAAGAAGGCCGGCACGACGGCTTGGTCAAACAGGAAGGCCGCTACCGCCTGATGTGGGACGATTACAACACCGCCCTGGGCTGGACTTTTGGCGGCGAAAAAGGAGAACGTCATGTATAAACTATTGGGATTGGACAAAGCGGGTCGAAAGATGTTGAATCGCGCCATTACGGCTTGTGTGGCGGCGAATATGGCGCTTTTCCTGTCTTTCGCCGTCATCCTCAACATACTGTTTATTTTGGTTAAGCCGCTTTCAGGCGGCGGGTTTTCCAGTCTGGACGCTCGCAACCTCTGGGTGTTCTCGTTCTGCGCCCTGGGAGCCGCCGCCGTTTATTTTTTCGCTTACCGTAACGAATACCGCAAAACATACGAAGCGGCGTACAACGAATCGGAAAAAATCCGGCTGGATGTCTGTGAACGCATACGCCGCCTGCCGCTTAGTTTTTTTAACAAAAAAGATTTATCGGAACTTACCACAAACATAATGGCGGACTGCGCGACTATCGAGCATACGTTAAGCCACGTCGTCCCGGGCCTGGCGGCAAACATCATCACCGCCGCCCTCACCTGCCTCCTCCTCGCCCTGTACGACTGGCGGCTCTCCTGCGCCCTTTTCGCGGGGTTGCCGGTTTCCATAGCCCTTGTCCTGCTATCCCGCAAGATACAAACCCTCCGGGGAGAACGTGTCGTGAAAGTGAAGTTAGAGGCCGCAAACCGTATGCAGGAGTATTTTGAAGGGATAAAGGTGGTAAAAGCTTTCGGGCTTGCCGGTGAAAAGTTTGAATCTCTTAAAAAAACGCTTCAAAAGATGACGCGGGAAGCGATTGGTTTTGAGTTTATATCCGGCGTTTTTGTTGTGTCGGCGCAGATGATTTTGCAGCTTGGCGTGGGCGTTGTCGCCGTTACCGGCGTAATCCTTATATCAGGCGGCGTTTTAAACCCGGTAAAACTCATTTTCTTTGCGCTGGTAAGCGCGAAAATATACGGGCCGTTTCTTGTTCTTTTAACGCTGTTGCCGGAATTGTTTTTTATGCTCGTTTCCGCGTCCCGTATGCAAGCGTTGCGCAAAGAGCCGGTAATGGACGGGGAGGAAAACCCTGTTTTTCCCAACTACAACATCGAGCTAAAAAACGTTACTTTCGCCTATCAGAAAGACGCGGTTGTCAAAAACCTGTCGCTTTCCATCCCGCAAAACAGCGTAACCGCCCTGGTTGGGCCTTCGGGTAGCGGAAAAACGACCGTTTCCCGCCTTATCGCCCGTTTTTATGACGCGCAAAGCGGCGAAATAACGGTGGGCGGAAAAAACATCCGCGATATAGAACCCCAGGCGCTGATGAAATCAATGAGTTTCGTATTTCAGGACGTCGTTCTTTTTAACGACACGGTGATGAACAACATACGCATAGGGAAGCAGGGCGCAACGGACGAAGATGTGTACCGCGCCGCAAAAAACGCCCGTTGCGATGAATTTATCCGCGCCATGCCGGAAGGTTACAAGACGGTCATCGGAGAAAACGGCTCAACCCTTTCCGGCGGGGAACGGCAGCGCGTCTCGATAGCCCGCGCCCTTTTAAAAGACGCCCCCATCGTTTTGCTGGACGAAGCCACCGCCAGCCTTGATCCCGAAAACGAGACGGGAATTCAGGCGGCTATTTCGGAACTGGTCAAGGGGCGCACCGTCATCGTCATCGCGCACCGCCTGCGCACCGTGTTAAACGCGGACAAAATCGCCGTGCTGGAAAACGGGCGGCTCGTGGAGGAAGGCGGCGGTAAAGAGCTTATCGCCCAAAACGGCCTTTTTGCGCGGCTCTACGCTATTCAGCAAGAAAACCTGGGCTGGAGCGTGGGCGTTCCAGAATGAGGGCGGAGCCGCCTATACAAAGGCGGCTTTTTTTACAATGTTGTGATGTGATTTTGGCGAAACAACTTAAAAACCTAAAGTTTTTCCTATTAGAATAACTTTAATTCTTCCAGCCGGGCGGCTAAGACGAGTTGTTACAATGTAAGTGCAGATTGAATCTAAAGATTTACAGTCAGCGCAGGCCCCTGTTAAAGCGCACGGCGTTTTTATATTTTTAAAACGCTGGGCGTTAAGAGGAGCGGCCAAATTGCGGGCGCGGGCCGTCGCGTCCTCTACAGTTTTTACAATTTTGTTTACGCCCGCAATTACGATAACCTGGCGCGGGCCGTAAATCATAGCGGCTACACGGTTGCCCATTCCGTCTATATTTACTATTTGGCCGTCTTCGCTTATAGCGTTTGCGCCGGTTAAAAATGTGCCGCAACCAAGAGCTTCGTATTGAAGCCGGTTTCTTTCTTCGGCGTCTTTGGCCGCGTCTCTGTCTATAACCATATATCCTTTTTGCGCGGCCATTTTAGTAAGCCCGCCCACATCGTCAAAAGTAAGCGAACCGCCCCAGGCGACAACATCCGTTTTTGGTGTAAGTTGCCAAATTTTTTCCAGCGCTTCATGGATTTCATCAAAATAATAAGCATCAAAATGACGCGATTTAAGCGCTTCCACCACAACCGGCCCCAACTTTGAAGCTCTTATATGCTTGTATTGTTCAGACATGACGCCTCCTGCTTATCTATTCTTGAAATAGGAATAGCCGCCATGAATGGCGGCCGCTTTGCGCGGGCGGGTGCAATCCTTCGAATCCCTCCCTTTATTTCGGAGCAGGAGGGATTCGCCTTCCAGTCGCGGCTTCCTGCCGCTCCTTACAGGCCGGGGTTCCACCCTGCCGCCGCCATCCATGGCGGCTTTTCCCGCTTTGCGCGGGCGGGTGTAACCCTTCGAATCCCTCCCTTTATTTCGGAGCAGGAGGGATTCGAACCCTCGGAACCCTTGCGAGCTCTACGACTTTCAAGGCCGTCTCCTTCAACCGCTCGGACACCGCTCCAATTACAGGCAGAGTTTAACAAAACTGATTGCGCCTTTCAAGATATTGATTTTAGTGAAATTCGCCCCAGTTTTTTCCAATTTCAAGACTTACACGTAAAGGCGGCGAAAGTTTTACCGCATTTTCCATTACACTGCGCACAACGGCGGCTGTTTCTTCAACGATTTCTTCCGGCGCTTCCAAAATAAGTTCGTCATGAACCTGAAGCAAGATTTTCGCGCCCAAATTTCTGGCCTGTAGTTCGGCGTCAAGCGTTAACATCGCCCGCTTTACAATATCGGCGGCGCCGCCCTGTATGGGCGTGTTCACGGCCATGCGATTCGCGCCGGCTTTTTCCACTTTGTTTTTGGAATTAATAAGTTTAATCGCCCGCCGCCTCCCGAACATCGTTGTTACAAAACCATTTTTTTCGGCGTCGGCTATAACATTTTCAATAAATTCTTTGACGCCGCTGTAGGTTTTAAAATAGGCTTTTATAAATCTGGACGCTTCTTCAGCGCTTATTTTTAGATTTTTAGAAAGCCGGTAGGAACTCATTCCGTACATCACTCCAAAGTTTATTGTTTTAGCCGCCCGCCTCTGAGAGCCGGTTACATCCTCCACAGGAACGCCAAAAATAAGCGCCGCAGTTTGACTGTGAACGTCTTCGCCGTTGTTAAACGCCTCGCACAAATTTTTATCGCCGGAAAGATGAGCCAGCACCACCAATTCAATTTGGTTGTAATCCGCGGAAATAAGAAGTTTGCCTTCTTCCGCTATAAACGCTTCACGAATACGCCGCCCCTCGGTTTCACGAACCGGTATGTTTTGCAAGTTTGGATCCCGGCTGGAAAGCCGGCCAGTGGCGGTTCCAGTCTGAAAAAAAGTGGTGTGAAGCCGCCCGTTTTCATCAGCCAGATTGCAAAGAGAATCCACATAGGTGGATTTCAATTTTGACGCCGTCCTGTAACTTAAAATTTTAGCGCAAAGTTCATCCTCGGAGGCAAGCTCTTCCAACACGGACATATCCGTAGACAAGCCGGTTGGCGTCTTTTTAGTGGGTCTAAGGCCGCGTTCAACAAACAGTATATCCTGAAGCTGTTTTGGAGACGCCAAATTAAACTCGCGGCCAACCATCTCCCAGGCTTCAAATTGAATGGAAGAAAGCTCTTTAGTTAAATCTTCGCCGTATTTTTTTAGCTCTTCTTTATTGATTTTTATACCGGCGATTTCCATTTCAGCCAAAATAGGCAAAAGCGGCATCTCCAGGTCAAAAAACACCTTTGCGGCGTCAACGGAAAAATAATCGCCGTTCAAAAAAAATTCCCGCAACCTTACGCACACATCCGCATCTTCCGCGGAATAACGGCAAGCCAATTCAAGCGGAACAACATTAAAAGGCATTCCTTTTGGAACAATGTCTTTGTAATGAATAGCGTCTTTATAATCTAAATAAAAATAACTTACTTTTTCTAAAGAATAAGAAGCGAAATCAGGGTCAATAATCCAGGCCGCTATCATCGTATCAAAAATTTTGGCTTTCCAGTGCGGCAACCCCCAGGTGCGGCTTATTTTGTAGTCAAATTTTGCGTTATGGGCTATAACCGTAATGTTTGGATCCGAAAGAAGGCCGGCTATACGGGATCTGGCCTCTTCAGACGGCAAAAACGCCGAATCGGCGTCCGGGCCGTGCGCCATAACCGGCACATAAAAACCTTCTTTCGATTTAAGCGCAAGAGAAAATCCCACAACTTGCGCGGCGCTAGTATCAAGTGAGTCGGTTTCAAAATCAAGAGCGAAAAAGCCTTGTTTTTTCGCTCTTTTACAAAAATCGTCTAGCTCGCCAAGTTCTGTAATACAACGATACACGGCGTCCGTTTTTGGAATATCCGTAGCCGGTTCTTCGCTTTCCGCGTCAAGACCGTTTTCATTCGGCGGTTCTTCATTTTTACCGGCTTCCGGCGTCTTTAAGCTTGCGTCAAGGCGGGCTATATCCCGCGCTACAGACCGTATTTCTTGCCCAAGCAAAAATTCCACAGCCTTTGCGTAATTGTATTCAGGCGGTTTTAACGAATCTATTCCGTCAAAATCAAAAACAATATCCGTTTTAAGAGAAATTAGTTTTTTAGAAAGAAAAGCGTCTTTTTCTCCCGCGCAAAGCTTTTTTCCGGCGGCGCCTTCAATTCCGGCTATATTTGAATAAATATTTTCTAGGCTTCCAAAGCGGGTTATCAGTTTAAGCGCGGTTTTTTCGCCTATACCTTTAACGCCAGGCACATTGTCCGAGCTGTCCCCCGTAAGAGCCAAAAAATCCAGTATTTTAGACGGGGGGACGCCCCATTCTTTTATAACGTCTTCTTCGTCAATCACCTCAAAACCCGCCAACGGGGATTTTTTTAAAGAAAGCCACTCCCGTTCAGAAGCCCCGTTTTGCGCCGGAACCTCGCCACCAGAAACAGCGGAAGGCCTTTTTAGCGGACGAAGTTCATAAACCCCGTTCCCAACCAACTGCAAAAGGTCTTTGTCGCCGGAAACTATGTAGCACTCGCGGTTTTCCGCGCGGCATCTTAACGCCAAAGCCGCAATAACATCATCCGCCTCGCAACCCTCGGATTGCAAAACCGGCGCGCCCAGGCTTTTAAGAAAAGTCTCAACAAGCGGAACCTGGCTACGCAGGTCTTCCGGCGTTTTTTGTCGTGTAGCTTTATATTCAGGGTATTCTTTGTGGCGAAAAGTCGGCCCTCTGGAATCCATAACAGCCGCTACTATTTTTGGGCGTCCGTCCGAAATCAAGCTATTTACAATACGGCTAAAACCAAAAAGGGCGGAAACATTCTCGCCGGCGCGGTTTCGTAAAGGCTTTGAAATAAAAGCAAAATAAGCGCGGTAAATAAGCGCGTAAGAATCCAAAAGAAAAAGCGGAGAAGACATGGGGCTAACTATAACCAACTTAAAAACAGAGGGCTAGGGCGCTTCCGTCCGGGTTGGAATTCCATGCGGCGTCATGTAAAAGCAAGACCAAAGCTCACTTACAAAACAGCCTTTTAAAAGCATACAATCTGGTATGCCGCCATTTTTAAAATACGATAAACGGTTGCGCGCCGCCGTCTTGGTTTCGGGAGGAGGCTCCAATTTGCAAGCCCTTCTTAACGCGCAAAAAAGCGGCCTTTTAAAATCCGCGGAAATAAGCCTTACGGTTTCCTCCAGCGCGGACGCTTACGCCCTTAAACGGGCCGCGGAAGCCGGAGTAAAAACATACGTTTTACAGGAAGAAGATTACTTGAACAACGGGTTTTTCAACAAAACCGGTTATTCCGCCAATCTTTTATCTATTCTTGCGAAGAACCAAATCCAGATTGTTGTTTTGGCCGGATTTCTCGTTATTTTGGGCGAACCTTTGCTTTCCGCTTACAAAAACAAAATAATAAACGTCCATCCCAGCCTTATCCCGTCGTTTTGCGGGGACGGTTTCTATGGGCTATACGTACACGAGGCGGCGTTAAAAAAAGGCGTTAAAATAACTGGAGCTACAGTTCATTTTGTAAACGATGTTACAGACGGCGGCGAAATTCTTATGCAAAAAGCTGTAGATGTAAAACAAGGCGATACGCCGGAAACCCTGCAACGCCGTGTTATGGAAGAAGCCGAATGGGTTATTCTACCCCAAGCCCTGGAAGCGCTCTGCGCGAGCCTCATCCTTCAAAAAAAAGACTTGTAAGAAGGCTTGCCTTATAATTACAGTGCGCTATACGGCGCAAGTTAAATCCGCAAACCGGTTTTGGCATATACTTACGGCGGCTATCCCGGCGATGTTCCGTCTAAATTCCGGCGGGAGCTCTTTTGTTACAAGCAAAGCGTTTTCAAGGCTTTTTTCATCCTCAATTTGATTAAAAAGAAGCAATTTTTCGCCGCGAGCGCTTTTAAAAAGTCCGTCCGGGCCGCTCACAAGACGCGCTATGTGTACAGGCCGCAATTTTTCTCCCGCCGCCGCGCCAGACTGCTCGCAAAAAAGCGGCAATCTGTGGGCTATTTTTTCACAAACACTCTCGCCAAGCGTCCACAACGGCAGAATTCCCACGGTAAGCGTTGTTTGGCCCGGAATTACAGGCTCGTAATCCGCCCAGCCTTTTAACGGAAGCCGGCGCGAGCCGTCTCCTTCAATAAAAACGGCGTCAAACAGCGGGATAATGCGTTCCAGCGTTTCCGTCTTCAACGAAGAAGCCGCCTCTCCCGCGTTTCCTTTGGCGGCGGCGCTAACCCCAGGCGGCGGCAAAAATCCGGCGGAAAAACTTTCCGCAAGCGTCTCGTTAAAAAAATTAGCGTACAAACCGCAAGAATACGGCGGTAAATTAAATCTTACAGTTGTGGTAACAAGAGTCCTAAACGCGGGAACGCGAGAAGCCAGGAACCACAAAAGCGACGTCTTGCCGCCGCATCCTATAATTGTTACAACATTTTTAGCGTTTTTGTTTAACAGGTTTTTAAAATAAACATCAAGCGCAACTTCTTTTTCGTGGAGCGTTTTATTCATAAGCGGAGGAAATAAACGTCAGGGTGGACGAAAGCGGCCCGTACATAATTTCCCCGCCGTCCAAATAAAGAATATTTACAGTTTTATTTCCGTCTAATTCTTTACGAGCTATTCTGTATGCGCTAAACAATCCGCTTTTTCCGGGGCCTTTTGTGTATATATTTCCGGTTTGAATATACGCCCCGCGTGTAAAATTTTCGTATTCAACTTTTTGCAACTCAAAATAGAGGCCGCTAATTACAAGACGCGTGGGAGAAACTTTCAATACGCTAATAGGGTGTTTTGATTTTTCATTTTCTGTAAGCCCCCACGAACCCAAAAGCTCTTTTGGCGTATCCAAAGGCTCATCGGTCATATTATCCTGCGCGCATGAAAAAAAAGTTAAACATAAAAAAATTAAATATATATTTTTCATAAAAATCCAATCAATGGGCTTGTTCGCCAACCCAGTTGCGCCGCCGAAGTCTTTGCAAAATGCGCAACATTTTGCGCTTCTTAAACGGAAGCCGGCTGAACCAAGCTCAGGGCTTGGCAATCAAGCCCTGAGCTTGGTAATCAAGCCCTGAGCTTGATTCAGCTTGCGTAAACTGAAGTTTCCGGACGCCTCTAATTTTTTTAATTCCCGCCAGAAGCGCCGCCTGTTTGGGTGGAGGGGTCAAAGGCCCTGTAAACAGGCTTTTTCCGCAACGAGAGGCCGGCGTAAAGGCCGCCTTTAACCATAAAACCTCCAAAAAAATAAGCGTTGTATGCGTTTTCCGTTCCGCCCGGAGAAGGCAAATATCCCCTTCGCTCTATGGCCGGATCAAATCCAACCGGATCGTATATAATTTGAAGCCGCATCCCAAAATAGAACATATCGCTGACATTAAATCTAATTTGCGGAATAAGCGCCGCGCCCAATACAAAAATTTTTGTTTCAACAACCATCAATCCAACATTGTATTTATTTGGATTATCCGCAACCAGTTTGTAATCATAAAATCCAAGATGCGGCCCTACGCCCAGCGAAATGTTAAAAAAATCAGCCGCGTCAAAGCCGAACAAAGCGTAGGGGGTAAGCTCAAAACGAAAAACCGGAATCACTCCGTATTCATCACGTTCTGTAAACGGAAAAAGAATAGCCTGGGCGTTAAGCCCCGCGCCAAAAAAGTTATTAAAGTTATATCCCGCATTTATAATATAATCTCCGCTTTTGGACAGCAGATTCAGCATAATTCTTGTGTCCAGCACTTCTTCCCGGTAAATTCTGTCGGTCGCTTCTGTACTTTCAAACCACTTCCATTCCTGATATAAAAAATTTAATTCCTGATAAAAGGCGGCGTTAAAACCTAAATCAAAAAAAAATTCTTTTTTGGGCGGGGAAATAAGCTTTTCAATTTCACGTTTTATATTTTTATCTTTTATTTCGGGGTCTATAACAACAATGGAAGCCGGGTCTATTTCTTTTTTACCTTTTGAAAAAGCATAATTATAAAATAAAAACAAAATCGCGACAGCCAAAAAAAATCTTTTAGTCATTTAGTTTAAATAAGGCCCCTTTACACTATCGGTAGAAACAAGGACCTTCTAAAGATTTTACTTAAAAACACCGATATTATGAAGGGTAAAATGTTTGTACAGCGTGGTTTTATTGGCTCAAAACCAAGTTTTCAAGCGATTTCCAATTTATTTTTTAGGGAAGCCGCCAAATGTTATTTACAAATTAAGGGCGCATTTTTGGCGTTTCACGCCAAAAACCGGGCTATACGCTAAAATTACACATAAATCCGCTTGGCGAATTTATGTGTAATTCCCGCTCCTATCCCTTGCGCTTGGCTGTTGTAAACTTTGTTTCCCGCGCTAAAAACCTGCTGTAAAAGCAATCGGAAGGGGCGATTAAATGATTTTTTTAGGCGAAAAAGCGCCTGTTTTTTTGTTCATATCTATTTTTTCTTTGGCCGTATTTTCATGCAAAACAATTACTACAGCCCCGGAGCGCGTTTATAACCTTGGCGATTATGTAACGGTAATCTCCGGCGAATTCACAGGCCTCAGCGGAAAAATAATTGAGTACGCCTCCGACCGCAGCTGGTACACGGTCGATTTTGAAAACCGCGTGCAAGTCAGCCGCCTGTACTGGAATCAGTTGCAATCCACCGCCGGAAAACGCTCGACTTTTAAAGAAGGCGACGTCGTTATAGTTACAAGCGGCCCTCTCAACGGGAAAGTCGCCAGAATAGCCCGCGTTTACGACACAATGGACGACTATACGCTTCAATTTGAAGACGGGGTTCAAGCCGGCAGATTCTACGCTTCCCAACTTAGAATATGGGCTCCGCAAACAACATCTTCAAACGGCAATTCTGGCTTAAAAAAAGCGGCGGTAGTCCCGTTTACGGGCTTTGGAATTAACGAAGACGAAGGCGAAACTTTCGCCTGGCATCTAGCCAATTTGCCGGACATAACAAAAAATTATGCGGTGGCCCCCATTACGCCAAACGTCCGAAAAAAAATGAACGAAGAATTGCTGTTAGATTACAATCATGTGTATTATAACACCGCGCTAAACATAAGCGGCGAATTAGAAACCGATTATGTATTCGCCGGATATTCCTGCAAAATTGGAAGCCAGGCCCTAATTTTAATAGTTATGCTGGATTCAAAAACAGGCCAGCTTATCGCGGGCGATTACCAGTCCTACCTTAACATTCAGCAAATACCGGGCCTTTTCCCGGTGATGATTAAACGTATAATATCTGTGGCGAATAAAAACATAAAAGAACTCGAAAAACCTAAACTCGCTGTTAGAACCATATCCGCCCCACAATCCGGCGTTACATCAAGCGATGCTGAAGTTCTCTCCAATCTGCTTGGAGCGGACATAGCAAACGCCGGCGCCTACGCCGTATTTCCAAGGGACTCCGGCGGCGGCGCCGTTAAAATTACAGCGCCAAAAGAAGAAAATTCAGACGAAAACACAAAAGCGCCCGAAAATCCACCGTCCGCCGCCGCCACGCCGCCGCCTTCCCCCGCGGAAGACGACAAAACGGCGCTTACAAAAGCCGACTATGTTTTAAGCGGCAAGATAGCCATGTTCAACACCAAAAACCAGTTTCTTGCGGAAATAGTGCGCATAGAAGACAACGTCCTTAAAAGCGGCGCCTCTATAGATTTTGGAACCATAGAAGACGCTTTAAGCAAAGTGCGAAAAATGGCTTCTTCTTTGGATTTTTCAACATTAAATTAAAGTCCAATTTTCATTTTTATTATTAGAGTTGTTCGGAAACTTAAAGTTTCCGAACAACTTCCGCTTGAAAACGCAAAATGCGCAGCATTTTGCAAGACTTGGGCGACAACCAACCGGGTTGGCGAACAAGTCCATTGAACCAAAATAAAAGTCCGTATAAAAGTTTTGTGTTAGCGCAGCTCCACCAAAGACAGGTTCCGCCATATTTATTTTATTTTGTATAAAAGTTGTTTTTATTTAAAAGCAAACAAGGAAAGGAAATCATAAAACTGTTTTCCTTTCCTTGATTTTGCGGGACTAAATCTATCGCCCCAAAAAGTCTTTTACATACTAAAACAAGCGTTATTCACCTATTCGTATAGAATCAAACCAAGCTTCATTGTAGTACTGTATCGCCTCGCCTACATCGTAATCAAGCGAAGTTTTCGCCATAAACTCATCAACAGGAATAAAGGGGGCTTCTTTTTGAAGATCGCGAGACGGCACATTTACCGTTGCGGGAAAACTAAAATAATCCGCAAACTCCGCATAGATTTCAGGACGCAAGAAAAAATCTATAAAGGCGTGCGCCAAATCCGGGTGTTTAGCCCCTTTCAATATGCACATCCCTTCCAACTGCGCCGGCGCGCCTTCCTTGGGTATAAACACAACGGTGTTTTCAGAAAGCCCGGTGTTTCCCGACATTTCTTCTTTTACACCCTCAAAATAACCGTGAACAATCCAAAAATCTTCGTTTGCATATCCTTTACCAAACGCTTCGGCGTCAAAACGAGTTAAGTTGGGCTTCCAGCGGCTTTTTATAAGGTCTCGCGCTTCATTTATTTCGTTTTCATTTGTGGAATTTGTACTATATCCAAGGTACATTAACGCGCCGCCCATAACAAGGCGTATATCGTCCAGCATCGTCATTTTACCTTTATATTGTGCGCGTTCAAATATATTCCAACTCTTCCACGAATCGTCAAATTCAGGTATACGTTTTGTGTTTACGATAATACTTGCCGCGCCATAATGGTAAGGAATAAAATACTCCATGTTCTGGTCCCATTTAGCCTGTTCAATTATTTTTGGGTCTATATTCCCCGTATTCTTTAATTTAGAATGATCTATTTTTTCAAGCATATCTTGCTTCATCATCATTTCTATAAAATCAGAAGATGGGAAAACAAGGTCGTAGCCGCTTCCGCCGGCTTTAATTTTTGCGTACATTTCTTCGTTGGACGCATACTGATCATAAATAACTTTTACATTGTATTCATCTTTGAATTTATCAATAATCGAATCTGGCAAATAATATGTCCAGTTATATATATACAAAGTTGAATCATTCCCGCTTGCGAATTGTTTTTTAGAGCAGGCGGTCAAACCTATAGCTTGCAGACAAATCACCGCAAACAACAAAACCATAAAGCCTTCATTAATTTTTGGGCTTTTAAGAAACTTAATCATTTTTACCTCCTGTTAGATTAAGAATAAATTAAATTTATTGAATTTAACCGGGAGCGGACGCCGCCCGGCGTTTATCCGTCAAACTTATTTGGGCGGATAAATTTTTTTTTATAGAATAGAGTTGTTCAGAAACTTAGGTTTCCGCAAACCAAGCATGGCAACCAGGCTTTTAACTCGGCCAACAACCGCTAAAAACAACAAAATGTGAACATTTTGCAAAGACTTGTTCGCCAACCAATCGGGTTGGCGAACAAGTTCAATAACCAACATGGTTATTGAACAAATCCAATCTTAAAACTTCAATTTTTTATAAAATTTATTTAGGGAACGAAGTTTTTAAAAAACGCCGCTCCCCGCGCTATTTCTCCGCATAAAGAAAACCGCATTTACTTAATTGTTATACAATAAAAAATCAGCAATTTTCTCCTGGAAACGCCAGGACGCTTTTTTTAGGTTTCCGCAAATTCAGTTTAGCGCCTTATTGTGTCAAACCATGCGGCGTTGTAAACGTCTATAGCTTCGCCTACATCAAAATAAAGTTTACTTTTGGCGACAAGCTCTTCCGCGGGAAGAAAAGGTTCTTCTTTCTGCAAAGAACGGGCTGGAATGTTTACCGTAGCGGGAAACCCAAAGTAGTCGCAGAATTCCGCGTATATTTCCGGACGATGTATAAAATTTATAAACTCATGCGCTAAATCAATATGTTTTGCGTCTTTTAGAATACACATACCATCCAGATAAGCCGGCCCGCCTTCTTCAGGAAGGAAAACCACAGTGTTTTCAAGAAGTTCAGCATTATCGCCTATTTCTTCTCTTATACCCTCAAAAAAAGCGTGTACAATCCAAAAATCTTCATTCGCATAACCTTTGCCAAAAGCCTCAGAATCAAAGCGGGTCAAATTCGGCTTCCATTTTCCTTCCACCAAATCACGGGCCTTATTAATTTTTTCAGCATCCGTTTCGTTAGGGCTATACCCCAAACTCATCAAGGCTCCGCCCAAAACTTGCCTGGAATCATCAAGCATAGTCATTTTACCTTGATATTCCGCACGTTCAAAAATATTCCATTTTTTCCACGAATCATCAAATTTAGATACACGTTTTGTATTTACGCTTATGGTGGCCGCACCGTAATAGTACGGAACAAAATATTCCATATCCGGGTCCCATAACGCCTGATTCACTATATTTATATCTATATTCTTTAAATTGCTCAATTTAGAATGATCAATTTTTGCAAACATACCCTGCTTCGTCATGATTTCCATAAAATCCGCAGAAGGGAACACTATATCATATCCGCTGCCGCCCGCCTGTATTTTTGCATACATATCTTCATTTGAAGCATACTGGTCATAAATAAGCTCCACATTATATTCCATGCGGAATTTATCCAGCACAGAATCCGGACAATAATAAGTCCAGTTGTAAATATACAACTTGTTTCCCGTTGAAGCGGACGGGGCTTTTTTGGGTGAACACCCTCCGAATACAATTGCCGCAAAAACGGCGAAAACCATCATGCGAACGGTAAATTTTCCCGCCCGCAACAAATACTTAACCATGAATTCTCCTTATTTTAACCCGTGATACAAATTTATTTCAGACGCAACGCCCTGAAATATTGTTTTTATGTATATACCAACACCATCATCATTTTCAAGTAGAGTTGTTCATATTTTTATAATTTAATATTAAACAAATAATTAGAAGTGACGGCGGCGTCGCAAACAATACAGAAAAAGCCCCTGGATGTTTTCCAGAGGCTTTTTTGTTATAAACTGGTCATAGAAAGAACCATAGCAAACAGAGCTACAGTTTCGCAAAGACCTACAACAGCAATATATTGGGCAAAACCTTTACCAGTTTCAGCCTGAGCGTCGCAGGCCGCAGCTCCCACTTGCCCTTGCGCTATAGCCGAAAAAGCCATCGCCAAACCGGAACCAATACCAAAACCAAGGTATAAGCCCCCCTGTTCAACATTCACAAGCGCCGCCGCTTTCATTTGTTGCATTAGAATAAATCCATAAAATGTTTGCGTAAGCGGCGCGCCGGCAAACGTCATCAAAAGCATTGGAGCAGGTTTATTCGCCTTGTAACACCTTTTCCATGCGCCAATCGCGCCTTGTCCGGCAACGCCGATACCAACAGCTGAACCAAGGGCGGCAATGCCCATAACAAGACCCGCGCCAATTAATCCTAACATATTTGTCTCCTTAACAAAATCCTTATTTAAGCCGCTTTGCAAACGGCTTATATGCTATACCCGACCAAGTTAATCCAATATGACTGGAAAATTCCAATGTGTTAAGACGAACGCCGTGAACAATTACAGACAGTGTATTCAGCGCCATGTTAAACCCATGTCCTACTATCAAAAGAACAATAGCGGCAAACATCAAAAAATGCCCCATCATAGGCCCCGCCATAGAATTGACCGTAGAAGCCACAGAAGCTCCGGCAAGACCCACCGCCCACAGTCTTATGTATGACATAATATCTGAAAAAACATTGGTTATCCCCAAAACCGTGGATATAAAGTTAGCAAAACTGGATAAAATTGATTTTATAACACTGCCTTCGTAATTACCAAAAATGAACACCAAGGCGAAACCGCCAATCAACAAGTACAAAGAAATTGGTAAAAGCGGTATTTTACGGTAACTGTTGCTAACAACCAGGAACAAAACCACATTGAACATACCCAAAAGCATGGACAACTGCCCTAATTCCGAGAAAAATTTTAGGTTTTTTTTGAGCAAACAAGCCAAAAAACTGCGCAAACGAGCAAAACCCAAATGAAGCAACGCAAGCGAGAAACAAAGAATCATCAAGTTTTGGTCTACAACAGCTTTTTCCAACGGCCCTTTCGCCGCCTCGACGTTAGAGATGAGCGGCAGGGATATGTTCCTTAAAAAATCCGGAAGAAGCCCCACGTCCAACCCAAGCCATGTACAGGTAAGAACCCCCCAGCCTATATTACATATAGCCAGCAAAAGCAACATCTTAAAAAACGCCGGAACTCTCCCCGCGGTTTTCACCATCCCGATAATCGCAACGGCCGCAAGTACAAGACCGTAAGCGGCGTCGCTGAATATCATTCCAAAAAAAACGCAGAAAAACACAAGAAATGCGCCCGTTATATCAACTTCGCGGTAACCAGGCACAATTTCCAGAAAATCGGTGAGTGGATACAAAAGGCTTACGAATTTGTTGTTTTTTAATTTTGTAGGCACTTCAAAATCGTCTTCGGCGGGATCATCCGCATAAAGCGCCCAGCCGTTCTCGCTTGCCGCCCGCCTTAAAACGCCTACGCTGTTCGCCGGAACATAACCGGAAAACAATGAAATCGCATAACGAGCCGCTCCCGCATCATCCCCCAGGAAAACCGGCTCCATGCCGACTCGCGCGCTTTCAAATTCAATTTCGGCGTCAAGCCATTTTTTGCGTTTTTCAATTTCTGGAATAAACTTGTAAAACGACTTTAATTCGGTTTCTATTACAGCGATTTCAGCCCGCTTCTCATTTGAGAGCGCCTCTATTTCGGGTATAGATTTATCCGGCGTCTGATAAGGCTCTCCACATTGCAATTTATCAAACGCAACCAAGCGCACTTTTTTCTTTTTTTTGTCTTTACCCAGTACGATGACCCGTTCTTCTTTAAGGCTTTCATATTCGGTAAAAGAAATTTCATAAAGCAAAAAGGTAACATTATGCTCGTTAAGGCGCTTTATATCTTTGGGGTTAAAATTTCCCCATTTATCAAAACGGCTTATATCCCGCGTGTTATTAAAAATCTCGTCGCCCAAAGCCTTCCTGGTTTCAGAAAGTTTGATTATCCTGTTAATTAAGTCTTTATCCACGCTGGGCGCATTAGCTACGGGAAGCAGTTTTTCGCCTTTTTGAGGAGTGAAATTCTTTAGAATATTCAAAGCTAAATCCACACGATTTTTCCTGTCGTTTAAATCGCTTATTGTTGTGGAAGAAACGGTTTTTCGTTCAATGTGGACGAGTCCCAAATCACGAATTTTAGTTAGCGCGTCTTCTTTTTGCTTGTCTAACACAAACAAAGACAGTTTTTTCATTGGAACTATCATCAGCTCACCCTCTCCATGCCGCGTTTACTGATTTTACCTCGAACAACCGCCGCAGTTTGCTGATCACCCAGATAAACGGCTATTTTTTTTATGTTCGCCTTAGCTTCCGGTATCTTGATTTTCTCGAACAAATTGACGCGCTGGCTGGTCGTTCGCAATTCTTTTTGTAAACGCCGTTGCTGTTCTTCCAAACAATGCGCTTCAAGATCAATCAGCATAGCCTTTTCCATGTATTCGGCGGCTAAATCAAGCCACAACGGTTTCTTCAACAAATCGTATTGAGCGGCCTCAAACTCAGCCCCTTCAAAAACAGGGATAGGGACTCCGGCTATATTGCCTTCCCGTGTAATTAATTTTTTTAACCGCAAAACGTCCGGCGTAAAAACCCCTTTTTCGCCAAAAACGGCTATCCATTTTTTGAAAGATTCGTCAACCCTCGCTTTTTGTTCGCGCAATTCTTTTACACGAATTTCTACGCCGCGAATTTCAGCCTGCAATTGCTGTTTCTTAAGCATAAGCGTTGGCAGATAACGCTGAAACATTTTTAGACTGTCTTTTTGTTTTTTTTGTTCATTTTTCGTAAGTTTTAATTTAGCCATTCTAGGTTCCTTACACTAGCGCATTTCAACCACCATCCAGACTTTCTTACGGCAGACCGGCGAAAACGTCTGGAAAACTTACAACCGGCGTAACCCGGTTGCTGGAAACCTTATTTTTTAGGCCAGAATTCGTTTACCAATTCCGTACGCAATCCTGTTTCTTCAGGATTAAAACATTCGGCAAGAATTTCCCAGCCTAAATCCAAAGCCTTTAGCAATGGAATATTTACCGAAAGATCCATCATTTGCCTTTCGAATCTTTCACCATAATTTAAAAGTTTTTCATCCCAAGCGCTCATATTAAAACCCATTGATTTTTTTTCGAGCGTATCTTTGTAACTCGAATAAAGCTTTATCATACCGTCCATCAAAGCGCGGTGATCTTTGCGGGTTTTGTTGTTAACCTGCTGTTTTAAGCGGGAAAGGGAGCCGAAAGGTTCTATTCTCCCGCCGCGCAGGTAATATTGCCCTTCGGTAATATAGCCGGTGTTGTCTGGAACAGGGTGAGTAACATCATCGCCAGGCATGGTTGTAACGCCAAGAACCGTAATTGAGCCGGCGGTTTCAAAATCAACCGCTTTTTCGTAACGCGACGCCAGTTGGCTGTAAAGATCCCCCGGATAACCCCTGTTGGAAGGCACTTGCTCCTGGCTAATCGCAATCTCTTTCATGGCGTCTGCAAAAGAAGTCATATCGGTAAGCAAAACCAGCACGTCTTTATCTTGTAACGCAAATTGTTCCGCAACAGCAAGGCTCATATCCGGTATCATTAAACATTCAAC
This sequence comes from Spirochaetaceae bacterium, assembly GCA_031281945.1. GTDB lineage: Bacteria > Spirochaetota > Spirochaetia > Treponematales > Breznakiellaceae > JAIROZ01. Next base: position 5,295 of record JAITER010000074.1, on the reverse strand, counting down.
CGTAGGATCCGCGGCCGTATGCACAAACATAACGGTTTTTGAAAGCGAGCCGCCTTCTTCCAGCGTGTCCTTAAAATATAAGTAATCGTCAAATTTAAGACCCATTCCGCCCAAAACAATAACGTCAACTTTAGCCTGCATCGCTATGCGGGCGAGCAGTTCGTTGTAAGGTTCTCCAGAAATCGAAAAAATCGGCAACTTTTGCGAGACTACAAGGGTATTAAAAAGATCGATCATAGGTATGCCGGTTTCTATCATATTGCGCGGAATAATACGTTGCGCCGGATTTACAGAAGGCCCGCCTATAGGGATGAGGTTTTCGCTAAGAGCGGGGCCTTTATCCCTTGGGGCGCCGGAACCCGTAAAAACACGGCCCAGCAAGTTTTCCGAAAAAGACACTTGCATAGGCCTATCCAAGAATTCAATGCTGTCGCCGGTGGCGATGCCGCGACCGCCCGCGAAAACCTGCAAACTAACCAAATCCCCCGCAAGTCTGTTTACTTCGGCAAGAGAAACGCCGTAAGCCGTCTCTACTTTGGCAAGGTCGCCGTAACGAACGCCTTCGGCGCGAACTGTGATAACGTTCCCTGTAATCGATTCTATTTTGCTATACACCTTCTTCATCTATATTCTCCTTCGTTACAGCAGTTTTTCAGCGGCGCCGTCAATTCCGGCGGCTTTTCCGGCAACCATTTCAGTTATATCTTTTTCTTGCGCCTTAAACTCGCCGCCGTTGAAAGGAGCGTAATTGAAATCAATAAACTGCTGGCGAAGCTTCGCAAACCATGTACGGGCCTCATTTTTATCCGAAAAACTAAATTTTGTCGCAAGTATACGCAAAATTATGGCAAAAACATACATTTGCCTGTCCACGCTTACAGCTTGATCAACTTCGTCAAACGAGTTTTGCTGTAAATAAACGGCATCTAGCATATCGCCTTTTAAATAAATCAGATAATCATCTATGCTGGTGCCTTCCTCGCCCACAACCTTCATCATTTGCTCAACCTCGGCGCCGCGGACAAGAAAACGGCGGGCGTAGGCGACTTTACGCGCTTCGATTATGCCGCCGTATTTAGACCAAGAATCAAGAGGATGGATGGCGGGAAACTTGCGAGCGTCGGAGCGCTCACGGGAGAGGCCGTGGAAAGCGCCTACAACTTTAAGCGTAGCCTGTGTAACCGGCTCTTCAAAGTTGCCGCCGGCGGGTGAAACCGTACCGCCCACAGTAACGGAACCAATAGAACCGTCTTTAAGACGCACTATGCCGGCCCGCTCATAAAAACCAGCAATTGTAGATTCAAGATAAGCGGGAAAAGCTTCTTCTCCGGGTATTTCTTCCAAACGCCCGGACATTTCACGCAAAGCCTGCGCCCAACGGCTTGTGGAATCGGCCAGCAAAAGTATGTTCAACCCCATTTGCCTGTAGTATTCGCACATAGTAATAGCGGTATATAAAGAGGCCTCGCGGGCGGCCACAGGCATTGAAGACGTGTTGCAGATGATTACCGTGCGCTCCATAAGGCTTTTACCCGTGCGGGGGTCGGTTAATTCGGGGAATTCTTTAAGCGTTTCGACAACTTCGCCGGCGCGTTCTCCGCAGGCCGCCACAACCACAATATCCACATCGGCGTTTCTGGAAGTAGTGTGCTGTAAAACAGTTTTTCCCGCGCCAAAAGGCCCTGGTATACAGTAGGTGCCGCCTCGCGCCACAGGGAAAAAAGTATCGATGATTCGAGTTTGGGTTACCAGCGGTTCCGTAGGCTTAAAACGTTCTTCGTAACAATTGATTGCGCGTTTAACAGGCCAAAAAAACGAAAGCGTTATGTTGACGTCTTCGCCTTTTTCGTCCGTAATGACAGCAACCACATCATGAAGCTTCACGTTGCTTGCTTCTTTTATTGATTTAACCGTGTATTCTTTTAGCAAATAAAACGGAACCATAATCCTATGGGTAAAAATACCTTCCGGCACAGTTCCAAGGGCGTCGGCGTGCGCCACCTTGTCGCCAACCTTGGCTTTGGGAGTCCACGCCCATTCTTTATCCAAAGGCAAGGGGTCTAGATATTCTCCGCGCTCCAGAAAAAAACCGCATTTTTCGGCTAACCGGGGGAGCGGGTTTTGAAGGCCGTCAAAAACCTGGGTAAGCAAACCGGGCCCCAGTTCTATGGCAAGCATATCGCCCGAAAACTCAACAGGATCGCCTACCGTAACGCCTTTTGTAATCTCGAAAACTTGAATTGAACAAGTATCGCCTTTTATGCGTATAACCTCGCTTTTAAGTTTTTTACCCTCAACGCCTATATAGGCCACTTCGTTCATAGAAACGACGCCGTCAAAATTAACGGCGACCATATTGCCGTTTACACCGGCAACCTTTCCCTTTGTTCCTTTCATTCAGTTACTCCAGTTTTGTTACGGCCGCATCCACGTTCAACACAGACCTGGACGCATCCATGATTGAAGCGTATAACGCCTTATATTCCGAAAACCCTTCTTCGGTTTTGAACAATTGCTTTCTTTCCAAAAGTTGCAACTTGATTAAGTAGCTAAAAATGTTGTTTACATCAAAATAGTCTATACCGGCCATCAATTCCACCGCATCCCACCGCGCTTTGTCCATAAAAAGCTCCGCTTCCAGAGGGTCGTCCATGGCGAATGCGGCGGCGGCAGATTCAGAGCGCGAAGCTTCGTCCGGCGCGTCGCCGGAAAATGAACGGTGTAGCTTACCGGAACGAAACGCCGCGAGGCTAACGCGAAGGTTGCGCTCGCGGGCCAGCCACTCGTCTATAAACGCGCAACCTGTAGTGGCGACGGTTTCCAAAACAACATCCGCATCCAACGTACAATATTTTACAAGAGCAAAATCGGAAGGCTTGAGTAAAGCGGCGCAAAGCTCACGGAATTCAACTGAACTCATAGGCGGGACGTCGCCATAAAAAATAGCGGGAAGCTGGGACGCAAAATAGTAGTAACCGCCCACCGCTTACGCCTTTTCTTTGACGGCGTTTTTTAGAGTCGCGGCCAATTGCGGGTTTAAGTATGCGGAAAAGAAATCCGCCACAGATTCCGCGCTGAAATCGTAGTACGCCGAACCATCTTTTTCGGCTATGCGGAATCCGGCGTCTATGTTGCGGCCAAGCTTAAATTCAACGCCTTTTTTAATTTCTTCGGAAAGAACTTCCTGAAAATACGGGGCAAGTTTTGAAAGATCGCCTTGCGAAAGCAGTACGTCTACAGCGCCGCCGCCTTTTACAGCCCAGTTTTTTAACATTTCTGGGATAACAGTTTTCAACAAACCGGAATCCAGCGCATCGCCAGTATGTTTAAGCACGATTTTATCTAAAAGTTGCTGAATTTCGGATTTAAACGCAAGTATAGTGTTGCGGGAGGCCTGTTCAACAGCCGCAACACCCGATGCTTCAGAACGGGCGGCGCCGGCTTTGGCTTTGGCAATAATATCCGCGGCTTCTTTTTGCGCCTCTTCAATTATTTTTTTAGCCTCCCTTTCCGCCTGGGACTTGATTTTGGACGCCTCTTCGCCGGCGCTTTCTATCCCGTCCTTTTTTATTTTTTCTACTAATTCTTGCAGTTGAATGTCCATCGCCTTCCTCGTTTCTGGTCAGATTGGATAAAATTATATCGTTTTTACATCGCAACAGTCAACAGATTTATATTTTAAAAAACGTAATTACGCCTAAAAATGCAGGAAAGAGACCTTTTAGGCTACATAAATGGAGTTTTACACAGTCTTAACGATTGCGCAACCGTTTTTAGCGGCCAAACAAAAAAACGCGCGGCTACACGCAAAACGCTTAAAACGGCGGCAAATCGGCAACTAAAAAACCGCAATTAACCTACAGTTTTTGTTTTATAGTATAAATAAACGTACTTTCCCTTTGACTCCTGATTAAAATCGCCATTCCCGTCATTCCCGTCGCCAACTCCGCCTACTCTTGTAAAATCAGACATGGTCTGATTTTGGGAGGCATCGTTGTTGTAATTAAGTTCGCAAATAGGAGTGGTAGAATCGCCTTTTTTGTAGCAAAGATATAGACAAGGCGTATCTACAATATATTTGTTTAAATCCGCACCTATCTTCGTCCAACCTTTGCCGCTGGGCGGATCATCTTTAGAAACAGCTATATTGTATATAACCGCAGAACGCTCGCACCAGCCTATTTTATAGCCTACACGCACATAACCAGTCAGCCCCTTGTTACCGTCCAGGCCAAGTTGCGTGTAACCGTCCGGCACAATAGTGCCGGAGTTTTTTTCATTATGCTCAACAGTAAGGCCGTACAGCGCGTTTACTTTTGTCATGCGGTTTTGGGAGGCGCTTTTGCTTCCTTCGCCTATTTCCGTTTTTGCCGTTACCGCATAATAGTATGTTTTACCCTCGGCAAGACCGGAATTTGTAAAGGTTGTTCCGGTTAATGTTCCCAGGTTCGTGGCAATGTTTGAGGAGGACGTCCCCTGATATACAATGTAGGATTCGGCCCCCGTTACGGCCCCCCAACTCAAATTTATAACGGCGCCAGTTTCGGGAACGCTCAAAGTTAAATTGGCCGGGGCGTCCGGAATACGGGAAAGTGTACCATTGCTTTTTATTTTCCACTGATTTTGGTCCAGTGTAAATTTAGATTTTGCGCCGGAAGTTCCAGAGCCTGTTAGACAAAGAGCGCCGTAAGCATATTTACCCGAATTCGCAAATTTGATTGTTCCGGCGTTAGCGGCGGAAAGAGAGCCGTTTACTTCCACCGTTTTCTCGTTAAAAAGAGTTATCGTCCCGTTTACCGCCCCATCGCCAGATATAACAAAGTTGCCGCCCTCCGCATTGACCTGCGCTGTGAGCTTATGTTTTACGGCGAGGGAGCCGCCTGTTAGGGAGGCTGTTGACGGGGCTGTGATTGTCGTTTGGGCGGCTGTTTCGACGGTTCCGGCCTGTATAGCGAGAGCGCCGAGCGTTCCGGCTATTTTCGCCGCCCCTCCCGACACGCCGAGGGAGCCTTCGACGGAGGCCGCGGAGTCCATAACCAGCGTCCCGCCTGAGACGGCGGCGTTTGAGTCGACGGAGCCCTGGAAGCGCAACTCTCCGGCTTTTACCGAGAGGCTCCCGGCCCGCCCGCCAACCGTGGAGGCGGCGCTTGAGTCGTAATCAAGAAGGCCGCCTATGGTTCCGGCGGCGGTTGAGGTTAAAACCGCGTTTCCGCTTACAGCCGCCGGGCCGGAAACCGCGCCGCCTAAATTAATCGAGCCTGCGCTTAATACAAGTTGCGCCGTAGCGCCCAATAT
>JAITER010000033.1 GCA_031281945.1 Spirochaetaceae bacterium | reverse complement strand
GTTTTTAGCCCTATTCCGGCCCGCGCGGGGCCGCTTGCGGCGCCGCGCCTAAAGCGCAAGCGATTGAAGCGGGAATTTGGCCGCTTTAGCGGCCAAATTTTAGCGGAAAGCGCGGTTTTCGCCGCATCGCGGCGAAAATGCGCCCAGATTCTGAAGGATAAAAAATACGCGCGCTAAAATTATTAAAAACGAAGGCGTTTAGGTTATGTGTAATATATCAAAAGCTGTAAAGGTCTTAACTTTATGACGTTAAACAGTTATTCTGACCTATTATGAGTGATGGAAAACGTATAATTCGTATTTTTGACACCACGCTTAGAGACGGCGAACAAGCGCCGGGTTGTTCTATGAACGTGCAGGAAAAACTTGAAGTGGCTCGTAAACTTGAAAGTTTGGGGGTTGACGTTATCGAAGCCGGATTTCCAGCTTCAAGCCCAGGCGATCTTGAATCGGTAAGCCTTATAGCCGGAATTATTAAAAATAGCTCTGTGGCGGCTCTTTGCCGTTGCGTAGAAAGTGATATTGAGGCTGGGAAGAAAGCCTTAAAGCTGGCGGCCCATCCGCGTATACACCTGTTTTTGGCTACAAGCTCAATTCATCTTGAATATAAACTAAAAATGACGCCGGAACAGATGCTTAAAACCGCCGTAGCGTCTGTAAAATTGGCCCGTTCTTTTTGCGACGATGTTGAATTTTCCGCGGAAGACGCATCTCGTAGCGATCCTGATTTTGTAGCAAAGGTTTTTTCCGCAGTTATTGAGGCGGGGGCGACTACAGTTAATTTTCCAGATACAACCGGTTACGCCATGCCCGATGAATACGCAAAACTTGTAAATTATGTAAAAACGCATACTATAGGCATGGAAAAAGCGGCGTTTTCTGTTCATGTGCATAACGATTTGGGTCTTGCCACGGCAAACAGCCTTGCGGCTATTGGCGCCGGCGCGGATCAAGTTGAGTGTACGATTAACGGAATAGGGGAGCGCGCCGGAAACACTTCTTTGGAAGAAGTGGTTATGGCTTTAAAAGTACGCGCCAGTTATTGGGGCGCGGATACGAAAATCGATACCACTCAGCTTTATCCGGCAAGCCGCCTTGTATCTAAAGTAACAGGGGTTAAGGTTCAGCCAAATAAAGCTGTTGTAGGCGAAAACGCCTTCGCCCACGAAGCTGGAATACATCAACATGGAGTCCTTGCGAATAGAGCCACCTACGAGATAATGTCGCCGGAATCAGTTGGAATAGCTCAAAACATGATGGTTTTAGGCAAACATTCAGGGCGTCATGCGTTAGAAGACCGCCTTAAAACGCTTGGTTATACAACGTTGGATCAAAAAATGCTTGATTCGGTTTTTTCACAGTTTAAAGCGCTCGCCGACAAAAAAAAGGTGGTTAGCGATAAAGATATAGAAGCGCTTGTCCAGGGAGCCACCGTAACAACGCCAGAAACCTGGAAACTGGATAGATGGTTAACTAACGCGAGCTCCAACGAATCCGCGATAAGCGCGGTTAGACTGGAAGACGCCAGGGGCGGTTTGCGTGAAACCGTGCATTTTGGCAATGGGTGTATAGATGCGGCTTTTAGCGCGATTAATGATATAATAGGCAAAGACGTGCGGATGGAAAGTTTTGAATTAGGTTCTATTTCCGGCGAATCGGACGCGCAGGGAGAGGCGCTGGTTAAGGTTAAATGGACGGATTGCTCCGGGAAAGAACGCGTCTGGAACGGGCGCGGCGTTTCTACAAACATAGTTGAATCGGCGATAAAAGCGTATATACAGGCAATCAACGCAATTGAAGCTGAAACCTCGGCTTGCAACAAAAATCCTGAATTCGCCCCGCTTTCATGTTAAATGAAATACGCGGTTTTAGGCGGTAGTTTTGACCCAATTCATAACGGACATTTGCATATAGCAAAATCCGCGCTTAACGCCGGATATGATTGCGTAATCCTTGTGCCGGCTTTTCAATCCCCTTTTAAAGCGGAAATACAGAAAAAAAATATTGATTTTAGGGTTGATATGGTTCTGGCGGCCATTAAAGGCGACCGAAAAATTACCGTTGATTTGTGCGAGATACGGCGAGGCGGCGTGTCTTACACGGTGGATACTATTAAAGATATTGAAAACAGGTATGTTCCCGAAGGTAAACTTGGTCTAATTATAGGCGATGATCTTGTTTCTGATTTTTTAAAATGGAAAGGCGCCGATGAAATATACAAATTTACAGATGTTGTAGTAGCTCGACGCCTGAACAATCAAATACAAATACCTTTTCCACACAAAACGATACAGAACGATATTTTGCGGATTTCTTCCGCCGAACTGCGGGATTTGATTAAAACCGGCGGGGATTGGAGCTCTTTAACCCCGCCTTCAGTTCAAAACATTATTATTAAATACGGCCTTTATTCTGACGGCGCCGCAAACTTGCAAAAACAAAAAGCCGTTGAAATGTTAAGGTACGGAAAATACGGCGAAGGCGACAACCTGGACGCGGAAGAGCTCGCCCGCACTATGCTTGATGTAAAACGCTTTGTCCATGCCCGCACAGTGGCTTTGCATTGCGTTGCGCTTTGCAGGCGTTATGGCTTGGATGAAAACAAAGGCTGGCTTGCCGGTATGTGCCATGACCTTTGCAAGCAAATGCCGGCGGAGGAACTTATGGGTTTGGCCAGCCTTGATGATGATCCTTTTTCGGAAATGGAAACACAAAAACCGGATATGTTGCACGGACGCGCTGCTGCGGCGTTGTTGCAGACTGTTTTTAAAATAAATTCTTCCGATGTAATTGAGGCGGTGCGATACCATACAACTGGAAAATCTGGGATGGGCGGACTTGCTAAGATTGTATATTTAAGCGATAAAATAGAATCCGGACGTGAGGATGTAGACTGTAATTTACGCCGTATTGCGTTTGGGCCTCCGCCGCATCCATCTTTGGATGAACTTTTTGCAATCGTGCTTAAAGGAACGGCGCGTTGGTTTATAGAACGTGGAGAAACTTTGGCCAAAGAAACGGCGGCTATGCTAAACGAAAAATGGTAAAAAAACAAATAGATATAAGTTTTATATTATTATTGTTAATTATTTTTATTTTTTTAGGCGGCTCTGTCGCGGGCGTATATTTTTTAAATACAGATAAATTAGAAAATGAAATTGCCGGAAACCGTCCAATTAACACCCTTTTAGTGTTGGAAAAAGACCAAAAGCCGCTTTGCACGTTTGTTTTGCTTTACTATCCGGCTACAAGGCGTAGCGCGATTTTTGATATTGCCGGAGAAACAGGGCTTTTGCTTAAAAAAGTGAACCGCGTAGATCGCATTGACGCCGTTTACGATTCGCACAACGTTTCGCAGTATGTTCAAGAAGTTGAACGCCTTTTAGATTTGGATGTAAATTATGAAATAATTTTTGATTTGCAAAATTTTGGAAAAGCTGTGGATATGCTGGAAGGCGTTACTATTTTTATACCATCGGAAATAGAAATATATGACGGCGTTGATTCTGTTATTTTTAACTCTGGTAATAATAATCTTGACGGAGACAAAGCAAAATTATACGTATCTTATACAGATAAAGAAAGCGATGTAGAGGCCCAGCGTTCCAGGCAGGACAGGTTTTTTTCGGGATTTATTAAAAGATTGGGGGAAAATAACGGCGTCTTAAAAAACAAAGATGTAATGGCTGTATTTTCTGGTTTAGCTAGGACAAATATGAACGCAAAAGCCTACTCCATGCTTTTTGAAGAATGGTCGAAAATAGACCCCAATCGTATAAACATTCAATTAGTTGGCGGAAATTACCGCGACGTCTCCGGGAAACGCCTTCTTATTCCGTATTATGATGGTAGTCTTATAAAAGACGTCGTGCGCCAGACTTTGGGATCGCTTACCAGGGGCGGCAATAGCGAGCGTATTCTTACTGTGGAAGTGTTAAACGGCACTAATGTTTCCGGGTTGGCTAGCAGAACGGCGGAGCTTATCCGTAGCTTTGGTTATGAAGTTATAGAAATCGGCAACGCGGACAGAAACGATTATGAAAAAACTGAAATATACGACCGTTCAGGCATGGAAAATGAAGCGAAAATATTTGCAAGCGTAATAAAAAACAATAATATAATAACGGAAAATATAATGCAGCCAAAAGATGAATTTAATTTTACAAATTCAGAATATAAAGCGGATTTTTCTTTGATTATTGGAAAGGATTTTAATGGAAGATATACACAATCCAGATGATTCATTTAGTTGTAAAAACACGGCTTTTGAATTAAAAGCGTTGCTCGAAAACCATAAGGCAGTTGACGTAATAGTTCTTGATTTACGCGGTTTTCCTATGTGGACGGATTTTTTTGTTATAGCCACCGTTACAAGCGGCGCTCACTTAAAAGGGCTAAAACGGCATATTAAAGAATTTGCCTACGCAAATGAACTTGAGATTCAGCAAAAAACTGGCAGAGACATTTCACCTGTAAACGCCGCCGCCGCTACTGACGATGTTGAATGGGATTTAATTGATATGGGTGGTGTAGTCGTTCATTTAATGTCTGAAAAAGCGCGGAAATTTTACGAACTCGAAAATTTATGGAATAAAGCGGGCGTGTAATTTTGGCCTAGCCGCCAAGATACGCCGCTTTTACATCGCTGTCGTGCAGAAAATCGCGGGCCAGCCCGCTTTTTACCATACGCCCAGTTTCTAAAATATAGGCGCGATCCGCAATGTTTAGGGCTTTAAATGCGTTTTGCTCGACAAGTAAAATTGTGGTTCCCTCGCTGTTTATTTTGCTTATAATTGAAAAAATTTCGTCAACCAAAATCGGAGCAAGGCCCATGGAAGGCTCGTCCATTAACAACATACGCGGGCGGGACATTAGCGCCCTGCCCATAGCCAGCATCTGTTGCTCGCCGCCGGAAAGCGTTCCCGCAAATTGTTTGGCCCTGTTTCTTAGAAGCGGGAATATTTCGTAAACCAACTCAAAATCTTTTTTTATTTGCGCATGATTTTTGTGTATAAAAGCGCCCATTTCCAGGTTTTCGCGTATTGAAAGATTGGCGAAAATTCGGCGGCCTTCCGGCACGTGGACGAGCCCCGCCCGGACGATTTTATCCGGCGCCATATTTGTAACGTCAATTTTATTAAAAATTACGCTTCCTCCGGTTTTTTTAGTTATCCCAGATAAAGCGTGCAGTACGCTTGTTTTTCCGGCTCCATTCGCGCCAATCAACGTGATAATTTCACCTTCATTTACCGTAAATGACACATCTTTTATAGCTTGTATTGAATCGTAATGTACGCTTAGGTTGGTAACTTCTAACATTCTTCGCCTATGCTTTCATTGCCTAAATACGCTTTTATTACAGCCGGGTTTTTGCGGATTTCTTCCGGCTTGCCTTCCGCGATAAGAGCCCCATATTCCAAAACCATAATTCTTTCAGCTATGCCCATAACCAATTTCATGTCGTGTTCTATAAGCAAGACTGTTAAATTAAAATCTTTTCTAATTTTGATTATCGCAATCATCAGTTCTTCCGTTTCTTGGGGATTCATACCCGCCGCAGGCTCGTCCAGTAAAAGTAATTCCGGTTTTAAAGCGAGAGCCCTGGCTATTTCGAGTTTGCGCTGTTCCCCGTATGGCAGGTTTTTCGCCAGTTCATTTTTTTTATCAGCAATTTTAAACAAGGAAAGTAAATGTTCCGCTTCGTTCCGTTGCATTTCTTCATCATGAAAAAAACGCGGAAAATGAAATATAGTTTCAAAAGCAGTGGTATTACGTGAATGATGAAGGGCTATTCGCACGTTATCCAGAGTGGAAAGACTGTTAAAAAGTCTTATGTTCTGAAAAGTTCGGGCGATTCCCGCTCTGGAGACGCCTGACGGGTTTAACGCGCTTGTTTTTATTTTTACTCCGTTGTTTTTGTAAAAAATAATCGCGCCGGAAACCGGCTTGTAAATTCCAGAAAACAAGTTAAAAATTGTGGTCTTACCCGCGCCGTTAGGCCCGATTAAAGCCGCCAGTTCCCCGCGGCGCAGATTGCAAGAAAAATTATTTACGGCTAATAATCCGCCAAACATGATTGAAACTTCGTTTGCCGTTAAAATTATATCATTATTTGACATTTTTCTTTCCTGATTTTTTAAGCGTTTGGCGTGTTTTAACGGCGTTGTTTATTTTTCTTGAACAATACTTGCAAAAGCCAACGAAAGAAAATTCCGACATTCCCAACAAACCTTGAGGACGGAAAAGCATGACGAAAATTAAAATAACCGGATAAAAAAGCAAACGGTAATCTTTTAAAAACCTTAGAACTTCTTGCAACGCTGTAAGTACATAGGCTGCTACGATTGACCCGGTTATGGAACCCATTCCGCCCAAAACCACAAAAATTAAACAGTCTATACTTTTTGTAAAAGACGCCATGTCTGGTTTTACAAAGCCTATAACCATTGCGTACAAGGCCCCGCTAATTCCGGCTATAAAACCGGCGCTCACAAAGGCTATCATTTTATAACGGAAAATGCTTATTCCGCATGAATTTGCGGCGATTTCATCATCGCGTAACGCAAGTATGGCGCGGCCATAACTAGAGCGGTTAAAATTTTGAAAAAGCGCCAGTGTAGCTATAAGTGTAGCGGTTACAGTGATAAACGCCGACGTTGGATTTACGGCGAGAACCGAAACAAATTGTCTGCCGTTTGCGCCTCCCGTAATTGAGCGCAAGTTAGTTAAAACAACCCTGATTATTTCGCCAAAACCCAAAGTAACTATCGCAAGATAATCGCCAGTTAGCTTTAGCGCGGGAAACCCTATTAAAAACGCAGCCAGAGACGCAACAATTCCGGCAAAAAGCGCCGCAAGCGGCAACGGCGCGTTCAGGTCTACATTAAACGTTATACAAGCGTAAGCCCCTATAGCCATAAACCCCGCTTGCCCAAGCGAAAGTTGGCCGGCAAAACCTGTGATAAAGTTTACGCTTATGGCAAGCATTGCGTTTATACCCGCCACCGTAATGATTTGCGCAAAATACACATCTATAAAACCAAACTTAATTAAAATTGCGGGGCCGGCAATGAAAAGAACTGAAAAAAAAGCGGGAATAAGGAACTGAAATAAACGAGACGTGTAAACGGCTGGTGATGAAGACGAAAGAAGAATCATAATAATACTTTACCATAGTATATTATATTTGTTATCTTTAATTAAGATGTGAAGCTGTCAATAATTTGTAAAACGTCTTTTTTGAATATACAGCTTTTCATGCTTTAAGAGGCGTTTTAACTATATGAGTCATAGATACTATTGGACAGTCGGACGTAAAATTACCGCGGGTTTTCTGCTGTTAACTTTAATTATGCTTATTATAAGCATAATAAGTTTGGTAAGCGTTAAAACGTTAAAAAATTCATTAAAAGACATAAATGATGTATACTCGCATAAAGCGCTTGCGTTGGAAGAATTAAACAACCTGCGTTTAATGACGACTGTTACTATTCAGGAAGCTTTGCTCGCCCGCAACCATAATGATTGTCTTGAAAGGCTTCTTGATATAAAACAGCGGCGTAAAGATGTTTTTGAAAAAATAGATGATTTGTGGGTTTTGATAACAGCGGCGCCTTTCCAAACAGAAAAAGACCGCATTCTTTTTCAAACCCTTAAAAATGAGTATAAATTTTGGCGGGTGGTTCAGAATTCCATATTGGATGCGGAAGTTGACTATCTTATAGAAGTCGTTAGTAATAACAGTATAGATGCTATAGTTCTTGAAAAACGGTTTAACGCTTTCCAAATTACGCATGAAAAAATGGACCCAATGGCGCTGGTTTTTGCGTTCTGTCTGGATGATTTAATTAAAGAAAATGCAAAAGTTATGGGCGAAATCGCTCAAAACAATTTAAAACTTGGGTTTAAGACAGAATCCACCGTCGTTTGTTTTATCTTTTTTGGCGTTATAATCGCCATTGTTCTTGGGGCCGTAGTTACAAACCTAATTACAATACCTGTTCGCAACGCTTTAAAACTCCTTACCGCAATGTCAAAAGGCGAACATATTGAAGAAATTAAAGCCCAGAGTAATGACGAAATAGGGCAAATGATAATTCTTCTAAAAAATGAAGTTGCAAGTAAATTAGAAGCGAAAGATTTTTCCCGCTCAAAAATAGAATTTCTTGCGGTGATGAGTCATGAAATGAAAACCCCGCTTAATGCTATACTTGGGCTTGCGGAAGTTCATCTGCAAAAATATTCATTGAATAGCGGTGAAATTAACGCGGAAACCGCATCGGCTCTAAAAAAAATAAAACAGGCCGGAAAAAAACTTCTGAACACCGCAAACATCGCGTTAGATATTTCTAAAATAGAAATGGGCAAAATGGAGTTTAATCAGTGCAAATACAATACTGCCGAACTTATAGAAAGTATAATTCACCCGTATAAAATTATTGCCGCAAATAAAAATGTCGCTTTTGAAGTAAAAATAGGCGGCGAAATGCCGGAAAATTTATGGGGCGACAAAGAACGTATAAAACAAATATTAAAAAACTTGCTTTCTAACGCTTTTAAATTTACTAGTTGCGGCTCCGTTAAATTGGAGGCGTCCGCATTCAATGCGGGAAACGGCTCATTTTTAACTTTTGTCGTGTCTGATACAGGGATAGGATTAAAAGAAAGTGATATTTTAACATTATTTTCCGATTTTCATCAGGCGGACGGAGGAATAAACAGAAAAAATGAGGGTTTGGGACTTGGACTTTCCATATCTAAACGGTTGGCCGTGCTTATGGGCGGGGATATTAAATGCGAGAGTTCCTTTGGAAAGGGTTCTTGCTTTACTTTCCAAATACCCCAATCTTTAACCGAAGAAAACGAAATTTTGATAGAGCCGCCTTATTCGACTCTAGCGGAAGAAGATGCTGTTAAACGGTCCAAAACAGATAAAGGCAGAGCTTTAATAGTTGATGATATTGAAACCAATATATACGTGGCTAAAGAAATGGTGTCGTTATACAACATGGAAGTTGACGGCGTGTTTTCTGGAAAAGAAGCGATAGAAATAATTAAAAACGAATCCCCGCGTTACGATGTTATTTTTATGGATCACATGATGCCGGAAATGAATGGCATGGAAGCAACCGGGTTAATACGCAGTTTAAATACGGAATACGCAAAAAACATACCGATAATAGCGCTTACCGCAAACACTATGATGGGTGGCGGCGCACAACCGTTTATAGACGCGGGAATGAACGCCTTTCTATCTAAACCTTTGGAAATAAAGAAACTGGACGAGGAAATGATAAAATTAGGCCATTGCCGCGCCTTGATTCAGACTGACGGTGAAGCGGACGATGTTTTTAACGGCTTAAAAATAGACGGCGTTAATTTTAGCGACGGTTTAAGACGATTCTCTACGCAAGATATGTATAAAAATATTATACAATCTTTTATAAAAAACACGCCTTCTTTATTAAAAAAAATTGAACATATTTTAGAAGTTGCGGAAGACTCTGCGGAATTCGCTTCGGATTATTCGGTTTTAGTTCATGGAATAAAAGGCTCCGTGCGCTCTATCGGCGGTTATTTAGTGGGGGATTTAGCCGAAGAGTTGGAAAAAGCATCCAAACTAGGCGATAAAGAGCTTCTTTTAAAAAAAACGTCTGTATTTATAAAGCAAACTGAAAATTTGATAGAAAATCTTAAAACAAAACTTTTTTTGCCGGAAGATATAAAAAAAGAATTGAAAGATAAACCCGATCGCGTATTGCTTGAGCAACTAGCTAAAGCTTGTGATGATTATAACACGTTGCAAATTGACGCAATTATGTCGGATTTAGAAAAATACACTTATTTGCAGGGCGAAGATTTTATAGCGTACATTCGTGAACAACTGGACAATTACGATTTTATGGCGATTTCAGAAAAAATAAAAGCTTTAGCATGAGAAAAAGAATAAAAAACATACGAATACTATTAAAAATTTTTTTGTTTCTTCCGTTTGTAATGATTTTATACGCCGCGTTTAACATAGAAACTTTGCTAAGTTTACAATTTAAATTTAAAGCATATTTCAAGAATCCCATTGCCGTAATTCCGGCGAAAAACGGTGAAATTTATGTTTTGGATAACGCCGGCAATGATATTGTTCAATTAGATAAAAATAAAAGACTGGTGAACCGCATCTTGTTATCCCAAATGGACAAATATTCTCAATCAAGGAGCGTCGCGATAAACGAAGAAAATCAAGTTTATTTTTATAAACGTGATTTTTACCCGGATTCCGTTTTGGTAAGAGATGTAAAAATAGCGAATTTGGATGATTATATAAAATACGACAAAAGCATATATACGGAATATTATGCAGAAGACGCATATACGCAACCTTACGCTTTTGACCAGATTGGGAAAATAAATTTAGAAAACGGACGCCTTACTTTTTCCAAAATAGAGCGCAATCGCGTCCGGCTTTTTTTGTATAATGTTGAAAAAAAAATTTTAAGCGAAAGTGTTTTTGTGCCGCAAAAAAAAGATTTTTATGTTTTTTGCTTTCGCATGAAAGATTTTTTTAATTTTATTTATTCAACTCGTGAAGGCGAAATTTATCAGGTTGTAGACGCCGGAGAGCCTAAATTGTTAGCCTCCTTTTCCTATAATCAAGACGAAGGAGGTGTAATTCCAGGTTCTGTGGAATACGCCGAAGACGGCGGAATTTTTTTTTACGATCAAATTTCATCGCATATATATAAAATAAAGGCGGATTATAATAGCCAAATCGTTCCTGATAGATACCCGCCTTCTCTAAAACCGCGCAGAGTGTTTGCTGAAGCCGTTCCGTCCGGGTATTTTGACAAACTAAAAGAATACGGCGCGTTTCCAAAAGATTTTAATTTTTACGTTAACGGGTCTGCGTTAAGCGGAGTTTATGGAAATGCCGCCTGGATTTATGAAAACGGCTATTTTACAGATTTTACAAAAGGCGTTCTTTATCCAAATAAAAGTATTTTTCTTATAATAACCGTATATGCGGCTTTAGGTTTGTCTTTTATTTCTATTTGCGCATTTCTTTATTTGCTTATTGTTCATGTAAAGCATGGTTTTTTTTCGTTGTATGCAAGCCACGTTTTGTTGATTGTTTCCCCTTCAGTTTTTATATTTTTGATACTTTATAATATGATGTATAAGTCCATTAATGGGCAAATGGAAGAAAAAATATACAACGAATTGTCGGCGGTGGCTGCGGGAGCTGTACCAGTGTTTTCCGGCGCTTCAATAGATAAAATCCAAAGCATTCAAGACCGGAATTTGGATGAATGTCATGAGTTGTCCATTTATATAAAAAAGATAATTAACAGCAATCTGGATAAATGGAATCAAGGCTACCGTTCCGAAATCTGTAAAATAGCGCCTGAAGAGCCGCTGGTTCTACGTTATTTGGCGTCTTCCAACAACGCTTTTAATTTGTTTTATCCGGTGGCGAGGCTTGATAGCGAAAAGGATTATGAGACGCTTAAAGAAGGGGTTATAGTCGCCGGAAGCAAGCAAACAGAGGACGGCGAATGGGCTTACGCGCTGGCGCCGGTTTTTAACAAAAATGGGGGCCTTTCCGCGGTCTTGCGGATATCAATGGATTTACGCGATGTAAACCGTAAAAATGTTGACGAAAAAAAAATAATTTTTATGTCGATTTTTATTGCCGGGCTTACGCTTACTATAATTATCTTTATTTCTTTTTTTAAAATTACAACAAGCATAAAAAAATTAATAAACGCCACAAAAAAAATAAGAAACGGCGATTATAAAACAAGAGTAAAATACCATAACAATAACGAAATAGGGGAATTGTTTCGGAATTTCAATTATCTTGCCGCTACAATTGAAGCAAAATTGGGCGTAGAAGCCGCCGCCGGGGCGCAACGTTTGTTTATGTCCATGTTAAGCCACGAAATTAGAACGCCGCTAAACGCAATTTTAGGTCTTACTGAAATAGAAATGCAAAACATGAGCCTTCCAGAAGAAACAAAGATAAATGTACAGAAAATTTATAAATCCGGTGTAAGTCTTTTAGAAATAATAAATGATGTTTTAGATATATCAAAAATGGAATCAAGCAACTTTGAAATTGTAAAATCAGAATACAAAGTTGCGGAATTAATAAACAATGCCATAGAAATAAATAAAGTCCGTATAAAAGACAAAGATATTGTTTTAAATGTGGAAGCGGCTCCCGATTTACCGCAATTTTTATACGGGGATGATAACAGAATTACGCAAATATTAAATAATCTGCTTTCTAACGCGATTAAATATACTCATCAAGGTTCCATCGTTTTAAAAATATTTTGGGAAGAAACTAAAAATTCAGGCGATCCGGCGGTTGGAGGCGGGCTTAATCTGGAAGGTTTTTTGCATATAACCGTTTCGGATACTGGTATTGGCATTAAGCAGGAAAATCTAAAAAAAATATTTGAAACATACGGCCAGGTAGACGTGGTGAGAAACAAAAAAATAGAAGGCACGGGGCTTGGGCTTAGCATAACCAAACAATTGATTGAACGTATGAACGGAGAAATAAACGTAGAAAGCGAGTATGGCAAAGGAAGCGTGTTTTCCGTATTTATTCCGCAACAAGCCTCGCCTAAAGGCAGAATCGGCGTTGAAATTTCCAAAAAATTAAGCGATTTTACATACACACAGGAATATCAAAAAATTCAAGGAGTTAAGCACGCGCTTATGCCGTATGGGCGGGCGCTAGTTGCTGACGATGTAGAAATAAATCTAGATGTTATAAAAGGCCTTTTAAAACAGTATCAAATAAAAACGGATTGTGTAAAAAGCGGCTGGGACGTAATTTCTTTGGTAGAAAACGTTATAAAAGGTGAAACGCCGCCCTACGATGTGATTTTTTTAGATCACATGATGACGGAGATTGATGGGCTGGAAACCATGCGAATTATTCGCACCCAAATAGATGATGAATATGCAAAAACGGTTCCCATTATTGTAATAACAGGAAATAGCCGCAACGAGTACGACAACCTTATTTCAAAAAACGCTTTTACAGATTATCTTTCAAAACCGCTGGCTTTAAAAGATTTAGACGATATACTAAACAAATATGTAAAAAAACCAGACGTTCCGGCGCAACCGGCCTTTGGCGAAACGCTTAAGGATGTTCAATCCGCGCCCAAACTGCCGGGGGCCGGTGAAACCGCAATAACGGAAATAGACGGCCTTAATTTGGAACTTGGCGTAAAAACTTTTGGTTCTAAGGCGGCTTATTTTGATGTTTTAAAGTCGTTTGTAAAAACGGCCCCGCCTATTTTTAAACTTCTTGCAGAAATAAAACACGAGCTTGAAACAGGGTTGAAAGACGGCGTTAAAACGTACGCTATAAATGTTCATGGCATAAAAGGAGCCGCCCGCGCGATTTTTGCGGATGAATTCGCTTTGCTCGCCGAGGCTCTGGAAGAAAAATCAAAACAAAATGACGAACAATTTTTAATAAAAAACACGGATGATTTTTTGGAAAGAGGCTTTGATTTACTTAAAACTATTGAAAAAGCCTTATTCTTAAATCTGTACGGCGATGAGCAAAAGGAACAAAAAGAACGTATAGATGAAAGTGTATTAAAAAAACTAAAAACGGCTTGCGAAAATTACGAAATGGACGCCATAGACGGCGCCGTAGCGGAGCTAAAAAAATACGAGTACACCAGTGATAAAGAATTTGCGGCTTGGCTGCTTGAACAGATTGAGAAATCCGCCTTTAAAGAAATTGCTCAACGCCTATAAACGCGGCGTTTTTTGTGTTGCAATTCTTTGTGTTGCTTTAACTCCGGTTTGCGGACAAGAAGTTATAAACGAAGACACTGTTAAAGAAAGTTCCCAGGAAAAATGGAAGCAATTTTGGATTTCGACGCAAAATTATTGGCTGTACACACCGGATTATACGACTCACCGCGAGCCAAAACGCTCATTCGAAATGGGCGCTGTTTTTTCAGCCGGTTTTGCTTGGGATTTATACCTTAGTTTTCTTGATATTTTTAAAAAAGATTCGGTTCTGGAAATTAATTTTAACGAAGCCCTTGACAATTTAAGTTTGACTGTTCCCTCTGGATTAAATATAAACATACCGGTGGAATATCAATTTTTGTATACTAAATTTAGATATAAACAAGACCGTACGTTTACAATGTCTTTTTTTAATATAAGCGAAAATTTAAGCATTCTTTTTTCGGAGGATTTGTTTGTATTTTTTGCGCAAGGCAACACAAAAAAATACAATATAGAGCCCGCAATACAAGTTTCCGGGGCGATTTTTGTTGAATTTTTATCTTTTGGATGGGAACGTAAAATATTTGGCGATTATTTTATAAGTGTAAAACCGGCATGGTATTTGCCGCTTGTTTACATACCTAAAAGTGTACAAAAAATAAAAATCTCCGCAGAGGATAGTTTTATTCTTGAATTGCAAGGAAGCGTAAAAGCCTACGTTCCGTTTAGTTTTGTAAACGGTTTTGAAATAACAAATTACGGCGGGGTTGACCTTGATTTATGCGTAGAACGCTCTGTTTTTAATATTTTAGACGTGGGTCTGGATTTACGAAACTTGCCGTTAATGCCGTCCGTACTGTCGAATGTTGGAGAGGCCGGAATAGAAGGCGTTGTTTTAGACGCTTCAAACAGCGTTTTTGAGGGTATTAATATAAATATACCCGAACTTGAGCAGTTTTACCGTACAAGCAATTTTTGGGTTTTCCGTCCAATTCGTACGGATATATATGCGCTATACCGGCCGTTTGGCAGGGACTCCCTGGTTTTTAGACCTAATGCGGGAATTACCTTTTTAAATCCAAGTGAAGAACTTTTTGTAAATTTGGGACTTTCGGTGAGTTTTCAGCCGGTTTACTGGTTTACCGCAACTTTTTTTACAGGTATGGAAGAGAAGTTGGGTAAAAATGAAATTGGTCTTTCGTTTAGTTGGCGAAATTTTGGTTTTTGGCTGAAAGTTGATATGCGCTCGCAGGATTATTTTAGGGCTTGGACTTTAAAAGGCGCCGGCTTTTCGGTAGGCTGGCTCTGGGGCTATTAGGAGCGTTCCCTTAATTCGCTATGTTTGCTGTAGAGCTGGAAAATGGCGTGGACGGCATATCCGCAATGTCTATCAACATTTGTACGCTACCCATAAAATCCAGGTTTGTAAGGCGAGTGATATGGCTGTTTTTTGCGATATATACTTTTTGTTTGGAAAGGTACCCCAATTCAACTTTACTCATTTTCCCGTCCGCCATAACGAATACAATCCAATAACTTCCGCTTCCAACCCAGTAATTAAGCCCGGTGTCCACAAGTTTTTTTTCAAACACCCCGTCTACAATTTGGCCTACGGAGAAAGCCACACGGGTAAGGTCTTCTCTTGTAAGCATTTCCGCCCAGTTTCCGTCCTCCGAAAGATTTTCAATAAGCGCAAGGATTAAAAATTGATCGGGCCCAATGCTGGAAAGATGCATATCGCCCAATTTAGGATTTTCGTGTTCAGAAATATAAATAGTGTGGGATGGCGTTGCGTTGAAGGTTAAAGCATCTTCAAACGCTTCACAAGAAGAAAAAAAGAAAACGCAAAAAAATCCTAAATAAAAGAAACTGTTTTTTAGCATACCGCTACAATAATAGTAAAAATTTCGTTATAAAGTAAATTTAGCCTGTTACAATACTAATCAAAATTACATCCACATATACATTTTTCTTAGATTGTTGCAAAACAAGTAAAATCCAGTAATGATCATTAAAATAGAAATGATTAGCAAAACTAACGCGTCTGCTGTTTGAAGCATAGTCTTGCCGAGTATTAATAAAACAACTCCGCCTCCGGCGGGAATATATTCTCTGGAGCCGGTCAAATAAGCTCCTACAAAGAAACTGCTTGCGGTGATAATCGCAAGCACAAATTCAATAGCGTGAAACATTTTCGAAAACCCAAAAATAGAACTAAGGCTTGTGTCAAAAGAATATATGTCGATAGGCATTCTTATTGCGATAATAAGCGCGGCGACGCAAAACGGGAACAAAAAAATTTCTTTTCTTTTTGTTTCTATACCAGAAGCGAAAAGTCCCGCGGCAAAAAGGGCGAATATGCCTGTAAGCCGGGCGAATGCAAGGCAGCGTTCCGCAGTCATTAAATAAAACGGCGATAACATATAAATGTTTTTAAGAGGTAAAACTACTCTAAAAATCTCAAAAGCAAAAGAAAATGCGAATAACTCAAAGCAATGGATTTCGGGCGAAGATGTGTTTTCAAAAAAATAAAGTATACAAAACAGCATGATGCAGGCGAAAATTAGAGCCGCGAGCAATGAAAAATAAGGAACTATGTCTAA
This sequence comes from Spirochaetaceae bacterium, assembly GCA_031281945.1. GTDB lineage: Bacteria > Spirochaetota > Spirochaetia > Treponematales > Breznakiellaceae > JAIROZ01. The sequence goes on along the minus strand of JAITER010000033.1, from coordinate 37,006 downwards.
AGTCGATTTAAAGAATAACGCTCGCGCCGGAGAGCCCGCTCTTTGTGAGGCTTGCGGGGTTAAAGATTCAAATAAAGGTATTAGTTTTGGACTAATAGCAAGAATTCCGGCAAAAGCGGCCAATGAAAAAGCGAGCCCAAACTTAATCAACGAAGTGCGTTGTAAAAGTATCATACTTAAAATATACAATGCTTAGATGTATAATTAAAGAGCCTATGATATTGGATTTTATATTTCATCCCCATACTATAAAAACATTTGCTTTGGTCGGCCCTAGCGGAACGGGCAAAAGTTTTCAAGCTAAATTTTTGTGCAGGAAAAAGCATATAGATTTTATTATTGACGACGGTCTTTTGATTCGAAACGCCCGTATTGTGGCCGGACATTCTGCGAAAGAAGAAAAAACTTTTATGGCGGCGGTTAAAGCGGCCCTTTTTGACGAAAAAAGCAAACGTGATGAAGTGGCCCGAAAATTGCAATCAGAGCATTTTAGCCGCGTTCTTATTTTGGGGACTTCCGAAAAAATGGTAAATAAAATCGCCGCCCGGCTTCAACTTCCAATGCCGTCAAAAATAATTAGAATAGGCGAAATATCTACACAAAAAGATATAGAGAACGCGAAGCGTATGCGATATGTCGAAGGAAAGCACGTTATTCCCGTGCCTGGCGCGGAAGTAAAACGCGAATACCCGTCCATCTTTTTTAACGCGATACATATTTTTAAAAAAAAACCAGTGTCTTCAGTAATTACGGTTCCAGAATTTCACGAAAAATCTATAGTTAAACCTATTTATTCACGTCAAAATAAAATAATCATATCTAAAAAAGCGCTCAGTCTTATGGTTTATAATTGCATAAATGAATTTAATCCAAAATTTGCCGGACAAAAAATCGAAGTCGAGCCGACAGAAACGGGCTACAATATTGCAATTACTTTGGATATTCCGTTTGGCACAGAGTTAAGCGATGCGATTGAAGGTCTTCAAACTTACATTGTAGAAAATATTGAACACTTTACAAGGATTCCTGTCGAAAATGTTAGTGTCATTATAGACAAAACATTAGAAAGATAGTACACTAAACTGTAAATCTTTGAAGTTAGAAGGGGCTTTTATAAGATTCCCTCAAGAACAGGAGGAGACATGAAAAAATACATTGGAGTTGCGCTGTTCACCATAGCCGCATTTGGACAGGTGATGGCGCAAAACGCCTATGTAAGTCCAACCAGGGCTACTATAAGCACAAGGCTTTTCGAAGTTGTATCCGATGGGGGTAGCTATGATGCGGAAACTCTTTGCCGAGAACTTGAAGAACGTTTTGAAGTCTATAACCGGCTTTTCCGGTTTAGTAAAGACGCTCTTAGCTCGCAGTTAAAAGTAATAGCTTTCACCGATAAAGCCCTTTACGATGAATATGTCAAAACAAAATTAGGCTCTACACGGGATGGGGCGGTTTATTTGCACTACAATCAGGTGGATAAACGTGAGTTGGTTGTTCACCGCGGAAGCGCCGAGGAGCAACGTATGCTTCCTCATCAGGCGTTTATCCAGTATTTAAGGGCGTTTATTCCTTACCCGCCTACATGGATGCGCGAAGGCTTCGCTATTTATTTTAACACCCTTAAATATGATAAGGAAACAAGAGAGCTTCGTTACGAAGAGAATCTTTCTTGGCTGGAGACGGTGAAAAGCCTCGGGAATCAACATCCTTCGTTAGAGCAGGTGTTTTTGGCGGATGTAAAAGGCGCTCCAGAATATTTTCAGCCGATTTCTTGGGCGGTTGTTTCGTTTTTTCTAAACAATGGCGGATCTGGTGATTATTTTCGTTCTTTGACAGATGCTTTCAAAGTTCTAGACGCCAATAAATCGGCCGGAGATAATGCGCAGGCGGTTTTGCAAGAGCTTGTGGGTTTTACAACTTTAGAAAACATAACTAATGATTACAACAGCTATATTGCGAGCCGCAAAACTTTTGCCGAGCTTGTTCAGACTGGACAGGATTCTTATACGCAAAAAAACTGGACTGAAGCGGAAAACTTTTTTCTTATGGCTTTATATCAAAAGCCAACCCATTACGCTCCTTATTATTATTTAGGGCTTTTGGCCTACGAGCAAAAAAATTATGATCTTGCGGAACGTTATTATCGTTCCGCTGTTCAATACGGCGCGGATCAAGCGCTTGTAAGTTATGCGCTTGGAATAAACGCCGCAACTGCGGGGCGTACTGATGACGCGATAACCTTTTTACAGGAAGCGGCTCGTATTTCTCCAGAACGCTACAGAGAGCGAGTTGACAGCATAATAATTCGTTTGCGATAAAAACCTTCAATGTAATTAATATTTATAAAAGGCCGCTTTCTGCGGCCTTTTGTTTTTTTAGCGTTTCAAAATAAAACTTCAAATGTATTACAGGGTGGCGGCAAGCAAGTTGCGAGTGTATGGATGCTTGGGGTTTGAAAAAATTTCTTGTGTAAAACCGCTTTCTACACAAAGTCCGGCTTTCATAATTATCAGCTTATCGCAAAAGTTTTTTACCAAGCCAAGATCATGACTTATAAAAATATAAGAAACGCCATGTTTTTGTTGCAAGCTGTTTAACAGATTTATTACCTTAAATTGCGCGGTTTTATCCAAACTTGATGTGGGCTCATCTAATACTAATATATCGGGTTTTAACACTAAACTACGGGCTATGGCTATTCGCTGACGTTGGCCGCCGGAAAATTCATTTGGATACCTGTCTAAAAACGCCTGGTTGTTAAGGCCTACTTCTGATAAAGCGGCGGAAACTAGCTGTTCTCGTTTTGTGGCGGATAATTGTTCATGTATTAACAGCCCTTCTCCAACAATATCACGGATGTTCATTCGGGGAGAAAGAGAACCGAAGGGATCTTGAAAAATTATCTGTATTTTTCGCCGTAAAGGGCGTAGTTCATTTTTTGTTAGATTGTTTAAATTGCGTAAATCGGCTGTTTCTAAAGTGGATTTATCATTATTTATGTTAATTAAGAAGTCGCCTGTACTGGGGATAAGGCGCAGCAACGCTTTAGCCAAAGTAGTTTTACCGCTTCCGCTTTCGCCTACAATTCCTAAAGTTTCGCCTTTATTAAGCGTAAAACTAACGCCGTCTACGGCCTTTACAAAACCTGTTATGCGGCGTAAAAATCCTTTTCGTATTGGAAAATGCACTTTTATTTCACGAGCTTGCGCCGCAATCATAGCGTTAGGTTTTACGGTGTAAATTTTTTCAGTTATGTTCGCATTAATTAATTGTTTTGTGTAATCTGCTTTTGGAGATAAAAAAATTTGCTCTGTTGGCGCCGTTTCTATTATGCGGCCGTCTTTCATTATTGCCGTTGAATCTGCAAAACTTTTTATTATTTTTAAATCATGAGTTATAAAAATAACAGCCAGGCCCATTTCACTCTGGATTGATTTAATTAGTACGAGAATTTGTTTTTGAATGGTTGCGTCCAGCGCGGTGGTTGGTTCATCCGCTATGAGTAGTTTTGGTTTATTGATTAAGGCAAGCGCTATCATTACGCGCTGACGTTCCCCTCCAGAAAGTTCGTGAGGGTACGCCCCTATACGTTTTTCCGCATTTTTTAAATCAACTCTAAGCAACCAATCAATAATATGGGTGCGGGCTTGTTTGCTTCTTAATCCCTGATGCAATTCAAGCGATTCCGATAATTGTCTTTCTATTGTGTGAAGCGGGTTAAGACTCGTCATCGGTTCCTGAAAAATCATGCCGATTTCTTTGCCTCGTATCTTGCACATTTCCGTTGCGCTCATTTTGAGTATATCTTTGCCATTAAAAAGTATTTCACTTTGCGGGTAATGTATCCAATCTTCACTTTGTAAACGTAAAACAGCCTGTGCGCTGACAGTTTTGCCGCTTCCACTTTCTCCGGCCAAAGCGAAAGTTTCGCCAGGATTTATTTGCAAATTAATTCCGTGGACGACTTCTTTCGCCGATTCTCCTCTCCCAAAAACCGCATGAAAATTACGGTATTCTATAAGATTCATTTTGTATTCCTGCGCGGATCTATAGCGTCACGAACCGCTTCACCAATAAACACAAGTAAACTCAATGTAACGGCCAACGTTAAGAATGATGCTATCCCAAGCCAAGGCGCCTGCAAATTCGCCTTGCCCTGCGCCAAAATTTCTCCAAGAGAAGGCGATCCTGATGGAAGTCCAAATCCAAGGAAATCTAACGATGTGAGCGTTGTTATGGAGGCGCCAAGTATGAATGGGAGGTAACTTAAAACTCCAGAAAGAGCGTTGGGTAAAATGTGTACAAACATAATACGGCTGTTTTTCATTCCCATTGCTTGAGCCGAAAGTACATATTCAAAATTCCTGGCCCTTAAAAATTCGGCGCGTACTATTCCAACAAGGCCCATCCATCCGAATAAAAGTGTTATTCCCAACAGCCACCAAAAATTAGGCTCCACAACAGACGACAAAATGATTAACATAAAAAGGGAAGGCATTCCAGACCAAACTTCCATAAATCTTTGAAATATCAAGTCGAAAGTTCCGCCATAGTATCCTTGCATCGCTCCAAAAAATATGCCAACTAAAGATGAAAAAATTGTAAGCGTTATACCGAATAACACAGATATACGAAAACCATATAAAAGCCGCGCCGCAACATCCCGGCCCCGGTCGTCTGTACCAAAAATATTTTCTGTAGTTGGAGGAGAGGGGGCTGGCTGTGGAAGCGTGTAATTTATTGTGCTATGAGAAAACGGAATGGGCGGCATAAGAAGCCAGCCGTTGTTGTTTATTAAATTTTGCATATAAGGGTCTTTAAAATCGGCGTTTATATCGAATTCACCGCCAAATTCAAGTTCTGAGTAGTTTTTAAATACCGGAAAATAAATCTGGCCGTTGTAGTAGAGCAATAAAGGTTTGTCGTTTGCTATAAATTCCGAAAAAAGACTTACGCCAAAAATAACGCAAAAAAGTATGAATGAAATAAATCCGCGGCGGTTTTTGCGAAAGCGCCGCCAGCGTAAATTCGCGTCGCGAACAACATTGGAACGGTGGGATTTTACTGGTTTGTTTAAAAAACAGTATGACGCCGCAACTGATTTTTTCACGCTAACCCTCCAAAAACTATTCGCGGATATAAGTATGATGAATTTAAAACGGAACTGTAGGGAAAGCGGCTAAGGAAATACAAAACCACAGCACATCGTATCCCGAAGTTGTATTCGGCGTCTATGTAATAGTTTTATAGACGATTAAATTAGATATGGGGCCGGCCGGGTGTGTTTTTACGAGCGTCCTTCAAAATTTATACGCGGGTCTATTATTGTGTACAATAGGTCTGATAAAAGGTTTAGTAAAAGCCCTAGCAGAGTAAAAATATACAATGTTGCAAATATAACAGGATAATCGCGTTGCATTGTAGCCTCGAATCCAAGAAGCCCCAGCCCGTCTAAGCTAAATATAACTTCTATAAGCAAAGAACCTGTAAAAAACATACCGATAAATGCCGCGGGAAAACCGGAAATTACAATTAACATAGCGTTGCGGAATACATGTTTAACAAGAATAGCTTTTTCATTTAGGCCTTTAGCCCGCGCTGTAAATACGTATTGCTTGTTTATTTCATCTAAAAAAGAATTTTTTGTAAGCATTGTAAGGCTTGCAAAACCCCCGATTACAAGAGCCAGTGTAGGCAAGGCCATGTGCCAAAAATAGTCGGCTATTTTACCCGCCAAACTAAAATGTTCGGCGTTTACAGAAAAAAGGCCTCGTAATGGAAATATTTTAACAAAAGAACCGCCGGCAAACAGGACGACCAGCAACACGGCGAATAAAAACGATGGTATAGCGTTTCCTATAACAATAACGGCGCTAGTCCATGTGTCAAACCGGCTGCCGGATTTTACGGCTTTTTTTATACCCAAGGGGATGGATACAAGATAGATGATTAATGTGCTCCAAAGGCCCAATGAAATAGAAACTGGCAAACGTTCCACAATAAGTTCCAGCACAGTCCGCCCGCGAAATAAGCTGTCTCCAAAATTAAAGACGGCGTAATTTTTTAGCATATCTAAATAACGCTTTCCTATAGGTTTATCAAACCCATACCGTTTTTCTATTTCCGCAATGATTTCCGGATCAAGGCCTCTTGCGCCCCGGTATTTAGAAGAAACGCCGCCCGCAACGCCAGTGGTTGCTTCTGCGGCGGAGGATCCGGAAATTCGTTGCAAAGCCGCGCCGCCGTCTGCATCTAATCCCTGCATACTTGCGATTGCGTTGTCTACCGGCCCGCCAGGAGCTATCTGCACGATAAAAAAATTGATTGTTATAATCGCCCATAATGTAGGAATGATTAGCAGAAGACGGCGTATGATATATAAAAACACTATTTATTTTATATAAATACAAATTTAGTGTCTATATTAAGATTTTAAATTAATTATATTTTTGTATGCTTTGAAAAAAATTGTAAAACAAGTTATGCCGCCAAAGAGAATCGAACTCTTCACACAAGGATTTTCAGTCCTTTGCTCTACCAACTGAGCTACAGCGGCTAATACAAGAACAAACCTTTGTAATTCAACGTTTATTCTTTTTTTAGGTTAACATAAAATGACAAAAAATGTCAATTATGGCGTATTTTACGTTGCCTGGTATTATCCCATATTGCGTAAAACCGCGCTTTGTTGTTGGCCGGGCCAAGCACGGCTATGCTTGGCCCGGCTCGCGAAAACTGAAGTTTCCGAACAACTCTAATAAAAGTAGTGGTTAAATTTTTATTTTCTTTATAAAATAAAAAATATGAACGCAACCGAAAAAGCTGTAATAAGATCTTTTTTGGATACAGCCCAGGATTATCTTTCTTGCGGCTACAGGACTGAACATAAAAGAGAAGCCATAGAAACCATAGAAAACATCGCCGCCGCTATAACCCGGTGCCGTAATTGTAAACTTAGCGAGCTTCGAAAAAATACTGTTCCTGGAGAAGGCGTAAAAAACCCGATGGTTATTGTGATTGGAGAGGCGCCCGGCGCGGACGAGGATGCGCAGGGCAGGCCTTTTGTGGGGGCGGCTGGAAAACTATTGGATAAAATGCTTTCGGCTGTAAATTTATCACGGGAAACAAATTGTTTTATTGCGAACATTTTAAAATGCCGGCCTCCAGGCAACCGCGATCCGGAACCGGACGAGAGGGCGGCTTGCATTCATTTTTTAGAAAGCCAAATCTATTTGTTAAGGCCGGCGGCTATACTTTGCGCCGGGCGTGTTTCGGCGCAAACTTTACTACAAACAAACGCGCCAATGTCCGCTATGCGTGGAGGCAAGCAAATGGAATATTCCTTAAAAATGGGTGAATTGGTTTTAAAAATACCCTTATTCGCAATATATCATCCGAGCGCCCTTCTTAGAAATGAAGCTTGGAAACGCCCTGCCTGGGAAGATCTTAAAGCGTTTCGTCAATTTTTGGATTCGAATTTACAAAGAATGCGGACATGATTTTTAAAAGCTCTTTTTAAAAGCGGGATACGAAATTTTTGCGTGTTTTTGAATAATTTCGGCGTCTAATCAATGGCGATATGTTGAGCTTGGGTGGAAAGATTATCTACAAGCAAGGTTAAAGCGCCGGTTTGGGCTGTTTTAAGCCCCAAACCGGCGCTTTATTGGCAAGACGGTTTTTAGATTACATTTTCATGAAGCGTTTCGCGAACGGCTCCTGGGCGTTCCAGAAATTGTTTAAAATAATTTTCTATTTTTTCGCCTATACCAGCCTTGTACAAATCAACTCCAAAAATATTTTCGTTGGAAAGAATCGGCTTTAATTTTCCTTCTACGCCTTCCGTGCTTCCTAGCGTGATTCCGCTAAGTTTTTCTTTTAATTCTGAAAGCAACGGGTCGGGACTTATGGTAAATGCGTTTCCTTCGTCATCTATACCTAAAAGGTAACGGCACCAAGCGGCTATAACCATGGGAATTAATTTTAGGTTTGAAATGTTAAGAGAGGAGCTGTCTTTGTACGCTTTTATAGTTTCGCCAAAACGTATGGCCATTTTTTGTGATGTGTCCGTTGCAATACGTTGAGGCGTATCTGGAATGTTTGGGTTTGGCAGTCGCACTGTTAAAACTTCGTGAATAAATTGAGACGGTTTAATAATTCCAGGATCGGTAACTACCTGCATACCTTCGTCATACCCAATATTATGAACAAGGGATGTAAGGTCTTTGTCTCTCATTTCCGCGGAAATTGACGTGTAACCAAGCAGGCATCCGAAGATAGCAAGGGCGGTGTGCAGAGGATTTAAGCAAGTGCAAACTTTCATTCGTTCTACCATATCCACCTTTTCGCGTGTTGTAAAATAAACTCCCGCTTTTTCAAGCGGAGGCCTTCCATTTGGAAAATTATCTTCAACAACAAGGTATTCCGCCTCTTCTGTATTTACAAAAAGCGCCGTAGAGGAACCGTGGGGTGATTTTACAATGTCCATGCCATCCAAGCCGTCTTTTTTGAGCTGTTTTTGGACTGTTTCGGAAGCGTAAGGAGTAATTTTGTCTATCATGGAAAGAGGGAAAGAAACTTTTTGAGGGTCGGAAAGATAGGCGGTAAAACCGGCGTCTGTTTTGCCTCGATTTTCCCATTCCTTTGCCACTACAAGTATTGCGTTTTTAAGCTTGTCGCCGTTATGCGAAAAATTGTCGGTGCTTAAAACGGCTATTGGCTGTGCGCATTTTGTATAGCGTTCCCAAAGTAGAGAAGTTAGCTTTGTCATCGCGTGTAAAGGAGCGTTTGGACCGTCGTCAAATTCTTTTAATATTTCCGGCTTAAAAGCGCCGTCCATGGTTTTTAGGTCGTGTCCTTTTTCTGTTATGGTTATTGTCACCATCTGCAAAGATGGTTTAGCAAAAACGGTTTTTATAAAATTCCACGCTTTTGAATCAGCCGGATTAGCGGCTACAAAGTGGGTGGCTGCGGCAATAATGCGTTTATCCAACGCGCCGTTAGCCTTCATTACAACCTGTAAAAAAAGATTGTCATTTTTTGTGTATAATTTTTCTATGCTGGAAAAATCGTTAGGAACAAGCGCGATAATTCCAGTGTCCATAAGTCCGTCTTCGATAAGGCGCTGGGCTAAAACCGCATGGTAAGCTTTAAACAGATTGCCGGCTCCAAAATGAACCCAGCGAGGATTTTCAGCAGTCCGGGTCGCCAGCGCGTCGATATCGATGTTTCCGGTTTTAACGCCGGCTTTTTCAAAATCCGCCTTGTGTTTAATAACATTCTTTTTGTTTATAATAAGCATATAAGTCTCCTTGTGTCGTGTTTGGCGCAAGAACATTCAGGCAAAGGTTTTATCGCATTTCCGCCTTTCTTAACCATGATTAAAGCGTCCGCCGCATGATAAACAAATGTTGGTTTTACAAATTGAATTTGCAACAAAACCATCCGCTCTGATTCCAAGCCAAATATATTAACCGGATTTTCCGGGTTTTTTATTATTTTATGTTGAGGCGCCCGTAAAAAAGCCCCTGAAAACCAGCGCGGCTTTCAAGGGCTTTTTTATTCAAAAGAAATAAGAATTTTGCGTACAGACGCATTGTTTTTATCTACAAAATCAAACGCTTCAATCATGTCCCGGAACGGATACGTTTTTGTAACGAACCCTTTTAACGGTAACTTCCCCTGTTGTATAGCGTCAACAACTACAGGAAACCGGTGTGTTTGCAAACGGGAGCCGCATACGGTTATCTCTTTTTTAATTATATTTACAGGGGCGATTTCGCTAGGAATTTCGTTAAAGCTTAATTCTACAACCCGGCCCGCGGTAGATGTTAAAAGAATTGCGTCTTCAAAACTTTTTTTATTACAAACCGCGTCCACCGTAACGTTTGCGCCTGTTCCACCGGTTATCTCTTTAACTTTTTCCATCACGTTTTCTTTTGCGGCGTTTATAATATAGTCTGCGCCGCGTTCTTTCGCGTAATTCAGTTTTGATTCCACAACGTCCGAAATCATTACAATTGCGCCGGCAAGCTTTGCCATTTGCGCCACAGTAAGCCCTATCGTTCCCGCGCCCATAACCAATACAAAATCCCCTGGCTGTATATTTCCACGGTAAGCCGCTTGAGCTCCTATGGTAAAAGGCTCAACCAAACAAGCTTCTTCCCAGGGAAGTTCTTTTGGTAAAAGATGTACATTTGATTCCGGCGCGATGAATTTTTCTTGACACCCCCCATCGATATGAACGCCCATTACTTGTAGTTTTTCACAAACGTTTGGGCGGTTTTGACGGCAGGCGTAACAACTTCCGCACGAAATAATAGGTTCAACAACAACATGGTCGCCTGTTTTTACTTTTGTTACGCTGGAACCCGCCGCGATTACTTCTCCCGTAAATTCATGACCCCAAACACGCGGGTAAACCGCAAACGGGTTTTTCCCGTGAAATATGTGTATATCGCTCCCGCAAACGCCTACACGTTTTACGGATATAAGCACATCCGTTTTTTGAATAAGTTTAGGTTCTTCCCGTTCTTCTATTTTAAGAACGCCTGGTTTTTCAACGACTCCTACTTTCATAAAAACTCCAAAAACAAACCGGATAAACACAAGGCTTATTCCAGCGAACGCCCGTTAAGACGCGCATATTCCGCAATACGGCCTTAAATGTTTTCGCATTGCGGATCTTAATAATTAAGATCGTACTGTTATTCGCCAACTGTTTAACGCAGAAGGCGCTTGCGCTTTTCGTTTTAATTTTTCTATAAATGTCTGCTGGCGCCAAAAAGTATACGTTTTATTCCGCAATTTTCATCAAAAGCGTTCAATAAAAAACAGGGCGCTTGTTTTGGACGATTTGTTCGGTTTTATAGTTGCGTAAAACTTTGTACGGCCCGCTCCGCAAAAATTGCGGCTAATTCTTGTTTTAACACTGTAAAAGATGTACGGCGAAACCGGAAAACTCTTTTTCTAAATAAACCGCTATCATTTTTTTGTCTTTGTACTTTTCGGAGCCTGCTTTAAAAGCGTAACCTTTCTTTTTAAGATATTCAGCGGCTTTTTCGATGTTAGAAGTTCCCAACGCAAGATGCCCATGCGTTCCAGTTCCAGCAACGCCGCTCATAATCTCTATTTGGGGCCCGGCAAAAACGCTTGCGGATCTTTTGTCCGGTGAAAAACCAAACGCCGCGAAAAAATCGTTTGCCGCAGCTTCCGCCGAAGGCATATCTTTGGCGTTCATGCCTACATGCACAATATGAAAATTTAACGCTTTTAATTCATCGTCCATAAAAACTCCTTAAAAAGGTTTCGCCGCATATTGTGTTGTAAAACATAATGCGGGTATTGTAACCCACTCCCATTCATTGTATTCTAATCGAAATCTAGTAAAAAAGGAAGTTCCAAAATGAATTTTTTATCATTACAGTTGCTTTTTGGCGGAGCTCAACCTCCCGCAGACGCCCAAATCCCATCCGGAGGGTTTGGACAAGGCCTTATGTCGTTTTTGCCTTTTGTTTTAATTATTGCAATTTTTTATTTTTTAATAATCCGTCCGCAAAATAAAAAACAAAAAGAAACCCAAAAAATGCTAGAAGCCCTTAAAAAAGGCGATAAAGTGGTAACAATAGGCGGTGTTTACGGGACTATTCAAAATGTAAAAGAAAAAACTGTTGTTATAAAAGTAGACGACGACGTTAAAATAGAATTCCTTCGCAGCGCTATTTCCAGCGTGTTGGATCCGGCCAAGCAAGTGGAAGAAAAACCTGAGGATAAGCAGGATAAGGCTATAGAAAATAAAGAAAAGACGGAGTAAGCGGCTGGCGCGCGGGGTTGTTTGTATTATCATTAGTAAAAAGGCGGGGCTGGGCTTCATACGGGCGCGGCCTTTTTGCGGTTTTTTAAACCCAACGTAAAAACTTTTACCGGTTTTGCCAAACGGCGGAATAGAATTTCTGTCATGCGTCTTTTTAAGGCAAGGCGCTGTACAGCCGTAATCGCGGTGCGCCTCGTACAGGAGAGATTTCAACATGAGCAAACGCTACAGATTGGCGGTCATCATTTTGGTTATAAGCATCTGCGCTGTTTTTCTTTCAAGCACGGTTGAGTGGTATTTTTTCACCCCCGCGCAAGATAAGCAGTTAGCCCTCGCCTCTCGTGAACAAATTAAAAGTTATGCGTCAAGAACGGCTTCTTATGACATTCAAAAATTAATAGCGGCGGCTCGCGCCGGAGAGCCTGTTCCAGAGAATCTTAACTTTTTAATAAATGAAGCGAAAAAAATTAACGCTCGTGAAAAAGCGGAAAACCCGGCGGTTTGGGATGCGGCTTCTGTTTTAAGGGTTTTTTACGACAAACGGGAAGCCCTAGACGCGATAGAAGGCCGCTACCGGCAACGTCTTTTTGATTTAAAAGACCTGCAAAAAAATGCGGTTCAATTGGGTTTAGACCTATCGGGCGGCCTTTCTATTATTTTGCAGGCGGATATGGACTCCTACGCCAGAAAGTTGGGGCGTACTTTAACAGAAGAAGACCGCAGGCTTGCCTTGGACCAGGCTTTAGAGGTGCTTAACGGGCGCATCGACCGTTTTGGCCTTACAGAGCCTGTTATACGTAGGCAGGGCGACGGTCAAATATATATAGAAATTCCTGGAACGGCGGATCCGGAGCGCATAAATTCAATTATTATGGGTAAAGGCGGATTGGCCTTTCACATGGTTGATCAAGAAGCTACAGAGGCGTTTTTTCAGTACTATGCAAACCATCCTGATACAACGTTTAACGAAGACGGTTCTCTCGTAAACCCGTCAATCATTCCAGATGATTGTGTTGTGCGGGGTGTTTATACAAAAGATCGTTACGGACTGGATGAGCAAAAAACAGGCAGGGACGCTTGGGTTGCGTTAAAAAAAGAAATTGGACTGGATGGAAATCATATTAAAAACGCCACTGTTTCGCGTGATAATATAGACGGCAAACCGGAAGTAACTTTCGAACTTACTGCGGAAGGGGCGGATGTTTTTTATAATCTTACTTCAAACAATTTACGTAAACCGCTAGCCACGGTTTTGGATGATAAGGTGCGTTCTGTGGCTACAATACAAAGCGCTATACGCGATTCGGGGCGGCTCACCGGATTTAGCATGGAAGAATCTAGCAATATCGCTCTTATTTTGCGTTCCGCGGCGTTGCCGGTAGAACTGGAAATAGTAAATCAGCAAAGTATAGGGCCTTCTCTAGGCGCCGACACCATAAAACAAGGTTTGTGGGCCCTGTGCGGCGGCCTGATTTTTGTTTTTATTTTTATGCTGGTATTCTATAAAAGCGCCGGAATAAATGCTGTTTTGGCGCAAATTCTTAATATATATATTATGTTTAGTATACTTTCAGCCTTTAATTTTACGCTTACTTTGCCCAGCATAGCCGGTTTTATTCTTACAATAGGAATGGCTGTTGACGCCAGCGTAATTGTTTTTGAGCGCATGAAAGAGGAATTGCGGCTGGGTAAAGGCCGTAAATCCGCGATAGAATTTGGATTTAGTAAAGCTTTTTGGGCTGTAATGGACGCGAATATAACTACATTTATCGCCGCGCTTTTCCTTTCCCAGCTTGGTTCCGGCCCTATTCAAGGGTTTGCGGTTAGTTTGGCTATAGGCGTTTTTTCATCGGTTTTCACCTCTCTTTTTGTCTCGCGCCTTATTTTTGATTTTGGAACGGACGTATTAAAAAGCAAAACTCTCTCCGTTAGTTGGAGGATTAGGGGATGAAAAAAATAATTCATTTTTCGCGCGCTTTTGTTCCCGCTGTGATAGTTTCTGTTGTTTTAATAGTCGCCGGGCTTGTAAATTATATTGTAAAAGGCGGCTTTAGTTTGGGCGTTGATTTTCAAGCCGGATTTATTCAGGAAGTGCAGATTGCTCCTTCCGCATTTGCGATTGGTTATTCCGGTAAGGGCGATGCTACGGCAAATTTTTCCAAATCAGGTATTAGTATTGTGGTTTCGGGCGCGGATGTTGAAGGAGCGACGTATACGTTTCTTTTTTCGCAATACCGCACTTTAAGTGAAATTACAAAAGCTATGCTTGAAACTGTTGACGGACTTTCTGTTGATTTGCGGGCGGATCCTTCTTTACGTTGCGAGTATTTTTTGCAAAGCGCCCAGGGAACGCCGGAATTAGGCGTTGAGCCTTTTATTGTTCATTACCTTGAACCAGAGGCCGCGCCAATTAAAATTGAAGAAATGCGCGAAGCTCTTTACTCCATAGACGTAGCGTCTATTCAAATTTTAGGCAACGCAAATGAACGCCGTTTCCTTATACGTATTGACGCCGAAAACACGAGCTCTTCAGATGGAGAAACGGCCGCTCCCGATGTTGAAATTCTGGATGAATATGAAGAAACGGCTTTTGCCGATGGAGTGTTGGCGGAAAAGCCGGCTGAAGATTCTGGCGGCGAAGTTTCCACCATAACGGAAGAAGCGAATAAAGAGGCTGTTGCTAGTGAAGATGAGGTAGTTGCGGATATGTCGTCTGTTGAGATTGTTGAAGCTTCGTTGAATGAAACCGTGATGACTTTACTGGAAGAAGCTTTTGGGAAAGACGGCATAGCGATAATTCGAAGTGATTTTGTGGGCAGCCGTTTTTCAAAACAGCTTACAAGTCAGACAGGCGTTCTGCTTGCATTAACATTGTTGTTGATTCTATTCTATTCGTCATTCCGGTTTAAGCCGCAATTTGCTATTGGGGCTGTTCTTGCGATAATACATGACGCTCTTATTATGACGGCCTTTATTTCCTGGACGGGTATGGAATTCAATACAACAACTATAGCCGCAATACTTACAATCTTGGGTTATTCCATAAATGATACGATAGTTATTTTTGATCGCGTGCGGGAAACAAGATTGTTATACCAGGAAATTTCTTTTAAAAATTTACTGGATAGAGCTATAAGTGAAACTTTAGGCCGTACAATTATAACGACTCTTACCACCATGTTTGCTGTTCTGTCTCTTTATATATTTACAACACAGGCGCTCTACCAGGATAGTATTGGTTTTTCCGATAAGCTTAGATTTATATTTTCTGAGCATAATAACATGAAAGATTTTGCGCTCGCTTTATTGGTGGGAATGACTTCCGGCGTTTATTCAACGATTTTTATAGCTTGTGGTTGGACGTTGTTCTGGGATAAATACATTAGACCCCTTAAAAAAGAAAAGGAAAAAGCCGAAGCCGCCGTATGAAAGTCTGGGTAAAATTACTTATAGGCTCGATTTTAGGAGTTGTTTTAACATTTATTTTGCCTAAAGACGCTCCGTTTTTTGCGACTAAAATAATTGAGACGGCGCATGATATAGCTTTGAATATAGGCCGCTACACTACAATACCGCTACTATTTTTTGGCCTTACAATAAGCATATATAAATTGCGGTCTTTGGGAAAGTTTTGGCCTCTTATAGCAAGAACATTTTTTGTAATGATAGCCGCTTCTGTTTTAGTAATATCAATAGGTGTGGCCGTTACTTTTATTTTCCCTCCAGAACGTGTTCCAATTGTCATGGAAGAGCAAATGGAAATTACGCCATTAAAAGCGGAATTCTTTTTGCTAAACTTATTCCCGTCAAATATGCTGTCTGTGTTTACTGCGGAAAGACTGTTTGTTTTTCCGCTTATGATATGCGCGTTTTTTATGGCTATAGGCTTAACTTACGATAATCATTTTTCCAAATCTATTATTAATTTAGTTGATTCTTTTTCACGTATATTTTTTCATATCACAGCGTTTTTTTCTGAAATATTAGGCGTTGTTATCATTGTAATATCCGCATATTGGGCCATTCAGTACCGTAACGCGATAGACCAGGGCCCGTTTAAAGCTATAATCCTTTTGTTATTGATTTTTAGCCTTGTTTTAGGCCTTTTAATCCTTCCCGCAATGCTTTACCTCTTTGGAAACAAAAAGCAAAATCCGTGGGTTGTTTTGTACGGCTCTTTAGCGCCAGCTATATCATCATTTTTTTCGGGAGATATAAACTTTAGTTTGCCCGTGTTGTTGTACAGTACAAAAAATAATTTGGGAATAAAACGTTGTAGTTCTTCTATTACAGTTACTTTGTTTTCTACATTTGGTAGAAGCGGCAGTTCTATGGTGGCTACTGTAGCTCTTATCGTTATTATTAAATCGTATTCAAGTTTGGGTATGTCTATAAATGATGTGGCTGGAATTATAGTGAGCGCTTTGCTGTTAACATTTTTGCTGGGCCAACACAGTGGAAACGCCGCATTTGTTTGTTTGGCCAGTCTTTGTGCGGCCTATGGCAATGGTTTTAACAATGGGTATCTTATTCTTAAACCTATAGCTTTTTTTCTTGTCGCCTTAGGAACTTTTTTAGATGTTATGATAGCCGCTTTTGGTTCGTTTGTGGTGGCTTCGTTAAGCGGGCTTCAAGAAAACAGAATTGTAAAACATTTTGTATAAATTAACGGCGTATTAACAATCGTTGTTTACAAAACCATATTTCCAACAGTTTTTTTCTTTTTCTAATACTGCGATTAGTTTTTGACCATAAAATAAAGTTGCAACATCTCTGGATGGAGGAAAGAAATTTTCGGCGAAAAGGGCGTTTAATGCGCGACCGTTAGAAAGGCTTTTTGCGGTTGTTGCGTCTACATCCAGAAGCGGAATTCCAAGGCGGCTAAAACAAGCTCTGTCTATAGGGGTAAATGCTGATATAAAATCCGCGGGGGTTGCGCAATCGGCGGCTTCGGCTACATTAAAATCCGCGACTGCTATTCTTCGCAAGGCTTTAAGATGTGAACGGGAATCAGACTCAATGGCTATATCACGCATTAAAGATCTTATATATGTGCCAGATGAACAATGTACAAATATTTTTGCGACTTTTCCCTGCTCGACTGTTTCTGTTTGAATCTTATCGTAAGAAATTAATTTTATATCGTGTATGGTTACAGCCCTTGCTGGAATAACCATCTCTTGAGCCAGGCCGGAGCGGGCTAGGCTATGTGCGCGTTTTCCATTTATGTGTATTGCTGAATATGCCGGCGGCTTTTGCATAATTTTTCCGCAATGCTGTTTTATGGCTTTTTCTAGATCTTCGCGCGAAGGCGGCGGGGCCCTGGCTATAATTACGCCTTCTGGGTCTAGTGTATCTGTTTCCGCGCCAAAATAAACTTCCGCTTCGTATTTTTTATCGCAATGAGTAAAAAAACGGCTTAGTTTTAGAGCCCTGCCTTTAAGAATTATAAGCAGACCGCAAGCAAATTTATCTAATGTACCTGTATGGCCTACTTTGGACGTTTTTAACGCTTTTTTAATTGGGTAAAGCGCATCAAAAGAAGTTACTCCACAAGGCTTATTGTAAAGCAAATATTCCATATTTTTAATAAATCTATATACGCATTCTAACTGGATGTACAAAAAGGGCTTTTTTTAGCCTTTTGCAAGATGAAGCCTTAAAATTGCCTTTATATAAAAATCCTAAAGCCATTTTCCAGCCATTACTCCTTTTATGCGTTTTTGGTTAGTCCAGCTTAGGACTCCGTTTACAAAAACGTGCATAACCCCAATGTTTGGTTTGTTTGGGTCTCCTATACCTGGGAAACTGGCTTTTTCGCAAAGTTCATTCCAGTTAAAAACGGCTATATCCGCATCCATGCCAATTTTAATAAGGCCTTTTTGTGTAAGATTTAGCGCTTTTGCCGGCAATAAAGATGTGCGCCGCAACGCTTCGCAAATACTAAACTGATAAGGCGCAAAAGCGGCGCTTGAATCTGCTTCCGTATTTTTGGCGGCGTTTGTGTTTAAAGCCCCTCCCTTCGCCATTACACGGAAGAAATAAGGGAAAGTGGCGATATTTTGCGGGTGCCCTTGACCTTCTTTGTTGGGCGCGGCGTCTGTGGAAACCATAACATCTTCCAGTGAAAAAGCCGTCCAAATATCGGAAGCAGAGCCTGGATCATAAATAAAACAATCTTTTGGCGAATTATTGCGTATTTCACGATATTGTTCCAAATTTAAAAATTTTCCGGCGTATTTTCCCGTAGCCGCCAGAACTTTGTTAAAATCGTAACCTTTGCGTATAAATTCTTGTTCGTCAAAAACCGCGCTTCCGCAGGTTGTAGAGTAGGCCGTCCACATACCGCTATCAGCCCAAACGTCTAAACCGCGTTTACGGGCCGCCGCTATTATGTCAATAGTTCTTTTTAGAC
The DNA here is from genome assembly GCA_031281945.1 of Spirochaetaceae bacterium. Taxonomy (GTDB): domain Bacteria; phylum Spirochaetota; class Spirochaetia; order Treponematales; family Breznakiellaceae; genus JAIROZ01. The sequence goes on along the minus strand of JAITER010000033.1, from coordinate 18,782 downwards.
CGTCTCCATTCCACATATAAACAAGGTGTGAAATAATAAGCCGCGCACCGGTTTCTTCGGCTATATTTACAGCTTCCAGAATTGAAGCGTCGTTCGATTTGTCTACATTGCGGGCGTGAATTGTAACTAGAGGCGGGAAATGGTTCTTGCAACAAGAAACAGCGGTTTTAGCTAATGTTATAACTTCATCTTTTGTGGAACCTGGATCGTATTCTAGGCCGAAAGAGAGTCCGGCGGCCCCATAGTCAAAAGCTTTACGTGTAAGTTCTTGCATAGCTTTTATTTGCGCTGAATTCGCCGCCGCATAAAAATTATTCACACCTACCGCTAGGCGTAGCGAACTATGGCCTATTTGTTCCGCCTGGTTGATAGGGTAGCCTTGTTCTTCAAATTTGGACCTGCAAAGGGTAAAATCAATTTGCGGGGAAAGGCCGCAGTTTCCGCTTAAACAAGTGGTTACTCCTTGCGCCAAGAGGTTTTCCGCGCAAGATATGTTGGAATCGCTGTGGGCGTGTACATCAATGACGCCTGGTGTAAGCAGGGCGCCGCAAACATCCAACGTCTGTTTTGTTTGAGGCGGGACGTCATTTTGAGCGCCAAGATAAGCTATGGATCCATTTTTGATTCCAAGCACGGAAATGTTTTCTTTAATCCCGGCGCCGTCTGCGATTTTTGCGTTTGTAATAAGGTAGTCAAGCATTTGTTACACCTCGTTATAATCAACGCCAAAAAAACATTTAAACTGATATTTAGCTTTTCGTAACAACATATCGTAGCCGTTAATAGTGGCGCACCCTACAGAAGCCGCGCGTTTTAAAATCGGCGTCTCTTCTTCTTTGTATGTAAGATCCATAAGGGTTTCATGCCCCCGGAACTGGTATATATCGAGAGGATCTTCGTAGGCGTCTGCATCCATGTCTAAACTAGTCGTGTTAATTATTAAATCTGAATATTTTTTAATAAGTTTGCGTGAACGCTCATCTATTCCGCCAGCTTTAAAATGGAAAACCCCGGCTAATTCGGTTGCGCGGCTTTCGCTACGGTTTATAATTAACGCTTTACCATTTTGCCGCCATACTTGGTACGCAATCGCTTTGGCCGTGCTGTCCGCTCCAATTATTGTTATTCGCATTCCCCTAAAATTTTTTATACCCAAAAAAGTCAATATTGACGTTGAAAAAGCGTGAGCGTCTGTGTTGAATCCCTCCCAGCCTTCACCCGAATATCGTTGGACTATAGTGTTACAGGCTTCTAAATTTTGAACTTCCGCGCTTTTATATGTTAAGTAACGTAAAACGTCCTGTTTGTGGGGTGTTTCTATTGAAGCGCCGCGCAGGTTTATTTCTGGAGCCAGACGAAAAAACGCATCCAGAGTTTCTGAGGAGAAAGGCATATAAATTGCGTCTATATTATCTCTTGTAAAAGCCGTATTAAAAAATTGCGTCCAGTATTCTCCATTTAAAGGGCGTCCTAAAATACCGTATACTGGAGTGTCTGCGGTTATTTGTCGAAAACGGTATAAATCGCATAACATTTCTGGGTCTAACTTGGGGCGGCACTCTTCTCCTGTGATTGAAGCTTCTTTTGCGTTAACATACGTCCACTGCGAGCCTATTTTTCTGGAAAGGATTTTTGTGCATAAACCAAGATTTCCGGTAGAAATAAGTAGTTTATTATAATCTTTTAATTCTTTTCCCACTTTAAACATGACAAGAACGTCGTCAAGAGTTTTTGGCGTGCTTACGCACTTAATTATTTCGTCTCCTACATGAGAAAGCGCTTTAATCTTGTAAACCATATCTTGAATTTCGCCGTCCTGGGAATAAAATGAACGTATTATCCCTGTTCCAAAAGCGCGGGCGGCTTCTTCTAAGTTTGGGATTTCCAGGTCTTCTTCTATGTCGATATATGCGAAATTCATGCGGCGGTCCGTTTTGGCGTAAGCAAGCGCATTGGCTATTAATGCTATACGAGCGCTTTCTCCGCCTGCGAAAAACCCGCCATCGCGTTTTCTTCGTATCGTAAGAATAACCGGAAGTCCTGCCAAAGCGGGGAAACGCCGGATTAAAAAACGTTCGTTTGGATCCAGCATATCGACGCGTAAATCGGCCAAATCAATTTTATTCCGGTATTTTTCAAGAATTTCTAAATTGGCGGCTAAAGTTTTTTCTGTTAAAGTTAAACAAATTTTTGGCATATTACACCTTGCCAAAACGTATTATGGGCCAATAACGGAATAGAAGTTTTCCCGCTATATTGCGCGCATGAACAGGCCCCCACGTGCGTGAATCGTTTGTGTTGGAGCGATTGTCGGAAAGAAGGTAATACATTCCCTCGCCAAGTACGGTTTGTTCCACGTTTCCAGAAAAAGGTATTGATTGATCCCAAAGCGGAGGAATTTCCGGTATGTTTATAGTATATAATTTTTCTGATAATTCAAATTCGGTAAATGTAAAACTGCCGTTAGCGGGCTTTACCCGCATAACAAAATTGCTCATGGATATTTCATCGCCAGGCGTCGCGATTACCCGTTTAAGAAAGTTTCGTTCAATTCCTTCATGCAAACCTAAACGTCCAAAAGTTAAAAAGCGGCAGAATTTGTCCGCAACAGTCAAAAAAAAGCTTTGATTTTCCTGTGATTTCATCTTTATTAAAACGACGTCGCCTCTTTCCAAAGGTAATGGATTTAGAATTGGAAGTTGAGGAATAGCCCTTTTTATTCCGAATGAAAGAAACGTAAAACGCTCGCCTGATTTAAATTCAGGCGTCATGGACTGGTTTTCTAAATCACATAAAATAATTACAAACGAAGTGATTATTGCGTAAGCTGAAAAAAAAATTCCAACCCACAAAAGCGCTTTTAGCTTTTTTAAATTGCCTATTCGCCGATCGGTGTATGAATATTTTCGCCACCTTGTAAACATCGCGCTACCTAATTACGCCTATTCTAGAAATAGGCCAATGCTTAAATGTTCCTTTCCCCAAAACCCGTGATTTTTTTACCGCCCCAAAATAACGGCCGTCATGCGAGTTGTCGCGGTTGTCTCCCAAAGGCAGTATGCGGCCTTCGCCAACATACCAGCCCGCTGTTCTGCGGGCGTATAATGACGCATAACGGGAATCGTGCGGATACGCGTTTCGTAAAACCGAAAGCCATGTCGCGTCAAAGGTTATGTCGTTTACAAAGCGCATCCACTGACTGTTTTCCGCCGCTTTTCCGGTGGTTTCCTCCGGCGCCTGAACGCCTATGTAAGAGTAAGCCGCCGCTTTTGCCGCCGCCTTTAGCGAAGGATAGTCTTCGGGGTTAATCATGCGCGAAATATTATGGTTCCACCCTCTTGCTTTATTGTAATCGCGCTCGCTTACAAAACGAGTTTCACCCGCAAATTTAATAAACATTTCGCCGTCTTTGTTTATAAAAAGATCGCCGCCTGTTCCCACCGCTCTTTTAATCAAAAAATGAGCTTTGGGCTTTCCGTTTTCGTCTTTGTCTATATCTACAAGCGACATTGTTAACATATATATGATGCGTTGCGCTATATCAAAAACAGGCCCGTTTGAAATATACGCCGGATTTTCAAAAATGATGACGTCATTCCGTTTTGGTTGTATGGGGCTTTTTATTTTGCCTATTCCAGGAAGCAATTCAGGTCCGTACACAAGCTTGTTTACAAAAACATGATCGCCAATTTGCAGAGTGTCTATCATGGAGCCGGACGGTATTTGATACGCCTGTAAAAAATATTGATTAATTAGCAAAACAACGCTCGCCGCCCATATAAAAGCTTCCAGCCAATCAACTATGATGTGTTTTTTTGCTTGTTTTTCTTTATGCAGACGCTTTTTTCGCGCCCTTTTTGTTAAATATGCTTCTGTTATGTTTTGTACGGTATCAAAAAAAGTACAGGCAGACGCTTTCTTGCGTTCAGATGGAATTTTATCACCCATTTAAATAAAATGTTAACACAAAAAGTCGTAGAATTTAAAGAGGGAAAGCCGTTTTTGCTTTGCCGGAGATTCCCTGGACGGCGTCTTCCGTTAAACATTTCTTAAAAAAACCAGCGTGATATAGTAATTTCCACAATTGCGCGGCCTGTTATGCGATGTTTTTACTTTAGCGATTTCTTTTATGTTAAAACATTAGAGCTGTGCTGAACCCAAGCTTAAGGCTTGATTACCAAAGCCCAGTCTTGGTTCAGCCAGCTTCCGCTAAAAATGCGGTTTTGCAAGGCTTTAGCCGGAAAAACCGCAAGACTTGCAAGCTTAGTCCTGCAGGTTAGCAGGCGGCCAGCCGGGTTGTTGAGCAATTCCATTATCAAAAGCAGGCCTGGTTTGAAGCGCGTTAGGGCCGCTTGTTTGCAAAACAGGCGCACAAGCCGTTTTTGATAACGGTATATGGTTATAAGCCGCTTTGTTGCGGCCTTTATGCCATGCGTGTACTTGTCTACCGGTTAAAAACACGGACGCCCGCCGTAAGAAAAATAGCCGATGAGCTTGGATATGTTTTACTTATTTTGTAAGGGTGCGGGCTGCCGTCGTTGGGTTTTCCTTCTGTAATAGCGGTAAAGTATTGAATAGAAACGCCAGTTTCGGCGAAAATTTGTATCGCCGTGCGCGGCGCCTCCCAGTTTACGCCAAATTTTATTATGTGATTCCACTCGTATGCGCCGTCTCTTAAAAAGAATTTGCGGTAGTGCGGGTCTTTACTGCGGTCGTCTCCCAGCTCGCTAAGGCCCGAACTGCCGTCTACCTGTAAATCGCCGAATTCAGCGCCGTGCCGGATTAACTGGTATTGGGCGTTGGCCAGCAATCTTGCGGCTGGCGCAAAAGAAATTTTTGCTTTAATTTCGTCCGAATTGGGTTTTAGGTAATAACCCAGCATATCGCCGTGATTTAAAAAAGCTTGTTCCATAAGACGGTCGGAATACCACGGGGTTTCTATTTTTGGATGAGTGTAAACATAAGGCTCAATTTTTGTGTAGCTTAACTCCAATTTTCCAAAAGGCAAAAAAGGCGTGTTTACAACAGCGCCAAACTGAAAAGCGTAAAGCGCCCTGTCCAGTTGAAAAATTCCTGGTTCTGGATTTATTTCATCCAAAAACAACGAGGCCCACACAGCGCCCACCCCCGGCGCCTGTAACTTTAGATTCGCAAATTCGGCGGTGTTGTCAAAATCGCCTATAGCCATTTGATAAAAGTGTTTGTCTATTATTGGCAATATGTAGCCGAGTTCAAAGCGTTTGGGCCAAACTACAGCGCTTCCAAATCCAAAATGTATATAGTTTTTATACATTAATTCTATTTGCGAAATTGTATACATATTTTGGAATCCGTAAGCTGAAGCTTTTATGCCTTCTTCGCTGTAAAATTCCAGAACGCCGGTCAAGCTTGAAATGGCGATCCAATTAAAAGGTGAAATAGTAAGATCAACTCCAAAAAAAGGTTGAGCCGCAGCGTTCAAATCCAGGCTGTAGCCGTGAAATATTCCGCCGTATTCACGCGGAAGGCGCCCCACTCTGTAAAAAATCGAGTCGGAAAGAAAGGTTCCGGCAATCTCGGAAGTTGTGCCGTATCCTATTGAAAAATCAACAGGCCAGGCAAGAAAATCAGCGTTGTTTATATTCGGTATTTCCCAAACTACGCCGTCCCATTTTGCTTTGTATCCGTACGGGAAAAAAGCGCGCGGTTGTGTATAAACATTTTTTGTTTCATCTTTTTTCCCTTCTTCGTAGCCGTCGTAATATAAAAAATTTTTACCTAAATAATTCCGGTTTGCATACATCAAACCGCCGGAAATTCCGATATAATATGAAAAATTATCGCCTATGTCCCCCACTACATGAAAAGAAAGCCAAAAATCAAGGCCCGGTTCAAAACCGCTTCCAAAAAGGCTGTCTTTTAAATAAAAACCGCCGGAAAGGGTTGTTTCAGCCGCGACGCCCGCTTCCGCGCTTATGCGCAATCCTTCTTGATTGTTGGTTTCTATCCGGTAAAGCCCATTTTGGGGGTTAAATCCGGTTTTTTTGTTATTTAGCCTTTCCCGCGCTCTTTGAATGATTATGCGTTCATTTTGTGTGAGCAAAAAACGTCCGTCCGCATTTTCTATTTGAGTAAGCGCTCCAAGAATTGTTTTTAGTGTATATGGTTTTACCTTTGGCAAGGGCTGGCAAAGGCCTCGAAGCTCGCAGATTTCTAAAAATTGATAAACAGGGTCGTTTAACGGAATGGATGTGTTTGTTTGACCGAAAACAAGACTGCATTGTAAAACAGCGAATAAAATAAAAATAGTCTTTTTCATGTATGTTTTTTTAGCATAATATATAGTTTTGTTCCACCTGGAATGTTTTTTAAATTAAGGTTTAATGAACCTGTAATGCCGCGCCAGTCGGTTTCATGAAATAAAATGAATGTATTATTTTGTAACTTCCAATTTTCCTCTTGCGAGAAAAAATACGCGCCGGAGCCGTTTCTGTCATTTTTTGTTAATCTTTTTATATTATTAATATTGAAGCCCTGAAATGTGTATTCCAGGCTTCCGATTCCTGATTTTACGGTTTTGTTAAATGAAGCGTTTAGCGTCGCCGCGCCTGTGTAAACAAGAGTTTCCGAGTATTTTTGCAACAATTTTTTGAAAGTCCATTTTCCTCCCGTCAGATTGTTTACGGCTTGTTCTATAGAAGCGGCGTCTACGGCGTTATTGTTCATCATTTCTTTTATAAGCGCCGCTCCGCCGAAATTCCGGGCTAAGTAGGCGCCGAATGCGTATGCGGAGGAATACGAATAAAGCTCGTCGGAATTGCTGCTGTTCACCCAGTCGCTTGGGGCGGAAGTATTATATGAGCTCAAAAACAATGGAATGCGCCCGTTTATAGGGTGCGCTTCGGAAGTGGTTTTAATGTTTATAAATTCACAAATAACGTCTTCCGCCAACATGGAAAGCATTTCGTTATACCATAGGCTTGAATTTAAACCGTGCGTAAGTTTTTTTTGATTGTAATGTATCATGTGCTGAAATTCGTGAATCAGCGTTGAATACGTTGTTTCAGGGAACCTGTCTAAAAAATGCGCGTCCATGTAAAACATTTCCGCATAATTCGATTTGTATTGGCTTTGTAAATCAATCGACTCTAATTCCACTTGCGTGTATTCATCTTTCGACCAAAAATAGCCTATAGTGCCGCCGACTTGGCTTGGAGTGAAGTCTTCGTATATGTCGTGAATAAAAATCTGCACTTCTTTTAGATTGTCTATGCCGCCCCCGCCTTCCGGCCCGCCGCCGTATTCGTAGCCGAACAATCCGGTTGTTTTTTCGTAAATATCCGCGAATTTTTGCGCAATCGCCAGGGCTTGGTCTTCGTTTACTTTGTTGTCATTAATCGAACTGTTTGCGGCGGGCATGGCGTCAAAGTTTTCATCGGCGACCCAAACATGGCAAAATTCGTTGGCCGCCCGCAATGTCGCGTTTAATTGATACCATACCTCGTTTTTTTTTCGCCGTATCCAAAAAGTTCTTGAGGTTTGTCCCGGAATGTATATTATACCCGTGTTTTGTTGAGGCTTTCCGTTGATGGATACGCTGGAGAGCGCGTTGTTAACCGTCCCCGTCCTTTTAATTGGCGGAGGATTGAACATAGCGGCTTCCATGTTGTCGTAACGAATTGGCGTAACTTCATTTTGAACGTTTTGCGCGGGTGTGTCGGCGTTTTTAACGCTTGCGGACTGCTCTTCATTTGTTGTAGCGCTGGTTTTAAGCCATGAGTCAACGATTTTGCCGCCGTTGGCCTGGCTGCCGGAAAAATTAACCATAACAAGGTAGACGTCTTTGTTTTGAAGGTTTTTGATTTCAACTTCCGAAGCCGCCTCAAATTCAAGCGGGTAGACGCCGGGGCCGGTTACGCCGTCTGTTTCATCAAGTTCGTTTTCCGCGTCTATGTAGATTACTGAATTAACGCCGCCAGCCGGGTTTTCTTTTTCCGGCAATTGGGGGGTTTCAATCTTTGATTCGCAACCCAACAATGCAAAGACCATGCAAATCATGAAAATAGCCGGTGTGATTTTTTTCATTACAACCCAAGCGCCATGACAAACCCCAATTTCCCCAGGGAGGATTTGAACCCCCACAAGCAGATCCAGAGTCTGCCGTGCTACCATTACACAACCGGGGAATAAGCGTTTTAAAATACCATAGAATTCTACTTTTGGTCTAGAGAATTGTTTTTGTGTAAATCTAAACAGAAAGGTGTATTTTACATGGGTTGCCGTGGTAAAACGTAAAACCAGGCCGGCGTCTAAAATTCCGCGCTTTGCGTAGGCTTTGTAATGGGCGGCTTTCCGCATTGTATAAAAATGGAAGCGCATTATCTTGTTCAAAAAAAACAAATTGATTATCTTTTTTATATGCCCACCTACGAATATGAATGTAAAAGTTGTAATCACCGTTTCGAGATTTTCCAAAGAATGGCGGACGAGCCGCTTAAAGAATGTCCTGAATGTGGAAAAGAATTGCGCCGTTTAATTAACGGCGGCGGCGGAATTATTTTTAAAGGCGGCGGATTTTATGTTACCGATAAAGCCGCTCCCGCCGCAAAGCCCGCAAAAGATGGCGGCGTTAAACCCTCGCCGGATAAACCCGCCGCTCCCTGCGATTCCTGTCCCAAGGCCGGTTCTGGCGTTTGCGGCGGCGCGGAAAAGGTTGCAAGTTAAACTTGCCGGCGAAATCTTCCCGTTTTTTTTGTGACAATTGCGGTACGGAAGTCCTTAAGCACGCGAATATATGCCCTAAATGCGGACGTTTTTTTTCGTCAATAAAATGTCCTAAATGCGGGTTTTATGGAGCGGCTTCCGATTTTTCGGACGGCTGCCCTAAATGCGGTTATTCGTCAAAAAAAACTAAACCCAGTAAAAACGAATCTTCACAAAACGGAATTTCCCATTTGGTTTTAGGCGGAATTTTGTTTTTTATTTTAGTTTGTTCCGCGCTGTTGTTTTTTTTGGATTATTAGGCGTTTGGGCTTTAATGGTTTTATGTTCGCCTTTTATAAATTACTGGCTTATTCACAATTAGCGCTGTATTGTTTTTAATGTGATGCGTATTTTATTTGCCGGAACGCCGGAAATCGCCAGTCCGTCTCTGGCCATGCTGGTAGAATCACAAATAGAAAGCGGCGGGGCCGTTTGCCGCGTCTCAGGAATCCTTACCAACCCGGATGCGATTGTTGGACGCCGGCGCGAACTTAAGCCTTCCGCCGTATGCGCGCAGGCGAACAAACTTTCCGCGCTTTTGGAACAGGCGGGGTTTCCGGCTTTTAACGTGCATAAATTCAATAAAATAAGCGCAGAAGAAATCGCTGAAATTGCGAAAAAAAAATACGATATTTTAATTGCTTTCGCTTACGGGGTGATTTTTCCGCCGGAATTTCTCGCCGTCTTCCCGCTCGGCGCAATCAATATACATCCTTCGCTTCTGCCGCGCTGGCGCGGCCCATCGCCAATTGAAGCCGCGATTTTAAATCGGGATAAAGAAACGGGCGTTACAATACAACGCATAGCCCAGGAAATCGATTCCGGTGAAATCCTGGCGCAGGAATGCTGGCCGCTAACAGGCGAAGAAACAGGCGGCGGCCTATCGGCCGTCGTCGCGGAAAAAGCTTCCGTTATGCTCGCCGCTTGGGTTAAAAAAGTTGCGGAAGCGGGTTTTGTTCATTTTGCGGGACGGGCGCAGGATGAATCAAAAGCGACGTTTTGCGAAAAATTCAACCGCCAGAGCGCCCGTATAGATTGGTATAAAAGCGCGGCTTCCATAGACGCGCAAATACGCGCTTTTTCGCCCGGTCTGCTTTGCTGGACGGAATGCGGAACTCAAATCGTCAATATCTTGGAAGGAACTTTTTTAACAGATAAAATGTATTTTCCATCACAACTTGGAGTGGAAGCCGGTAAAGAGCCCGGAACCGTTTTGGGCGCGGGTAAAACCGGCGTTTTTATACAGTGCGGCCGCGGGTTGTATTGCGCGTCTGTTTTGCAATATCAAACAAAAAAAGCGTTGGATTTTCATTCTTTTTTGAATGGCGCAAAAAATTTTATAGGAACTAAATTAGGTTGATAAATGAATATAAAAAGAATAAAGAATGAATTTGACGAGATTAAAGCGGCGAATAAAATCGGCGCGTTTTTTTTGTCGGCTCTTGTTTTGCTAGGTTTCACGGCGGCGGTTGCGATGGTTGTGTTTTTTTTAACCGTTCGCGGGCCGGAACAAACTATGGTTCCAAATGTTGTAGGCAAAGATATCATTGAAGCCCTTTTGGAAATGCAGCAAAAAGAACTTTATCCGCAAATTCAACTTAGATTTTCTCAGTCAGCTTTAGATAAAAATAAAATACTGGAACAAGACCCCCGCCACGGCGCTATTGTAAAAGCCGGCCGCCGCATTCGTTTGGTTGTAAGCCAGGGTGTACAAATTAGCCGTGTAGAAAACTATATCGGGCGCAATCTTACGGAAGTCCGCGCCGAAATACAAACTTATGCTTCCGGCGGTGAAACGCCTGTTATTTCTATTAAAGAGCCCGTAATGTACGAAATTTCAGCGAAATCGCCTGGAACCATACTGGAGCAAAGCCCTTCTTCTGGAACGGGAATATCAGGCCCTATCGCGATCAGTTTTGTGGTAAGCAGGGGAAAGGACGAAGATGCGGCGGTTCCGGCTCTTGTCGGCCTTGGTTTGCGGGAAGCTGTCGCGGAAATCAAAAAATCCGGCGTAACGGCGGTGTTTTCGTTGCGTGACGGCGGGCGTGGCGCCGCCGAAACTGTTGTTTCGCAGAATCCGGCCGCCGGCGTCGTCATCTCCAAAAGCAAAACCGTGCTGGTAACCATAGCCGCTCCCGCTCCTTCAAGTTTGCTTGAAAGCGAAGTTTTCGGTCTTTTTGAATATGAATTGGCTCCAAATCCTTTTCCTGTGGAAACAAAACTAGAGGCGCTTTTTCCCGGCGGTTCGCGTGAAGAACTCGCCGCGTTTAACCATGCGGGCGGACTATTCACTTTTCCTTACCGGGTTCCATCAGGAACTGTTTTAATACTTTCTATGCTTGATTCTGAAATTTATCGCGAGACGGTTCGTTAAGAACCTTAACTCATTTAATAATGACGTTGAGTTTGAATTAAACAGCCAGTTGCGGCGGGGAGTGTACAGGAATTTCAGCTCTTAATACAATAGCCTGCGTATGGAAACGCGGGTGAAAACAACCGGAAAAAAATCTACAGTAAAAAAAACTGTTGCGTCTAAAAAGAGCGCCTCAAAAAAATATTTAGTTATAGTGGAATCGCCCGCTAAAGCCAAAACTATAGAAAAATATCTTGGATCCCAATACACCGTTTTGGCGTCAATGGGCCATATAATAGATTTGCCAAAATCCCGCATGGCTATTGATACGGAAAATAATTTTGAACCTACTTTTATAACGGTGCGAGGGCGGGCCAAAGTTCTAAAAGAATTACAGGTAAACGCTAAAAAAAGCGACGGCGTCCTTCTTGCAAGTGATAACGACAGGGAAGGCGAGGCTATAGCGTGGCATTTAAATCGAGCTATTTCGGAAAAAAACAAGGATCTGCCTATTTCCCGAATCAGTTTTAACGAAATAACCCCTCAGGCTATAAAAGAAGCGGTGGCAAACCCTTCAGGTATAGATATATCCAAAGTAAATGCGCAAATAGCCCGCCGTGTTCTGGATAGGCTTGTCGGTTACAGTATTTCACCTATACTTTGGAAAAAAGTAAAAGGCGGTCTTTCCGCCGGCCGCGTGCAGTCTGTAGCGCTACGCCTTATTTGCGACAGGGAAAAAGAAATCGAAGCCTTTACGCCGGAAGAATACTGGGAGCTTTCCGCTAACTTTAAAGCGGAAAAAACTGCTTTTACGGCTCAATTGGTTTTTTATAAGGGCGAAAAGTGCGATCTTAAAAATGAAGCCTCCGTCAAAGAAGTAATAGCCGCGTTAAAAGGCGTTGATTTTACTGTAAAAGAAATACGGGAAACCGCAAAAACAATTAAACCAAAGCCTCCTTTTACAACATCGCAACTTCAGCAAACCGCGGCCAACAGATTAGGGTTTACCAGCCGGAAAACAATGCAGATAGCCCAGCATTTGTATGAGGGGGTCAACATAGGGGCCTCCCGCGTCGGCCTAATCACATATATGCGCACCGATTCGGTGCGCATTTCGGAGCTTGCTTTAAATCAGGCCCGGGATTGGCTAAGTAAAAATTATCCCGGCGACTTCCCTGAGCAGCCGGTGCGATACTCGGCGGGAAAATCCGCCCAGGACGCGCACGAAGCGATACGGCCCACCTATATAAATTATACTCCAGAAAGCATCAAAGACAGTCTTTCACGGGATGAACTGCGGCTTTATTCAATCATTTGGGAGCGGTTTACAGCAAGTCAAATGAATCCCGCTAAAACCCTTACCCTTAGCGCCGATATTGAGGGCGGAGACGCGATTTTTCGCGTTTCCGGCACGCGCTTTGTGGAAAAGGGGTTTTACAAAGTTTTTAAAACGCTTGCTTCCAGAGACGAAAGCGGCAAGGCGTTTCCCGCCATTAAACAGGGAGACCCCGTTCAGGCGCAAAAATTCGAACCTGAACAGCACTTTACGCAGGGGCCGCCGCGTTATACAGACGCCAGCATAGTAAAAACGCTGGAAGAAAACGGTATAGGACGCCCTTCTACATACGCTCCCATAATTTCAGTGCTTTTAGACCGGTATTATGTTACACGGGCGAATAAACAGCTTGCCCCAACAGCTCTTGGAAGGCTTATTTCAAATCTTTTAGTAGAAAAATTCGGCGTAATTGTAAATACAGACTTTACCGCGAGAATGGAAACGAAACTGGACGAAGTTGAAGGCGACGGGCGCAACTGGACGGACATGATACGCGAATTCTGGACGCCGTTTAAACAAAATGTAGACGCCGTAGAAAAAACCGCCGAATCCTACAAAGGCCGTATAGATGAAACCACAGATGAGGTATGTGAAAAATGCGGCAAGCCCATGCTTAAAAAACTTGGCCGTTTTGGTTATTTTCTAGCCTGTTCCGGCTTTCCCGAATGCAGAAACGCGAAATCCATACCTCTGGCCAAATGCCCGAAATGCGGCGGCGATATAGTGGCGCGTAAAGCGAAAAAACGCGGTAAAGAATTCTACGGTTGCACAAATTACCCGGATTGCGATTTTTTAAGCCACTTTAAGCCGCTTCCCGACCAAAATTGTCCTAAATGCGGCTGGTTTTTAGTGGAAAAATACGATAAACGGAATGGCAATCATAAGTTGTGCATCAATCCAGATTGTGATTATTTACATGCGGCGGACAATTCCGCGCCTGCTTATACGGCGGAATAATGGCGGCGTCTTTATTTATGGTGGCTACACCGATAGGTAATTTGGGCGATATAAGTTTTCGGGCGTTGGAAACGCTCAAAAGCGCCGCTTTAATCGCTTGCGAAGATACGCGCCGTACAGCCCCGTTATTGACACATTTTGGGATTGCGGTTAAACTACTTTCGTGTAGACAGGCTAACGAGAGTCAGGCTGGGCGTAAAGTTATTGAAGTATTGAGCTCTGGTTTTAACGTTGCTTATGTTTCAGATGCGGGCTCCCCTGCTTTAAGCGATCCAGGTGCTGTTCTGGCTAACATGGTAAGCGATGCGGGTTATCCGGTCGTTCCCATTCCTGGAGCTTCCGCTTTTTCAACGCTGATAAGCGCGGCGGGAGTTCGTGATAAAACGGTTGTTTTTGAAGGTTTTTTATCTCCAAGGGCGGGGCGCAGAAAGACGCGGTTGCTGGAACTTTTAGATTTTGGCGCTGCTTTTGTTTTATACGAGTCGCCTTTTCGTGTTCTTAAGCTTTTCGAAGACTTGTCGCTTCTGGGAGGGGGGCGATATTGTTGCGTGGGCAGAGAAATGACTAAACTCCACGAGGAATATTTAAGAGGCTCTGTTTGCGATGTTTACGGATTGTTGCTTAAAGCCGAAAAACAGCGGGGTGAATTCACTGTTCTTATTTCCGGCAGGTGATAAAATGCGCGTTCAATATTGCAGGTTTTGGGTCTGCGGTATTGTGTTATAAAACGGCGAGTAGATTGATTTGGGAGGGTCTGGCTGGGGGAGCTCTGGCTGGAATTTCTAAAAAATTGGCCTATTTCTGCCGATATGAATAGAGGTGCGGATGACGGAGAGTGTCGCATCAATAGGATTGAGGTGAGCTTGTATGACAATCGGAAGGATAGGTCAATCAGAACCAATTGCGCCTGGGCGTGAAGCCGGGCAAGTTGGCAGGCCGGCGGAAACAAATGAACGCGACATCATTAGCATCTCCAAAGAAGGTTTTGAGCGGGCTGAATTGACGCGGATTCTTAATATTGTCAAAGGCGCTCCTGATGTTAGAGCGGATAAAGTCGCTGAGTTCAAGAAAAAAATTAACGATCCCAATTATATTACCGATGTAGTAATAAACGCTACGGCAGATAAGCTTTTGCAAGGGTTGTAATGACAACCTGCTTTGCAGGATAAACCTCTATTTTATTCCCATTGCTTTTATTCCCATAATCGTACAAAATACCCAAAATAATATTATAAATTGATGCGGTTTATTTTTAAATCGGCGTTGCAATTTGTTTTCAGGGGGATTCATGAGAAAGACATATTTTTTTGCATTGTCTATTCTGTTAACTCTTAACATAACAAACTTGTTTGCCATGGCAAAACAAGAGGCAAAAACCCCGGCTTTAGCAGATCAAGAAATTGATGAAGAAACCTTAACCCCGCTAGATGAAGTTGGAGATCTTATACGTAAAGGTAATTTTGAAGAAGCAAAGGCCGTTTACGTTCAGAAAAATTTTGCTCCTAATACTGTTGATGGAAAAGGTAGAAACCCTGTTCATCTTGCCGCGGAAGCTCGCAACGCCGAGTTGGCTGATTTCTTTATCAGGCTTGGCAATGCGGCGGACGCTTTTGATGTAAATGAATATTCGCCGCTTAACATTAGCGCCCGCTATGTAGATGGTTCTACCGCCCGTGTTTTGGTTGCGGCTGGAGCGGACATACATCATGCGGGCCCAGACGGAGCGAGCCCCGCGATTATTGCTTTGCGTGAAAACAGCACTTCTTTTCTTGGCGCTCTGCTTACAGACGCCAGTATGTTTTTAACGGATGCGCAGGGGAAAACCATATTGCATCTCGCTGCGGAAGATGGAAACGTTTTGGCGGTTCCTTTAATACTTGGTTCTGGCAGTTTGCTTACACAGCAAAGAATTGTTAATGTGCGCGATTCTGCCGGAAGAACGCCGCTTGATCTTGCTTACGCCCAATATGACTCATTTAACCACGCCCGCGTTTCACAATTGCTGGTGGAAGGCGGTGGAAATTCAAGCGATCCATTACACCAATATTTTGCGCCCGCAGTCCGTTCTCTTAATTTTAATTTAAGAGGCCCGGATGGGGTTTCTTCGCTTCATTTTAGCGTACGCGAAAAACGTTCCGGCTGGACTCGCCTTTTGCTGGAAAGGCGGGCCGATGTAAATATAAAAAATACAGTGGGTACAACTCCTCTTCATGAAGCGGCTGTAATTGGCGACGTCGAAACTATGCGCCAGCTTATCAACGCCGGCGCGGATGTAAACGGTCAGGACGGGCAAGGTAATACGCCCATGCACCTTGCAATTCCACCTTCCGCTCATCAACAGGCGCTGGAATTGCTTTTAAGCAGCAAAGCAAACCCGAATTTAAGGGACGGCAGGGGGGATTCCCCGCTCCATGTTGTGATTTCACTGCGCCGGGAAATCCCTGTTATTGAAATATTGTTGCGCGGCGGCGCGGATGTTTCTGTTCATAACATTGAGGGTAAAACCCCGCTTTATACGGCGGTTGAAGAAAAAGCCGTGGAACTCATACCATTGCTTCTTAATTATAATTCTGACATTTTTGCGGCCGCGAACAACGGCTCCACCCCGTTTGAACGCGCTCTTGCTGATAACAACCTCACGCTGGACGCTTTAATAACCGAGCGGACTGTTTTAAGGGCGGATAACAGCGGGAATACGCCGCTCCTTGTAACTGTCCGGCTGAACGGAAACGTGGACACCGTGCGTAAAATTCTGGATAAAAACGCATTGGTTAACGCTCGCAATCACGAAGGCGACACCGCTTTACATCTTGCTGTTAGGCAAAACGCCGCGGCTACAGGCGAGCTGTTGCTTTCCCGCGGGGCGGACGTTTTTTTGCAAAACGCTAAAGGGGAAAGTCCGCTTTATTTAACTTTTTATTCACAGGGCGGTTACCGGCAATGGATGTTTAATCCCATAGTGCTATCCGCGAGAGACGGCACTGGCAGCACTATTTTGCATTATGTTACCCATTGGGGTCTTGACGCCGCTATTTCTGAGATTGTCGCAAGGGGCGCAAATATTGAAGCCCAAAACGTAACGGGTGAAACTCCGCTATTTATTGCGGTTAAGGCCGATTCTGCTTCAACTGTTCGCGCTATAATTTCCGCGGGCGCATCCCTTGCCGGACGCGACACCCTCGGTAATTCCGCGCTTCATGCGGCTGTGCGTTGGAACGCCCAAACTGCGGCGGCTGTGCTTATAACTGCGGCTATAGATATAAACGCCTACAACCTGTACGGTGTAACCCCATTGCATGAGGCTGTGCGGCTTGGAATGTTTAATATTGAAACTATGCTGTTGCAGGCGGGGGCGAACACCGAACTACGCGACGCCGACGGCAATACAGCCCTTATGCAGGCTGTAATTTTGGGAAATCATCGTTCCGCTTCTAATTTAATACAAGCGGGCGCGGATATAAACACCCGCAGTAACGAAGGTAAAACGCCGCTTTTGGTGGCTGTTCAGGCGGAACGTAGCGATTTAGTCGGCCTTTTGCTGGATAATAGCGCACAAATATACGCTCAGGACGCCGATGGGCAAAGCCCTTTCACGGTAGCTTTGAAAACGTCTCGCAGGATGACTCTTACTTTATTGGAAAAAGGCAAAGACCAAACAGACGATGAGGGACGTTCCCCGTTGCATATAGCTTTATTATATAATGTTTCTCAACAAGACGTTGAACAAATAGCCGCATGGGTGGGCCGCGTGTCGGCGGTGGATAGAGAGGGCAGAACACCGTTACGCTACGCTGTAAACGCTAAAAATTGGGTCGCCGCCCGTTTTCTTACAGACGAAGGTTCGTACGTTTTTTCTACAGCTAGAGACGGGAAGACGCCGGCGGAAATAGTGCTTGCCAGCAACGACCGCGAGGCTGTACGGGCGCTTTTTGGCGGTAAAGGCATATCTTCTCGTGATTCGCAAGGAAACACTGTTTTGCATTATGCGGCGCGTTTGAGCCGCCCCGAAACCATAAGCTTTTTACTTGAGCTTGGAGCTGATAGAAATGTGCGCAATACAGCCAGCGAAAGTGCGCTAGATATAGCAACCCGTTGGAATAAAAACGATAACGCTAACATATTGAGGTAAAAATGAATTTTAACATTGCGCTGATAGGCGGAGACGGGATTGGGCCGGAAGTTACGGCTTGGGCTGTAAAATCAGTTGAAAAAGCGGGTTTAGCTGGAGGACATACTTTCAAATGGACCGAATTACAGGCGGGCGGTTGCGCTATCGATCAAACTGGAGAACCTCTTCCGCAAGATGTGCTTAAAAAAGCTAAAGCTTGCGACGCGCTTCTTTTAGGCGCGGTTGGCGGGCCTAAATGGGAAAATTTGCCTGGAAATCTACGCCCCGAACGCGCTTTGCTTGGTTTAAGAGCGGGTCTCGGCGTGTTTGCGAATTTAAGGCCGGCGTATTTATTGCTGGAATTAAAAGACGCCTGCCCATTAAAAGACGAAGTGTTAAAGGCTGGTAATAGCGAAGGAAAAGCAAGTTTTGATTTACTTATCGTTAGGGAGCTTACTGGCGGCATATATTTTGGGGAAAGAGGCCGTGGAATTAACGTCAGCGGTTCAGAAGATTTTGCTTACGACACAGAAAAGTATAGCCGTAGCGAGATAGAACGGGTTTTGCGTGTCGCCTACGACGCCGCAGCTAAACGTCGCGGCAAGCTTTGCCTTGTTGATAAAGCTAATGTTCTTGAATCATCCAGATTTTGGCGAGAAATTACGCAGGAAATGGCTAAAGAATACCCAAACATTGAAACAAGTTATCTTTATGTGGATAACGCCGCTATGCAATTGATTCGCGCGCCCGGCCAATTTGACGTTATAGTTACGTCGAATCTTTTTGGTGATATTTTAAGTGATGAAGCTTCGGTAATTTCCGGTTCTATAGGTATGCTGGCTTCCGCAAGCATAGGCCAAAAAGAACCTGGTTGTAAGTATCCGCCTGGTATGTATGAGCCTATACACGGTTCAGCGCCAGATATAGCAGGTAAAAATTTGGCCAACCCCCTGGCCGCAATTCTTTCCGGCGCAATGATGTTGCGTTATTCATTCGGTTTGGAAACAGAGGCTTTAAAAATAGAGCAAGCGGTAAGTTCTGTTCTTAAAGCGGGCTATCGCACTAAAGATATAGCGGGTAGAGGGGGTTCTTCGGTTAAAGAAAAAATTACAGGAACCAAAGAAATTGGAGAAGCTGTTTTGGCGGCTTTGTAATTAAAAAAGAATCTCGCGATATTTTTGTTTACATTTGATGTTGTGTTTGGAATTATTGTTTTTATCTAAAAATTATTCTGCGCTGATTTTTTAAAAAAGGAGATTAAGTTATGAGTGGGGGGGGGGGGGGGG
>JAITER010000080.1 GCA_031281945.1 Spirochaetaceae bacterium | reverse complement strand
GAAAATCAATAGAACCAGTCCCAAAACTGGAGGTTTTGGAACCGCTTCAATAAACAGAAACCAAACACGGCTAAATCTCCAGCCGCCATGCCTGGCTGTAAAACCTTGTTAAATTACGCGCAAAAGCGCTTTTAGCCGCGCCCGCAGGAAGCGCGCTCCGGCCTTGAGCGGAACGGCGGAGACTCTCTCCTAAAAGCCGGCTCTACGCTACAAAGCCGCGCCCGCTTCCGCATAGCTCATGTCTCCCACGGGCCCGTCTATGGCGTAGGTTTTAGAAGCGTAGTTGTAAACGAGTTTTGTTACGCTGGAATTGCCCAACTGCCCGGAAACCTCAACGCCTATGGCCGCGAGCAGGAACGATATAGACTGGCCGTGCGCTACAAGCATGACATTGCCGCCGTTTGGATTTTCGCCGGTTATCTCGTCCATCCCTTTTTTTAACCTTGCGTAAACTTCGGAAGCGTCCTCGGAAATTTTATAAACCGAATCAATTTCTTTATTAAAATCCGCAAGCCCTTCTAAGAACTTCTTCATATCGGAATTGTAGTATTTCACTATCGGCGCGGTGGCGGCCCCTATAGACTTGGCGTCTTCCGGCAAAGAAAGCCCCAAATGCTTGGCGAAAGCCGCGTACATAACCCAGTTCGGGTCTCCTTCAAAAATCCCAAAACTTACTTCCCGCAGTTCTTTTTTTTCGGCTATAGCCCATTGTTTAGTGGCGAGGTTTTGCTCCATTGCAAGACGGGCCGTCTCTATAGCCCGCTTTAAATCGCTGGAATACACCGCGTTAAACTGGACGCCGCGCAGGCCCTTGCCCATGTTAACGGCGCCGGTTATCCCTTTTTTGGTTAAAACGCCGTCCGAAATCCCCTGCACTTTATCCATAAGGTTGAAAATAGTCTGCCCGTGACGCACTACATAAATTGTAAGTTCCTCCGCGTTAGGGGAAGAAGCCGTTTTTTCAGCCTTTCCGCCGGCGGAACAACCGGACGCCGCTAACAAAACGGTAAAACAAGAAACAATCGCGAAAACCACCGTTGATTTTTTCATAATTTCTCCTAAAACAAAACAAAAACGCCGCAACGAACCTAAAATTCAGGCGGCCAAACCCGGACGCAACAAATAAATACATCTCCATGCGCGGCGCCGGACGCCGGATTAAACCCCCGGCGCCCGGCGTTAAACCACGTAGCCGGGATTTAAATCACTTTTATTCCACGTACAAAATTAAATCGCCTGGATTGCAATCGCCTGTTTTAGCCTGCGTCACCGCCTTGTAATCGCCTGAGTTGGTGACGACCATCTGGGTTTCCAGACTGTAACCGGCCCGCGCTATTACATCTTTGTCGTATTCAAAAAGCAACGCGCCTTTTTTAACCTCGTCCCCTTCTTTAACGTGTACGGTGAATCCTTTGCCGCCCAGTTTCACCGTGTCTATGCCGCAGTGTATCAGCAGTTCAATCCCCTCCCCTACGATGTTTATGGCGTGCTTGGTGTCGAAAACCATGTCTATTTTGCCGTCGAACGGAGCGAAAATCTTCCCGCCAAGCGGCATAAAGCATACGCCTTTTCCAAGCGTCTCCTGCTGATGCGCGGCGTCCGCAGAATGGGTTATTGGGAATACGCGCCCCTTTACCGGAGCGTATATCTTTTTAGCCTTGGCTTGATCCACTTTGGAAACGTCTATCACCACCGCATCCCCGGTCTTTAGTTCAGCGGCGTCCGGTTTGTAGGTTACGTAAACCAAAATGAAGGTTAGAACCATCGCGAAAATGCCCATAAACAGGCCTATCAGCAGGTTCATTGTGGAACCGCTAAAACCGGGCAAAAGCAAACTTGGGTAAGAGAACACGCCCATAGCGCCCATCTGCGCCGCTATGCCGTAGCCGCCTGAGTTGAAGCTGCCGAAAAGCCCCGCCAGAGCCCCGAATATGGCCCCCGATATACAAGCAAGCGCAAAAGGCTTCTTTTTGGGCAGCGTAAAGCCGTAAATGATAGGCTCGGTTATGCCGAATATGCCGCCCAAACCCGCCGCCATAGCCGCCGAACGGCGCTCGCTGTTTTTAATGCGCACAGCCATGGCGAACACGGCCCCCACCTGGGCTATAACGGCGATTTGGCTGTAGGCAAAAATGTATGAAACATAGTTGCCCGCAAAAATTGGGTTTGGAATCGTAGCTTCCTGTATGCCTATAGGAACAAGCGCCCAGTGCAAACCGAATATAACCAAGACCTGCCAAAAAGCGCCCATTACAAGACCCAGTATTATCGGCCCTATGAACTGTATGGCGACTACAGAACGAATGGAATTCTGTATGCCAAGGCCTACTACGCCGAAAACCGGCCCTATAATCAAAAACATCAGCGGTATCGTTATAATAAGCGTTAAAAACGGCGCCACAAAGTTCTTCACCGCCGAAGGAAGCGTCTTTCTTAAACGCTTGTACAGAATGCTCGCCCCGTACACCGCAAAAATTGAAGGCAATACGGTGCCGCTGTACCTAACCATAACCAAAATGGGCGCGCCCAAAAATTCCTTAACGCCCCAAGGCCCAAAAGGATACTGCTCCACAATGCTGGGATACACCAAAGCGGCCCCTATCACCATGCCGACTATCGGGTCAAGCCCGAAACGTACGGCCGCCGTGTAAGCCACCAAAACAGGCAGAAAGTACATTAAGGCGTCGCCCGCGGCGTTAAGCACCGTATACGACATATCCCCGCTGGCCGCCCAGCCCGGAAAGATCACGGAAAGTATCGCCAACAGGCCTTTTATAATGCCTATGCCCATTAAAGCCGCCAAAATAGGCGTAAACACCCCGCTGATTGTGCCTATCAGCATGTCGCCGAGGCTCTGTTTGCCCCCCCCCCCCCCCGTTACGGCGGCTCCGGTCGGCGCTCCGAGTTTTTCCAGCTCCACAAAAACTTCGTGTACGTCGTTGCCTATAACAACCTGGTACAGGCCGCCGGCTTTTACGACGCTTACAACGCCGCTCACCGCCTTCACCCCGTCGTCATCGGCTTTCGCTTGGTCCGCAAGCGTAAACCTAAGGCGGGTCGCGCAATGGACTACGCTTCTAATGTTCTCTTTCCCGCCCACGCCGTCCAACACGCCGCGGGCGGTTTTCGCAAAATCTTTAGCCATCTTACCTCTCCTTAACAAGAATTTTATAAAAAAACCGCTCGCCGGAACCCTTTAACCGGATTTTCCTTTGGCGGTGATCCTGTCTATGTAAAGCGTCAAAAAAGAAATGTCGTTTATCGTTATCTTCCAGCCGGCGTCTTTCTCCATTAACGCCGCTATCTTTTCCGCGCAGGTAAAAGCGTAATTGTAACGCTTGCGCAATAAATCGTATAAAACAAGGTCTTCGCCCTGGGTTTCGTTTTTGTGATTCATAAAACGTATCGCTATATTCCGTAAAAGCGCGATAAACCCGGTAAAATCAACCGCGTCTTCGCTAAACACCGTCTTGTAGTAACTCTCCACAACGCTTACGGATTTTTGTATTATGTTGGACATTTTAACCGTGTTCGGCATATCGCCAAAATCTAATTCAGCGTTTATAAAATGAAGGGTGATGGCCGCGGCTTCCGATTGATTAAATTCTATGCCGGTCTCCGCCTTTATCAAATCAAGAGCCTCGCAACCAACGGCGAATTCAAGCGGGAATATGTGTTTGAAGTCTAAAATTAACGGCATCTGGAGTTCCAGCGCCTCGTTATGGCGGTTAATGGCTACAGTCAAATGGTCGGCCAGGGCTATTACAATGCTTTGATTTAGCGCCTTGCCCAGCCTTTCTTTGCCTAAATCAACTATTTTATCGGCCAGTATTACATTTTCGTAGGGTAAATCAGCTAAAACGTCCAAAAAACGGTTTAATTGGAGGGTTTCCTGCGGGACGAAAACTTTTTCTACAAGATTTACATCTACTTCGCCGCCCGGTTTTAAATTGAAACCCAAGCCTTTCCCCAAAGCTATAACCTGACGGCCGTTTTCTTTAGCGAAAATTATATTGTTATTACATTTTCTAAGGCCTGTCATTTTACATCACCTTTTGGCATGATTCAACAACAGGTAATGCCCGACTGGGTGCCCGGTAACAATCCTTGACTTTCATTATCCAGCCGGAACCGGACTCCTGTCAAGAAAAATTTTTCGCTCTTCGCAAGACGGTCGCGGCTTCGGAAAGTTCACACGCCGGCAGAGTTCCCGCCTAACGGCGAAATAACGGCGCCTCTCATAATGCAAGACTCGAATTCGATAAATCAAAATTCGGGCGCATTTTCGCCGCAGGACGCGGCGAAAACCGCGCTTTCCGCTAAAATTTGGCCGCTAAAGCGGCCAAATTCCGCTCCAATCGCTTGCGCGGCTTAATGGCGCCTTTCACGGTAAAAGGCGGCGCAACGGTTTGGGGGCTCCGCTACCAAACCCCGCCAGCCCCGGCGCGCGAAACATTGAGCGCGTCCCTCCATATCAGGCGGCCCAGCGCGGGGGCCGGTAACGGCTCGCGCCGTAGAGAAAGCGACCGGCCCCGCTGGGAGTCGAGCGCGCGCGAAACATTGAGCGCGTCCCGCCATATCAGGCGGCCCAGCGTGGGGCCCGATAAAAGCCCCCGCCTTGGTTGCGGCTGGGGGCTCTGCCCCCCCCCCCCCCGCTGGGAGGCCAAGGCCTCCCAGACCCACCGAAAGTTTGCCGCGCCGCTTCGTTTTAAACGACGTTCTTCATTGCCGGGCGCCGCTCCCGCTCCAATCCCGCGCCCGCTTTCGCTCAGGCGGCGGCTTCCGCGGCTAACACAGGCGTCGGCTCGCGCCTTGGTTGTATGGCTTGGGGGCTCCGCCCCCAAACGCCCCCGCTGGGAGGCCAAGGCCTCCCAGACCCACCGAAAGTTTGCGGCGCCGCCCCAGCCAGTCCCCGGCCTGTTTTTAGCCCTATTCCGGCCCGTGCGGGGCCGCTTGCGGCGCCGCGCCTAAAGCGCAAGCGATTGAGAATTTGTCCGCTTTAGCGGACAAATTATGCGGGAATTAGGCGCTAAGGGCTCGCCCCTTAGCGCCTAATTTTAGCGGAAAGCGCGGTTTTCGCCGCTTTAGCGGCGAAAATGCGCCCATATCTGAAGAATAAAAAGTATTTTAAAAAGCGTCTTTTTTAGAAAAAATTCAAGTTGGCCGATATTGGAATTGCGGAGGGATATATGTTTAGAATTTCCACCAATATGCCAAATGATGATATGCAGTACCGGTTGCGCAGGAAAGAGACTGAGCTTGCTGATATTCAAGCTAAAATCGCCAACCAAACCAGATTAAACAATTTGCGTGACGACCCTCTGGCGGCGAGCCACGCCGTACGTTATGAGTCTTACCTTGCCAGACTGGAACGGTTTGAAAAAAACAACCTTGACGCGCGCGAGCGTTTTAACTTTGTGGACGGGTATTTGCGGCAGGCGAATGATATTATGCAAAGAATCCGCGAAATTGCCGTTACAGGCGCTAACGGCGTGTATACGCAGGAAGATACGGCTAAAATGGGAATAGAAGTGAATGAGCTGTTAAAAGAACTAATTTCAATTTCTAACGCGACAGGGAAAGACGGCAAACAGCTTTTTGCGGGCGATAAAGCTTTTACCCAACCGTTTCGCGCCGTTGAAGGCGTGGTTCCAGGCTTGAGCGGGTCGGATATTGTGCGTGTTGAATACCGCGGGGCCGGGTCGAGCCGTAAAACGGAAATAACAGACAATACTTTTGCGGAACTGGACTTGGCTGGAAGCGAAGTTTTTTGGGCCGAAAAAATGCAGGTGTTTTCAAACTACGACGCCTCGGAATATCAGGCCGCGGAAGCCGGCTCTTTTTTTATAGACGGCGCCGAAGTTTTTGTAAACGCCGGAGACGGCGTTTTTGCAATCGCGGCGAAAATAAACGATTCCGGCGCTCCGGTAAAGGCGCATATAGACCCGGAAACTCGAGGCATTGTTCTGGAAGGCCTAAATCCCCACCTTATTCGCGCGGAAGACGCCCAAGGCTCCTCCATTTTACGCGATTTAGGCGTTGTTCAGGAAAACGGCGAACAGGGCCTTACCGTCTGGAATCCAAACGCAACAGTTGCCGGCGGTTCTCTTTTTGATGTAACAATAGGCCTTAGAGATGCGTTAATGCGCGGCGACGCAAACTATATAGGCGGCCAGGGTTTGGGCGGCATAGACGAGGCTATGGGCAATTTGCAGGCGCGTATAGCGGATGTCGGGGCTCGCTACGAAAGAGTGGACTCGGCGTGGAAGCGAATAAACGAGGAGATTCCCAACGTGTCCGAAAGCTTGTCGCGGGAAGCCGGATTGGATTTGGCGACCGCCGCAATGGAGCTGGGCGTGATGGATATGGCGCATAAAGCCGCCTTGCAAACCGCCGCCCGTATACTTCCGCCGACCCTTCTGGACTTTTTGCGCTAAAAGCATACATCAGGCTGAATTTTGACGGTAAACCCAAGTTGAATATCGCATAATGTAAGTTGTTTGCAATACACTCCAATTTTTTTGCAAAACTTATTGATAAATACTTTATGATTTTATATATTAGAGTTGTTCGAAAACTTTAGTTTATGCAAGCTGAATCAAGCTTGGACTTGATTACCAAGACTGGGCTTAGTTCAGCCAACTTCCGCATTCTTAAAATATTATTTCACAAACAAGGAGAATACCAATGAAACAAACAACGTTTTTTGTGCTTTTGCTTGCCGGTGTAAATGCTATGGCATTTTCTCTTCAGGAAATATGGCTTTCGACGGGTTTTGAATTCGGAAATTCCATTGAGACTAGTTCTGATAAAGGAACCGCATACATAGGGGCTCCCGGATTTAATCTTAATGGGTATTCTTTTTCGGACAAAAGAAACATAGGCGTCTTCTTCCATTGCTCTGCTCTGTTTCCTGTGATTGTCAACGGAAACGAGAATGTTGAGGAATATGATGTGCAATCGGAATTCATCATCGGGCCCGGTTTTAAGTATAATATCACCGAAAAATTAAAATTACAGTTTGGCATAGGGATTGACTGGATACATAATTGGGCGGCATATAACAAAAATATAGATGGAGATACGGTTGATTTCACAAAATCGGCGTATAATTTCGGCGCTGGTGGTGATATAGGCGTCAAATACGATGTTACCGAATTTTTCTATATAAACGGCGGTGTAACGTTATCGTATATGTTTTATAACCATACGAGGGTATATTCATCTAAAAAAACTTCAAATGTTGAAGAAATACGGACGCGAATTTATGACGGCAATATAAAAGGGTATTCAATGCTTGGTATAAAACCTTACATTTGCATAGGGGTTAATTCTTATCAAGAGAAGAGTGTATGGGGAAAACCGAAAGAATAAAATAATTGCAGAGGGGAGTGTACTGCACATAACAGATTTGTTTATGCTTTGGCGCTACCGCTCATCGGAGTTTCGTTCACCTGGGCCGTTCCGCTACGCGCCCCGGCTTGCTGTGGAACACTCCCACGGCTCACTACACCCACATTTTGCCAGCCCTGGCCGCGCTTCCCGCGGGAAGCGATGCTACGCAAAGCCTTTATTCTGGCTGGCAAAAACACCGCCAACAGCCGGAACGTTATGAGCCATGACGCCTTAAAATCTTATGAAAGTATGGATTTGAAAAATAGATGTATAAAAAATATACATTTTTAGAATTTTTGTAGAAAATATTGGATTTTTATGAACCCCATTGACATTGGAGTTGTTCGCCAACCCTGTTGGTTGCCGCCCAAGTCTTTGCAAAATGCCTGGTATTTTGCGTTTTCAAGCGGAAGTTGTTCGGAAGTTGCTGAAGATTATACATCTCTGGATGGAAGCGTAAGAAAGCAAGTTAATGAAAAGATTGATAAATTAAAAGAAAATCCATTTTTTTGAAGCATTGGGAAATAAAAACAATATAGATTTGGCAGGATACTATAAGATATATGTAGCAAAGAAGGCGTATAGAATGATTTATAGAATAATACAAAATGAGATAGAAATAATAAGAATCCGGGGCATAGGGAAAATGGACAAGATGGAAATATACAAGATCATTGGCTAAAGAATATTAAAAAGAAAATAATAGAAAAGTGGCGTATTGCACATAACAGAACTACATGCGCCTCTTCGCCGCCGGTAGGCGGCTCGTGGTTCCGTGCGGCTATGGTCTCGCTACTCGCCACAGTTGCTGGGGAACATTCCCGCAGCTCATTTTACCCACATTTTTTGGAGGAAAATTATGAAAAGAATTGCGTTGAAAAAAGTTGAAAATACATATAAAAAATGGTTGGAAAAAAACTTTAAAAATGGCCGGCATTTTCAATGCCGAGGAAATAATAAATGTTTCATTGATATTATTTAAAGAAATAAAAGTAAAAGAAATTGTTGGTGATGATGAAAATGGCGATATGCTTTTATTTCAATATGGATCATACGATTGGGGTAAAGGTGAATTTTTTGAATTTAATATAACACGGCAATTCATAAAACAAAATGAAGATGAACCATATCAATTGTCAATGACATTGTTTTTTGAACCGGTTGACTGTAAAAGTTATGATTGTTGGAGTAATGGTTTTGATGATTTAGAAAAATGGGTTGAAAATATTAAAGGAACGGAAGGTTATAAAAATATACAAAATTTAATGTGTAAAAAATTTGAAATATTTTTTGAACAATGTTAAAAATAAAAAATAATAGAGTGCGCTCCCGCATTACATAATACAGCCTGAATGTTATACGCAATTTAACTAAATAATGATATATAAAATTTCATACAATTAAGAATTTGAAATGAATTATTCATGTTACTCAGAGGAGGCGGCGTGTAAACAGAGGAAAAGCCGGAAAACACCCTAAAGCGGGTTGTTTTGACGCATTTTAAGGCCGTTTTAGGCCGGAAAATAGCGCTATGTGTAAAGACGGGAATTAATTGCGGAACAAAATAGCCGTACTTTGCGCATAACAGCCCCGCTTACGCTTCGCATTCAGTACCCCCCCCCCCCCCGCCTCCGCAACGGCTATGGTCTCGCTACGCGCCCCGGTTGCGCCGGGGGACGTTCCCGTGTTGCTCCGGCGCGTTTTGCGCCCTGGCGGAGTTTCCTGCGGGAAGCGGCGTTACGCAAAGCCTTATTCGGGTTGCAAAAACGTCGTAAACAGCCGAAATTCATATTATGAATCTTGATAAATTAAATGACAGCCAAAAGAAAGCTGTTGAATTTGACGGAAAACATCTTCTCGTGATTGCCGAAGCCGGAACAGGGAAAACAAGGACGATAATAGCCCGCGCCGCGTATTTAATTTCAACAGGCGTCGATCCGGTAAAAATACAAATATTGACGTTTACCAAGCGTGCGGCAAGCGAGATTGTTACGCGCGTAAAAGCGTCGTTGGATAAAAACCAAGCGCAAAATCTGCATGGTTCAACCTTTCATTCATGGTGCAACCAAGTTCTTATACATTTCCCCAATCTTTTTGGAACAAAAGCGTTTACTGTTATTGATGAGGATGATCAACTTGGCGTCATGAAAATGGTTTGTGGAAACAACGCGCTAAAGTTCAAAGATATAAAAATTAAGGCGCGATCTTTACTTGACATATATTCATTTGCGCGCAACACCAGACGGAATTTAACCGAAAGCCTAAAAATAAAGTTGTTTTACGGCGCCAATGACGAGGAGCAGACGAAATTTGTTGCGGAAATAAAGCCGAAAGTTGAAGCTTTATTGCGCGATTATGAAAATAAAAAACGGGAAAAGAAATATCTTGATTATGATGATATATTACTTGTAGTTGCGACAAGACTTTCAAAAGATGAAGGCGCAAGAAATATTATTGGCGGTCTTTATGAGCATATCCTTGTAGATGAGATGCAAGATACTAATAGAGTTGTTCGGAAACTTCAGTTTACGAACAACAACCGCTTAAAAACGCAAAATGCCTGGCATTTTGCAAGGACTTGGGCGACAACCAACCGGGTTGGCGAACAAGTCCAATCCTCTTCAATGGGATGTACTTAATCCGTTTCAGGAAAAGTCGCATTTGTTTTGTGTTGGAGATGACGCGCAATCAATTTATTCTTTTCGCGGCGTGGATTTTAAAAATATTCATTCTTTTAAAGAAAGGGTGATGGATGCGGAAGTGTACAGGCTTGAAGATAATTATCGTTCAACCCAGGAAATATTGGATGTTTCCAATTGGTTGCTAAACAAATCGCCAATTCAATACAAGAAAAAATTAAGAGCGGTTAGAGGCGCCGGAAACAAACCGGAAATGATAAATGTTGAAAATGAATGGGAGGAAGCGGCGTATATAGCAGAAAAGATAATTGAAAATTATACATCAAATGGAAAATCATATATTGATCATTTAATATTAGAGTTGTTCGGAAACTTCAGTTTACGAACAACAACCGCTTAAAAACGCAAAATGCCTGGCGTTTTGCAAGACTTGGGCGACAACCAACCGGGTTGGCGAACAAGTCCATTATCTCGTAACAGTTATTATACCACAACATTGCAAGCGGAATTTATTAAACGTAAAATACCATTTGTGGTTTATGGCGGTAGAAAATTTATGGAAGCGGCCCATATAAAAGACTTAATTTCCGCAATGAGAGTTGTAAACAATAAAGATGATGAACTCGCGTGGATGAGGTACCTAATGTTTTGGGAAGGCGTTGGAGAAGTAAAAGCGATGCAAATATTTGAGCGGTTGGCGGTTTTGCCGCATATTGAAAATTGTATTCTTGAATTAAAAGAGGCGAAATACAATTTTAGCAATCAAAACATATATTTAGTTCTTGACGCAATATATCATTATATAAACAATGTTCAAAATGCGGTGCGCGGCGCGTATGAATTAATGCTGGCAAGGATGGCCGTGAACTATAAACAAGATTGGGAAAAAAAACGAAAACAGGATTTTCCAGTATTGGAAGAACTGGCAAAAAATTATTCAACGATTGGTGAGTTTATAACCGAAATGTTATTGGACGCTACTTTAAATCAATCTCCCGTGTTAATGAATTCTGACATTAAAAAGTCAAAAAACGATGATCATGTGGTTGTTTCTACAATACATTCCGCAAAAGGTTTGGAGGCGGACGTTTGTTTTGTGCTAAATGTTTCGCCGGGCGCATACCCCGCTTCCAGAACTATGGAAGATTTTGACGAAATGGAAGAAGAAAGACGCATTCTGTATGTTGCTTTAACACGGGCAAAAAACAATCTTGTTATCACGCGGAATATTCGTAGTATACACGCAAATTCATTGTTGTTAA
This sequence comes from Spirochaetaceae bacterium, assembly GCA_031281945.1. GTDB lineage: Bacteria > Spirochaetota > Spirochaetia > Treponematales > Breznakiellaceae > JAIROZ01. The sequence goes on along the minus strand of JAITER010000080.1, from coordinate 14,119 downwards.
ATGATAAGCAAGAACAATATTTTCTAAATGGTTTTCCGAATGATTTGTGCGTTCAGTCCGCAATACTTAAAGAAGGCCGGATGTTTTCCAAAAGATATAGACGCGCCAAATGAACTTGATTTGCCGGCGTTGTTGTAATTTAGCGGAATTTTCCGTTATTAACCGTTATGCGCGGGCTCAAAAGGCAACCGCCAGAGCGGATGTTTTTCGCTTCAATTGGCTGGTTGCAAACTTTCAAATTCCGCTACCGCAACTTACGGTTGTATGCTAAAATCGTAAATTACACCAGTTTTATAAAGGATAAAAAAATTAACAAATATATAAAGCAAAATATATATATTTATTTTCTTATATTTTTCTTTTTGTTGCTTTTAGGTTGTTTATTTGTAAAATATTCCGCCGCTTTAGTTAAACTGGTTCATCTAAAATTCAACAATGAAGTAGTAAATGCCAAAGTATTGGATATATATAAAAGAGGACGTATACCATACATGGTAGTTAAATACGTCTATGAATACGACAACCAAAAGCAAACCGGAAAGTCGGTGTTGTCTTTTAATATAATATCTTCATTTAATTTTTTTTTAATAAATAAATACCTGCATTCTTATCCATATAAAATAAATGATGATATTAAATTATTAATAAATAATTATTATAAGTTTCCAAAAAGTAAAATAAATTATGAAATATTTATTACTTTGGTGTATATAATATTACTTGGAGCGTTAATAGTTTATTACATAATCGCTTTTCTTAAAGAAGGGATGCGTCATAAAAATGACGCCTAAAAACGCCGTATACGCCGCCGCGCCTGGGACGGCGGCCGCCGCAACCGCATTCCGCAACCGGCCCGCCTAACCGTCTTTAATTTGCGCGGCTTGCCCCCCCCCCCCCCCGCCCGGCGGATTTTTTAAGGAGCGTTTGGCGCGGAAAATCCTTCCGCGCCAAACAGTGTAAGCGAGCCCGTGCGCCATTCATCCATGGATTCCATAACAAGGGCTTCCGCCTCGCGCCAGTTGTTCGCCCGCGGCCCGTCCAGATGAAGGTTTGTGGCGTTGCTGAATACTATTGTGTAACAGCCTTTGGCGCGAAGATTTATTATGTTTTGAGGCGCGTCGTCTATATATGCGTGTGCGCCGACCGCGCCTTTATCTTTCATAAAACATATATCCCAGTAGGGTATATCATACGAATCAAGCCACTCAACAGTTTGCACTATGGAAGTTTTATGAAAATATTTTAGAAACAATCTGTGAGTAATAATTCTTATGCGCACGCCCTTTAACGACAATTTTCGCAACACCGAAGGCGCGTCTTTTATGGGCTCCATTTTGCGAAAAAGGTTGCGTTCCGTAATGGCGAAACGGTGAAGTTTTTCGTAGCCGCCGTATTCGTCCAGGCCCCATTCGTCAAGTCCAAAGGTAACCTTAGTAGTTAAGGTTTCTAGCGGCTTATCCAGCCATTCCGCGGCGATAATTCGCAACTGTTTGTAAAAATCCGCCACAACGCCGTCAAGGTCTACGCCCAATATAAACGGGTTTTCTTCCATAAAACCATTCTAACTAAAACTTGGCGGCGTATTCCAGCCGGTTGTTTGCGGCCTGTTGAACAGAGCTTCCCCCGCAAGCTATTAAAAAACGGCGTATTAGCATATAATTTTTATGAAGTGGATGATAATAAAACTTTTCAAAAACTTTCAGAAACTCTCGATCAGGACGAAAAAAACAGTCTGTTAAAAAAATTAACGTCCAGCGTCTCCGAAACAGAAGATACAATGCAACCGGTTTTTGAGGAAATCGAAAATAATATTGCGATTTTATACTCCAAACTTCCGTGGTATAAAAAACTATGGATTTTTTTACTTAGCATTTTTCAAGGAAAATCCAAAGATGAAATCTTCAACGAACAACTTGTTTCGGATATAGGGCGCGACATTGAATATCACCACATGATGATGTACGACTGGAGGGAAAATCTGATTCTGCCCGGGGCGCTTCAGGAATTCGTAAGTCTAAAAGAAGCGGCGCGTTTTTTTGGCTCTATTCTGGATTCCGGCATACTGGCCAACTATAGTTCTTTTCTTGTTTTTTTGGGTTCTTTGGAAATGCCCGAGCTTTACGAAGAACTTCAAAGGGCGATGGATCCTTCTTTGGCCGCCAAAGCTTACCCCGAAGTGCAGGATGGGAAGCTCAGAAAAATTGCTATATCTGACGTGGAAGAAAAACTAAACTCAATTAGCGAAAACCACCGGCTTATTATGTATGATAACGCCCGTTCTCTTTTTTGTCTTAAAGAACTTGCTTTTTTCCTTTTTGACAGGCTTACGCTGGCTTTTCAAATTGGTAGCTATTCGCACGGTTCCGGCCAGATTTGTCCGTTTAGCGTTATACGCTCGAATCTTATGGCGCTTAACAATATACTTTTTTCGTTTAAAAAAATGCCTTCCATATCGCTACTGAATTCTATGTACGTTTTTGTAATACAACATTCGACAATCCAGCACGATACGGACGGTGATCATGAAATACAAAGATTTACATCCAGCGCCGAAAAATCGCTTTTAACCATAAGAAATTTTATAAACAGGGTTCCGCTCACTAAAATTATACGTTGCGGTACAAAGGACATAACTTACGAACCTGTCGAGATTTCTGGCGGTGAAAATTGGTTCGGCATTTTTAAGGAAAAGTGGATTAGCACCGTAAACGAAAATTTTAACGAATTTTTAACAACTCGCAAAAAAAACGAGTTAATCGCGTCGTTGTATGATTTTTTTAATTTTTCCAATCTTGAAACCGTTAAATATGTGCAGAGTGAAGAAAACCCGGACGGAATTCCTCTGCAAGGCGGTTTGTTTTTATCTTTTATGCTTACATTCCATAAGCATATATATATGAAAGAGATGAATAATGTTTTGCGTCCAATTTTAATAGATGGAGAATTTTATAAACGTGAAAACAGAATTGAATTTACCGAAGCGTATAACGAACTTTTAAAAGTTGACGACTTGATTAGCGACATCCAAAAAAAACTTGCGCCTAACGGCGAATGGGGTCGCAAATGGGTTCAGGTAAATCAGGAAGTTCACTCTGTTACTATAAAACACCGGAAGATTAGCGGGCTTAAAGAAGAAATGAACCTTTATGTTCATAATATAATTGAAACGGCGAAAAAGTCTTTTACAAGCATGGAAAACATACTTTCCGGCATTATAAATCAGGAAAAAAGCGAAACTTACGACACCCTCGCCAATTTATCGAAAATCGCCGGTAAAGGGGGCGACTTTATGAATTCTTTGGAACAGGCGTTACGTGATATAAAGCGGGCCGGTCGTTTATGTAGCGATATGGAAAATATGTATTCGGTGGAGTAACGGCGGCGAGCGGTGTGTGTAAATCTGTATAACTTTAAAATTGACGCTGGCGCGGAAGGCCGTGTTTTTGAACGTTTTTCGTTTTGGTTTGACGGTCAAAAGATTGAAGACGGCCCGTCCTGCGTTATAAGCGCGCGTAAAGCGGGTTGTATGGGCCTTTGCGCGGAAGCTCCAGCCTCCCCGTCGTCAAACCGCCGCGCCTTGTTCGCCGCGCTTGGCGTGGACGAAAAAAAAGTCTATTTTGCAAAGCAAATTCATTCAAAAAATGTAATTTTTGTGGACGAAAACGCCCCGAATTTCACGGACGGCGCGGACGGCTTTGTAAGCCCTCCGGCGGGCGCCGGAGCGGGGGTTTTTTTGGCGGTGACGGCCGCCGACTGTCTGCCCGTCATGTTGCTGGACGTTAAAACGGGCGCTTTCGCGGCCGTCCATTCAGGCTGGAAAGGAACCGGCATAGCGCGCCGCGCTTTGAACCTCATGACTCAAAAATGCGGAAGCAGGCCGCAAGATGTGGCGGCTGTTCTTGGCCCGTGCATTTGCGGCCTTTGCTACCAGGTGGATAAATCCCGTTTCATGGCGTTTAATGCGGAGTTTGGGGATATTCCGCGCCCTTTTCGTGTTTGCGGCGATGTCGTGCATTCAGTTAAAAATGACGAAAAAGAAATGTTTTTTATAGACATAAGAGCCGCTAACGCCGCTATGCTTGCGTATTCCGGAGTGCGTAACATCGCTGTCTGCGAAAACTGCACATACACAGACGAAAACCTTGGGTCTTTCCGGCGCGAGGGAGCCGGTGCGTATACAAAGATGCTGGCGGTTTGCGGGAGGTTTTAAATGACTGTTCAAATAGAAGCGTGGAAAGAAAAAATAGCCGGGGCGTTAAATTGCGCCGCAAAAGAAGACGGCCTGGACTTTACGCCGTTATGCGCAAAAGACATAGCGGCGGGCGTTCCTCCAGACTCCAGGTTAGGCGATATAAGTTTTGCTTTTTTTTCTTACGCGAAACTTATGCGTAAATCTCCGGCGTTGATAGCTTCCCGCGTCGCTCAAATTACAGGAGCGGACGAAAACGAGGCTAAAGCCGAAGGCGGGTATTTAAATGTGCGCGTCAACCGCGCTGAATACACAGCCGGCGTTTTAAACAGCGTGTTTAACCCCGATTCCGCGTTTTGGAAACCGGGTTTTCTGAAAAATAAAAAAATTATGGTTGAATTTTCCAGCCCAAACACAAACAAACCTTTGCATTTGGGACATTTACGCAACGACGCCCTTGGAGAAAGTATTTCGCGTATTCTTGCTTTTTGCGGGGCGGAAGTAAAAAAAGTGTGCATCATTAACAACCGCGGCATACATATTTGTAAATCCATGCTTGCGTACATGGAAGAAGGCGATGGAAAAACGCCGGAAAGCGAAGGCGTTAAGAGCGATCATTTTGTAGGGGCCTGGTACGTGCGTTACGGAAATATGTTAAAAAAGGAAGCGGAAAAAATATCCGCTGAAAAGGGGATAAGCGTAAAAGAAGCCGAAGCCCAATGCCAGATCGCCCGGCGCGCCGGCGAGCTTCTTTTAAAATGGGAGGCTGGGGATGCGGACACTCTGGAACTATGGCGCAAGATGAACGGCTGGGCGGTGGACGGCATAAAGCAAACCTACGAACGCACCGGCGTCTCTTTTGACAAATACTATTTTGAAAGCGATACGTATCTTTTGGGGCGTGAAGAGGTGCTTAAAGGGCTTAAAAAAGGGATTTTTTATAAAGAAGAAGACGGCTCGGTATGGGCCGGGCTGGAAGATGAAAATCTGGGCAAAAAAGCGCTGCTTCGTAAAGACGGCACCTCGCTTTACATAACGCAGGATTTTGGCACCGCTATTGAACGGCGTAAAGATTTTCCTTTCGATATTTTAATATACGTTGTAGGCAGCGAACAACAGTATCATTTTAAAGTTTTGTTTACTTTGTTAAAGCGCCTTGGTTTTGAATGGGCGGAAAACCTGTATCATCTTTCTTACGGCATGGTGAATTTGCCGGAGGGCCGAATGAAAACCAGAGAAGGCGTGGTTGTAGACGCGGACGACCTTTTGGATTCGCTTCACGCGCTGGCGAAAGATGAAATACGCGAAAAAGAACGGGAAGAAGCATTATGTGATATTGACGAAACCGCTGAAAAAATAGCATTAGGCGCCATACATTATTATCTTTTACAGGCTTCGCCGGAACGCGATATGCTTTTTAATCCCAAAGAAAGCCTGTCTTTTAACGGAAACACCGGCCCGTACCTGCAATACATGGGCGCCAGAATTTGCTCCCTGCTAAAAAAAGCCCGGGAAGCCGGCTTTAAAAACGCCGGCAAGGAAGATAACGTAACCTGCAACCCGGACAGCCTGCCTAAAATAAACGACCTGGAATGGGAGCTTGTAAAGGCTGTTTCCGAATGGCCGGCGGCTCTTTCCCGCGCCGCGGAAAAATACGACCCCTCGCAAGCGGCGCAGTGGCTGTACGACGCATCCAAAAAATTTAGTCGGTTTTACCACGATTGCGCAATATTAAACGCGGAAGACGCCGAAATCGCGCGTTTCCGGTTGCGGCTTTGCGAGGCTATGCTTAAAATTTTGCGCACGGCGCTTTATTTAACAGGCGCGCCTTTTTTGGAGGCTATGTAAAAATAGGCTTGGTTCAGTCAACTGCCGCTTAAAACGGTCTGGGCGGCCCCCAACCGGGTTGGCGAACAAGCCCAATGTTAAACCCGGCGCCGCAAAAACACAAAATATGAATGAAAGAATTTTTATATATTTTTTTTAAATTCCTAAAAATAGGATGCGTAACATTTGGAGGCGGTTATGCTATATTGCCTGTTTTGGAACGCGAGTTCGCCGGTAAAAAATCCTGGTTTACAAAAAATGAAATCCTTGAATATATGACAATAGCCCAAGTTACGCCAGGAATAGTGGCGGTAAATATTTGCACTTTTATAGGGATTAAACGGGCCGGTCTTGCGGGCGGCGTTTTGGCTACAACCGGTTTTATACTGCCGGGCGTGTCGCTTATCGCTGCGGCGGCGGTTGGAGTGCGTAGCTTTACCCAAACGCCCGCAGCCGGCCATGCTTTCGCCGGAATAAAACTGGCTTCGTGCGCCTTGATAGTAAGCGCGGTTTTTAAAACCATATCGTCAATTTTTCAAAAAACCGCGACCGCGCGCAGGAACGCCGTTTTGCTGGGGTTATGTGTTATGGCTTTTATTTTGCAGGCGTTTTTTGATGTAAACCCTGTATTGATTATTTTTGCGGCGGCTTTGCCGGGCGTTTTTTTGTTTTGGAAGCGCAAATTGTGATATACGCCGTTTTATATTTTGAATTTTTTAAAATAGGCCTTTTCGCCATAGGAGGGGGGCTGGCCGCCATACCTTTTTTGTACGAAGCCGCCTCCAGGTACAGTTGGATTTCCGCCGAAAAAATTCCGGAAATGCTCGCCGTAGCGCAGATTTTTCCGGGCGCCATAGGCGTAAACCTTTGTTCTTACGCCGCTTCTTACGCCGCTCCGTTAGGCGTCATAATGGCTCCGCTGGGGCTGATTTCTCCCCAAATCGCCGTTATTGCGCTTATTTCAAAGGCGCTTGACAAATATCAAAAGACAAATCTTTTACAGGCGGTTTTTACGGCGGTTAAACCAGCCGCCGCCGGACTTTTGGCCGCCGCCGCGTTTTTTTTATGCCGCGGCGCTCTTTTAAATCCCGCGCGATATGGCGCGGCGTTGAGTGAAATTTTTAAAATTAAAGAATGTATTGTTTTTTTAGTCATTTTGTTTTTAATATTCACTTTAAAAAAACATCCGGCGTTGTATATTGCTTTGGGCGCGGCTTGCGGTATTGCGCTAAAGTTATAAATTTGTAAAACTAAAAAATCAAAACGTGAATTTCCGGCTCAAAAACCGTTTGTAAAAACGGCGGGCCTAACGGAGAATAGTATGAATATTATAAATAAACCTTTTAAGTACCAGTTTTTTAACGCCGCCGCCATTCTGATAGCTTTAAATGTTTTTGTTTACATAATTCAGCAGTTTGTGCCGCAGATTATGTTTAAATTAACAATTACGCCGTATTTTATATTCAAAGGCGAGGTTTGGCGTTTTTTTACGTATATGTTCGCCCATGCGTCTTTAAGCCATCTTTTGTTCAATATGCTCGCGCTGTATGTTTTCGGCCTTCAATTGGAGCGTTATATGGGCAGTTTGGAATTCCTGCTTTATTATATGCTTACCGGTTTGCTGGCCGGAATTTTTTCATTTGCGGTGTACTCGGCCTGCGGTTTGTGGTTGTCCAGCCTTTTGGGGGCTTCCGGCGCTCTTTTCGCGGTGCAACTGGCTTATGCGGTCGTTTTTCCTAGATCCGTCATATATTTTTGGGGTTTAATACCGTTGCGGGCGCCGGTTATGGTTTTGATTTTTACCGCTTTGGAACTTTTTTCGTCAATAACGGGGCTTAACCCGGGCGTATCGCATCTTACGCACTTAACTGGATTTTTGTTTGGCTGGCTGTACTTTGTAATACGTTTTAAAGTAAACCCCTGGAAGCGTCTTTGGGGCCGTTAAATCTAAATTATACTCTTTCCGCTTGTTAAAAAATGCGGCTTTAAGCCGGGCCGCAACTAAAATACGCTTAAACTCAAATTCTTTGCGTAAAAAACGGAAACACGCCGGACAAAAACGTGTTTTGCGGTAAAAGTTGACGCCAATTTCATTTTGAACCCGGAATTGCGAAGCGCCTTTTGCGCGGTATTCTTTTTTACTTCTTTTTGACATACAATATTGTATGATTTTTAGAGTGTATGTAGAAAAAAAAGAGGATTATGCGCAAGAGGCGGAGTCTGTTTTGCGCGAAATAAAAGACTTTTTGGGAATTAAGGACGTAAATAAAGTCCGTATTTTTCAACGTTACGATGTTGAGGGAATAAGCGAAGAACTTTTTAAAACCGCGGTAAAAACCGTATTTAGCGAACCGCCGCTTGACAATGTTATATATGAACCGCCGCAGGCCGGAAAAGGCGGGTTTGTTCTTGGAGTGGAATACTCTCCTGGCCAATTCGATTCCCGCGCGGAAGCGGCGGCGGACTGCATTCAGCTTATATCACAAGAAGAAAGACCGCTTGTTTCATGCGCCCGAATATATGTATTCGAAGGCGATATATATGAATTGGATAAAGAAGGAATAAAAAGATTTTTAATAAATCCGGTGGATTCCCAAGAAGCTTCCATGGATTTAAAAACAACGTTGCGCACTCCGCCCCCAGAACCGGATTTCCCGCGAATAATTTCAGATTTTACCGGATTGGATGAATTTGATTTAGATTTATGTATAAGAAAATATAATATATCAATGAGTCCCGATGATCTTTTGTGTTGTATAAATTATTTTAAGTATGAACAAAGATCCCCAACAATTACGGAATTGCGTATTCTTGACGCATACTGGAGCGATCACTGCCGTCATTCAACATTTAATACTGTCATTTTAACCGATATAGGCGATTTTTTTGAAAATTCGGATTACAAGCGGGATAACCTTCCGATTGCAAGTGTTATTGAAACTTACAGTAAATATCTGGAATTGCGCGAGAAACTGGGAACTGCGGATTCCCCTGTTACGCTTATGGACGTCGCTACAATAGCGGCTCGCGTTTTGCGCAAAGAAGGCGCTCTTGAGGCTTGGGACAAGAGCCCGGAAGAAAACGCCTGTTCTGTAAAAGTAGACGTGATTGTAGGCGGCAAAACGGAACCTTGGCTCTTGATGTTCAAAAATGAGACGCACAACCATCCTACAGAAATTGAACCATTCGGCGGGGCCGCCACCTGTATAGGCGGCGCTATACGAGACCCCCTGTCCGGCAGGGCTTACGTTTACCAGGCCATGCGGATTTCCGGGGGCGGCAACCCTCTTGCGCCTGTAGGCGAGACGCTTCCCGGAAAACTGCCCCAGCGTAAGATAGCAATGCAAGCCGCCGCAGGGTTTTCAAGTTATGGAAACCAGATTGGCGTAGCGACTGGAATTGTTGAAGAAGTGTATCACAATGGATATAGGGCTAAACGGCTGGAGGCGGGCGCCGTAGTCGGGGCGGTTCCGCTTTCTAACGTTAGGCGGGAGGAGCCCGTTGCGGGTGATGTAGTTGTGGTTTTAGGCGGCAGAACCGGCAGGGACGGTTGCGGCGGGGCTTCCGGTTCGTCCAGGGCGCACGACGTTCACAGTACCGAAACCTGCGTGGCGGAAGTTCAAAAAGGCTCCGCGCTTATAGAACGCAAATTGCAGCGCCTGTTTAGGAATCCGGAAGCCGCGCGGCTTATAAAAAGATGCAATGATTTTGGCGCGGGCGGCGCGGCTGTAGCCATAGGCGAGTTGGCGCCGGGCGTGGAAATCGACCTGGACGCCATGCCTAAAAAGTACGACGGTCTTGACGCGACGGAACTTGCCATAAGCGAAAGTCAGGAGCGTATGGCGGTGGTTTTATCGCCGGAAGACGCGGAAAAGTTTTGCCGGCTTGCGGATAGTGAAAATCTGGAAGCGGTAATAGCGGCCCGCATTACAGAAACTCCGCGTCTTGTTATGCGCTGGCGCGGCAGAATTGTTGCGAATATTGCGCGAGAGTTTTTAAACAGCAACGGCGCAAAAAAATACATAACCGTCAATTGTGATCATGAAGGATTTATTGTAAAAAAAGATTTAAAAATAGGCTCTGATACTTTACTAAATTTGTATAGAAGTCTTGTGGATATAAACAGATGCAGCCGCAAAGGTCTCGCCTGTTGTTTTGATTCAACAATAGGCGCCGGAACCGTGCTGGCGCCTTTTGGCGGATTATTTCAAACTACGCCGGAAGAAGTTATGGCCGCGCTAATTCCCGCGGGCGAAGGCTCTCAAACCGCAAGCGGCATGGCTTTTGGCTTTTATCCGGATATTGCAAACGTTAATTCCTACGATGGAGCGTATCTCGCGGTGCTTTCCAGTATAGCAAAATTGATAGCTTCAGGGTTCCCGCTTAATTCCATCTACCTTAGCTTCCAGGAATATTTTGGCAAACCGGGACTTGACGGCAAACGTTGGGAACCGCCTCTTTTCGCCATGCTAGGGGCTTTGCAGGCCCAGCTTGATTTTGGCAGAGCCGCTATAGGCGGTAAAGATTCCATGTCAGGAACATTCGGGGATATGGACGTACCGCATACATTTATATCCTTCGCCTTATCTTTCACGCACGCTCAAAATGTCCGCGGTTCAGCCTTTTCAAGAATTTCAGAATTTTCCCGTACTCCAACCAAACTTTTAAAAAGCGAAGGCAAATTTGTTTTGTGGATAAAGCCTTCTAATCCGAAATTTCTCAAAAGCAAAGGCCGTGTTGTTTTGTGGGTAAAGCCTCATTATCCGCTTATTGACGGCAAAGAAACCCTGCGCCCCAAACCTGAATCTTTTCTAAAAGCGGCGGCGTTTGTGGAAGAGCTTTTAAAGCGTAAAACCGGGGACGGGAGCTTCCTTGTTTCAGCTTCCCGTAGCGTAAGCGGAGATTTTTTGGCCGAGACCATTTTTAAAATGTGTGTTGGGAATGAAACCGGGTTTATTTTTAAAGATTTAAAAGACAAAGAAATTTTTCAAAGCGCATACGGTTCTTTTGTAATTGAACTTAACGAAGGCGTGCAATTTTCGGACGTTTTAGATAAGGCCGCCAGTTGTACGGATTTTTCAGTAATCAATTTAGGTATGACGTCGCCAAAATTTTGTTTTGGAAATAAAAACATGAAAGGCCCGTTAAGTGAGATTAGTTTGGCCTGGGAGTCCAAGCTGGACGGTTTGTATCCGTATTTTAGAGCGCCAGGCAAGGAAAATGATATTATATACGCCCTGGAGAAGCATAAAAGGCCCGAGTTTAGATTTTTTCGATATATTAAAAGCCTTGTATTTCAACCAAAAAAATCTTTGGATTCTTGGGAAAGCGCTCTTTCAACTCCGCGCCGCCGCCCAAAAATAGCGCGGCCCCGTGTTATTATACCTGTTTTCCCCGGAACCAACTGCGAAACAGACACAGAAGCGGCTTTTTTACAGGCCGGCGCTCAAAGCGAAATTGTGGTTTTGCGCACACGCACCCCTTCCCAAATCAGCGAAAGCGCGTTGTTGCTCGCAAAAAAAATAAAAAACGCCCAGATGCTGGCGCTTCCAGGGGGATTTTCCGGCGCGGATGAACCGGATGGCAGCGCAAAACTTATAGCGGCTTTTTTCCGGGGGGGTATAGTAAGCGAGGCGGTTTACAATCTTTTGCAAAAACAAGACGGTCTTATTTTGGGAATCTGTAACGGGTTCCAGGCGCTTGTAAAATTAGGACTGGTTCCCTACGGGTGCATCCGCGAACAAACCCGGTATTCGCCCACCCTAACCTTTAACAGCATAGGCAAACATCGCAGCGTTCTTGTAAGGACGCGCATACTATCGGTAATGTCGCCGTGGTTCTTGTGCGAAAAAAAATGGGCGGTTCACACGATTCCGATTTCATGCGGAGAAGGAAGGTTTGTTATAAGCGGCGCGGAAGAAAAAGAACTGTCAAGAAATGGACAAATAGCCGCCTGTTATGTGAGCGAAGACGGCGGTTTCCTTCTTGACCAAACAAAGAACCCAACGGGCGGCGACTTTTGCATAGAGGCTGTTACCAGTCCGGACGGTCGAATTCTTGGGAAAATGGGTCACAGTGAGCGCCGCGGGCGTTTTCTGTATCAAAATATACCGCAAGCAAACAGCTTCCAGCGTATTTTTGAAGGCGGAGTTAAATACTTTAGCTAGCTCTCCGGCCCATGCGATATTCCGTGTTTGGGGCCGTTTTCGATTGTTAAAAAAGGCGCGGTTGTTAAAATATGGGCGGACGCTGTAAGGCGCCTTTAAAATAACGAAATAAAAGGGAACGAATGTGAACAAACAAGCTTTCAACCCATATTTGCCGCAGTGGGAATACGTTCCAGACGGAGAGCCGCATGTGTTCGGTGAAAGGCTCTACATTTACGGCAGCCACGACAGATTTAACGGTGATAGATATTGCATGAACGATTATGTTTGCTGGTCCGCCCCGATAGAAAACCTCTCCGGCTGGCGGTATGAAGGCGTGATCTACCGCGCAAACCAGGATCCTCACAATAAAGACGGAAACATGCGGCTGTTCGCCCCCGATGTAGCGCGGGGCGCCGGCGGCGAGTATTACTTGTACTACGCATTGTCCTCCCGCAACGCGATTTCTGTAGCTGTGAGCGATTCTCCAAATGGAAAGTATGAATTTTTAAGCGATATATGTTATGCGGACGGAACTGTTTTAGGTGAAAAACCCGGCGACCGGTTCCAGTTTGATCCTGCTGTTTTAGTTGACGATGACGGAACCGTTTATCTTTACACGGGTTTCTCGACAGAACTGGAATTGCAGATGGAGATGAAGCGGCGAAGTGATATAAATGTTACCAGCGAAGGCGCTTCCGTCGTTGTTCTTGAGCCGGACATGAAGACTGTGAAAATTCCGCCCAAACCGCTTGTTCCTGGCTGGCAAAACGCCGCAGGTTCCGGTTTTGAGGGGCGCGAATTCTTTGAAGCGTCTTCAATCCGAAAATTTGACGCGACTTATTATTTTGTGTATTCATCCGTTTTGGGCCATGAGTTATGTTATGCGACAAGCAAACATCCCGACAGGGACTTTCGTTTTCGCGGCGTCCTTCAATAGAGTTGTTCGGAAACTTCAGTTTTTGAACAACTTCCGCTTAAAAAACGCAAAATGCGTAGCATTTTGCAAGACTTGGGCGACAACCAACCAGGTTGGCGAACAAGTCCATTCTAACGGAGACGCCGGAACTGACGGCGAAGTCAAAAATTTTTGGGGTAACAACCACGGATCTATTGCTAAAATAAACGGAGACTATTTTATTTTCGGGCGTCATCAAACAAACGGGCATGAATTCAGCAGGCAAGGCGTCGCCGAAAAACTAACTCAAGACGAGCTTGGCGGCTTTATGCGGGCGGAAATGACTTCGTGAGGTTTGAATGGTAAACCGTTGGCCGGAAAAGGCTGTTACAGCGCGGGTATAGCTTGCAATTTGCGAAGCGCGAGCGGAGCCGTAAAAGTTGCCGGCGTCTCCAAAGACGTACATCCTTTTATCACTCAAAACGCGCCCGATTACGACCCTGCTTTCGGTGGAGAGAAAGACGCTCCATGGCAATACATAAAAAATATGCGCGATGGAAGCCAGGCTTTTTTTAAATATTTTTCCGTTGAAAACGCAAGCGGTATAAATGTTGAAATCAAAGGAGACGCCCGCGGGGAGTTGGAGTGCGGTTTTATCCGAAAGGGCGAAAGCGCGGCGGCGGCCTCCGTAGCAATTCCGGTTTTTTGCGCTGGCGGCTGGCTTATAGTTTCGGCGAAAATCGCTGTTCCTGACGGCGTATACGGATTGTCGTTCACTTACAAAGGAACTGGCGCTGTGGATTTTAAGTCTTTCACGCTTGTGTAACGCCGCCCTGTTTCAAAACGGGTTAAGTCTTTACCGGAGCGGTTGTTTTTGATATGCTTTATTCGCGTCAAGAATACGGCGCGGAAAGTCCCCGCGAAACGTAAAAGTTTTTGATATAGGAGTTGCGAGACATGACCCTTATAACAGCTTTAAACGCCCCTGTGGGGGGGGGGGGGGGGGGGGGGGGGGGGGGGGGGGGGGGGGGGGGGGGGGGGGGGGGGGGGGGGGGGGGG
>JAITER010000067.1 GCA_031281945.1 Spirochaetaceae bacterium | reverse complement strand
CCCCCCCCCCCCCCCCCCCCCCCCCCCCCCCCCCCCCCCCCCCCCCCCCCCCCCCCCCCCCCCCCCCCCCCCCCCCCCCCCCCCCCCCCCCCCCCCGGGGGGGGGGGGGGGGCCGCCCGCCCCCCCCCCCGCCGCAAGCAAGGCGCAAGCCGTTATCGGCCCCCGCGCCGCCTGGGTTGGAGGGACGCGCTCAATGTTTCGCGCGCACTCGCGCCCAGCGGGGCCGTCCGCCTTCTCTACGGCGGGGGCTATTATCGGGCCACACGCTGGGACGCCTTTTACGGCGGATCGCGCTCAAAGTTTCGTGCGCGCTCGCGCCCAGCGGGGCCGTCCGCTTTCTCTGCGGAGGGGGGCCTTTATCGGGCCCCACGCTGGGCCGCCTTTTACGGCGGGCCGCGCTCAAAGTTTCGCGCGCATTCGCTCCCAGCGGGGGAGTGGGTGCGGTAACGGCTCGCCCCTTGGTTGCGGCTGGGGGCTCCGCCCCCAGTTCCCCCGCTGGGAGGCCTAGGCCTCCCAGACCCACCGAAAGTTTGCGGCTCCGCCCCAGCCCGTCCCCGGCCTGTTTTTAGCCTTATTCCGGCCCGCGCGGGGCCGCTTGCGGCCCCGCGCCTAAAGCGCAAGCGATTGAGAATTTGTCCGCTAAAGCGGACAAATTATGCGGGAATTTGGCCGCTTTAGCGGCCAAATTTTAGCGGAAAGCGCGGTTTTCGCCGCTTTAGCGGCGAAAATGCGCCCATATCTGAAGAATAAAACATGGACGGCGGAAGAAATGGGAACTGGACGGCTCCGCCTGCTTCAATTTCCATTTTGGATTGTTTGATTAATATTCCAATTCTAAACGGTTTGTTTTATCCGGCGTTTCGCCCGTTTATGATAAAATACGTTCACCTGTATGCGGACGGCTCCGCTGTGTATGCGAAAATGCGCGGAGCAACGGCGTAAACAACCTGCGGCCGCAAAGCCCCCGTGTTATGCGACATATTGACGGCATGTTATTCTCCGGAAGTGTAACGTAAAAAAAATGAAAATTGATTTTTTGTAAAAACAAGTTATGCGCTATTTTGCCGTGATTTTTTACGGAGGAAAGCGGATGCGGCGGTTTTACGCCGTCTTAAAAAATGCAGGTGGTTTTATGAGCGATAAAATATTATCATATTAGATAACGATTCAACATATCACCCGCTTTTGAATTATTACAAAGAAATGCAATATCGCATAATTTATTTAAATGAAAACATGGGACATACCGCGATAAACAAATGCCGGTTATATGATGAAATAAAAAATGATTATTTTGTTTACACTGATCCGGACGTCCTCCCTGTAAATGAACGCCCGGAAAATTTCCTGGAATATTTTTTGAATTTGATGAAAAAAAATTTTGGGCGCAAAAAGCCGGGTTTTCATTAAAAATAGATGATTTGCCGGATTGTTATAATGGACTTATTTCGCTCGCCCCGGTTGGTTGTCGCACAAGTCTTTGCAAAATGCGCGGCATTTTGCGTTTTCAAGCGGAAGTTGTCTTAACCAAACCGCGCAAGCCAAGTTTGGCTAAGACAACTGGTCAAATAAGACGCCCTTCTTAAATTCCAGCTCTGCGGGGGCGGCTTCCTGGCGCCGTTTCAAAAATCCGCCCAAAATGACGGGGGGGCTTTGGGCTGGAAAGCCTGTAGCTGGTGAAAAGCCGCGCAACTTATCTTATCAGCCTTTTTGCTATATAATTTAAATTATGAACGCAAATGAATTACGCAAAAAATATATAGATTTTTTTAAAAGCAAAGGTCATGCGCAAATTCAGGGTAAATCTTTAATCCCTGACAACGATCCCACGGTTCTTTTTACCACCGCCGGAATGCACCCGCTTGTGCCTTATCTGCTTGGAGCGGAACATCCGGCGGGCGGGAGGCTGGTTAATTTTCAAAAATGCGTACGCACGGGCGATATTGAATCTGTGGGTGATTTAAGCCATCTTACTTTTTTTGAAATGCTGGGAAACTGGTCTTTGGGCGATTATTTTAAGGAAGAAGCGATAGAGATGAGTTTTGAATTTCTAACCTCTCCTAAATGGCTCAATATTCCGGTTGAAAAACTCGGCGTTACGGTTTTTGCGGGAGAAGAAGGGATTCCGCGTGATGAGGAATCGGCGGCCGTCTGGAAACGGCTGGGTTTGCCGTCTGAACGCATAGCCTACAGGCCCAGGCGGGACAACTGGTGGGGGCCGGCTGGCGTTACCGGCCCCTGCGGCCCGGACACTGAAATGTTCATAGACACGGGAAAAGAACCCTGCGGGGCGGATTGCGAGCCTGGCTGTTCGTGTGGAAAATGGCTGGAAATCTGGAACGATGTGTTTATGCAGTACAACAAGGACGCAAGCGGCGCCTACCGTCCGCTTTCACGCACCTGTGTAGACACGGGAATGGGCGTGGAGCGCACGGCGGCCATACTCGCCGGGAAAAAATCGGTTTATGATACGGAAATATTCGCGCCAATAATTCAGGCTATAACGGTGAAAACCGGGCGGGTTTATGGTGAAAACGAAGAAGACGACCGGTCTATTCGCATTATAGCCGACCATGTAAGAACCGCCGTTTTTATTATAGGAGACCCGAAAGCGGTGACGCCTTCCAACGTAGGGGCGGGCTATGTTTTACGCCGCCTTTTGCGCCGCTCTATAAGGCACGGTAAAAAACTTGGGGTGAGCGGAGTTTTCCTGGGCGAAATAGTCTGTATGGTTATAGAAACGTTCCGCGAACCATACGCCGAACTTGAAGAAAACCGCCTGTTTATTCTGGATGAAATATACAAAGAAGAAGCGCGTTTTTTGGAAACTCTGCAAAAAGGCGAAAAAGAATTTGAAAAATTGTTGCCCAACCTGCTAAAATCACCGCAAAAAACTATTTCTGGCAGGCTCGCGTTTAAATTGTACGACACCTACGGCTTCCCCGTAGAACTTACAGAGGAGCTGGCGCGGGAAAACGGCCTTTCGGTGGACAGGGAAGAGTTTGACGGCGCCTATAAAAAACATCAGGAGCAATCGCGTACGGGCGCTCAGGTTTTTAAGGGCGGTTTGGCCGACCACAGCGAAATTACCGCCAGGTATCACACGGCGACGCATCTTTTGCAAAAGGCGCTTAAAATAACGCTGGGGGAGCATGTCGCGCAAAAAGGCTCAAACATCACCGCTGAGCGTATGCGTTTTGATTTTTCGCATAATTCGCCTCTTACAAAAGAAGAGCTTCAAAAAGTTGAGGATATTGTAAACGAACAGATTTTAAGAAATCTTCCCGTAAGCATGGAAGTCATGCCGCTGGAAAAGGCTAAATCAGAAGGGGCCGTAGCGCTGTTCGGCGAAAAATACGAGGAACAGGTTAAAGTTTACACCATAGGAGATTTTTCCAAAGAAGTGTGCGGAGGCCCTCACGCAAAATCCACCGGCGAGTTAGGCCGGTTTAAAATAAAAAAAGAACAGTCGTCGTCTTCCGGCGTCCGCAGAATTAGGGCCGTCCTGGAATAGGCTCATAGCCGCCGGTTAAAAAGTTTTTCGTTTAACCGGCGGCGGCTTGGGCGTAAGGCGGTGAAACAACGGTTTTAGGCCTGTTTTATAGCGGGCGGTTAAGGCCGGCTTCGTTAAAAAAATATTTTTACACGTTCAATTTCGTTTCGGTGTACAAGCTTTATGAGCAAAGTTTGTTCAGAAGGCGAATATATCCAGCCGGGGGCGTTCCAGTTTTCAAATTGAGGATCCGAGCGGTAGTCCATTTCACGTATTTGTATTTTTGAAAAAGGTTTGATTCCGCTGATTAACATATGATGAGCGCCTCCCGGCGGGAAGCTGAAGGCGAAATCCAGGACGTTGTTTTCAAAAGAGGCTCCTATTGAGGGAGACATAGTCCATATCCAAACGCCTTTTATCAATGTGCTTACGCCGACGGCGTGCGGGAAATAATCGGAAGGGGCGGCTATAACGTATATTTGCAACGGGTTTAGACGCCCGGCGTTTTCCTGCGCTAAAAACACGCCGTTTTCGTAGCGCAAAACCGCCGGTATAACGCCAGAGTCGTCGGAGTAGGCCAGCGACGACAGTATAAAAGACCTGCCCAGAGCCGCCCATTCGTTGTTGACGGGGTTGCGCCCGTAAAAATTTAACGCCGCCCCAAGCCTTACGTTGTATAAGACGTCTGCGCCGTCCGCGGAAACTATAAAAACATCGCCGTTTTCTTCGTCTTTTTTAATTAGTTCCGATATAATTGATTTCGCCTTGCTTACCAGCGGTTCAAATGGGTTTTCTTCATCCTCGTGCCAGACGTTCCACGCCCGCCACCCCTCAAATATGCTGGCTAAAAGTTTTTCTGTAACCGCGTCGCTCTGCATATTTTTTATGTAGCGTATCGCTTCGTTAAAAAGGTCGGTGTATCCTCGCTGTGAAATATAAATAAATACGTTTTCTTCCAAAAGAAAAGCTTCCGGGTTGGATCTTAAAAGCGCCGTTAAGCGGGATACCGCCGCTTGTTCGCTTTCGTTTTTACTGCGCAAAGCTATTGGGAGGCGGCCCAGGTAAGGCGAGGAAAAATAGGTGCGCGAGGCGCTGTTTACAAACGAATTCGGCAGGCGGGAGACGGCCTGTTTTAAATTGCCGCGTTCCGCGGATTCCGCCACCCAAGCCGAGGCTGTAATTTCATCGTTTACAGAAGGAATAAGGCCGTTCCAAGTGGAGTACACTTTGGATTTCCAGGCGGCCACTATCTCGTCGAAGCGCTGTTTTTCCATAGCTCCTGTTGCAATAAACTCTATAGGGTTGAAATTTTTGTTGAAGTGCGGGCGGTAGGCTATCACCGGAGAGCGTTTTGACAGGGTGAAAAACCCGGCATCCAAATTCGGCATCGCGCGGTCAAAACCCCAGTTTGCGCCGGAAAGTGAAATATAAATTTTGCCTTCGTTTATTGAAGCCGACGCTTTCTTTGACGGAGAGAACGGCACTTCAATTTCCCGCACATTTTGAGGCGTTACGGAACTGATTAACAGTGTTTCATTTTCGTCTTGTAAATAAAATGAAAGTTCTATATTTGATTCTTCCATATCGCTTAAAAGGTTTGCTTCCGGTTCCAGAGATATTTTAACGCAGTCGGCGTTTAACATCATTGTTTTAACGCGCAAAGAAATGCGGGCGCCGTCTTCCATAACGCAATAAGCGTGTAAATCCGCCTTGTTTACAGCGAATTCCACTCCGTTAAAAAGGACTCTTACGGAAACCGGATTTGCGTACTCGCCTTCTTGCGTTTGCTCAAATTTGTTTACCCGTCCTTTTTCATCGCGGCTGTATTTTCCGGTTACTATCATGGCGCCTATTTTTCTTGTAAAAGAATCCTGGGCGGTCCATTGAACAAGGCTCAAAATCACAAAAACCGCGATGTAAAGCGCGATAATATAACTTAGGCGCAGAAAAACGTGCTTTTTCATGTAGAATGAATTATAGCAAAAATCCTGGCCGGATAATAGACGGCGCCGCTTTTTTACTGCATTATTCATAATATGAAAACAACCCAAACCGCTATTTTGGACGATTTAAAAATTACAGCCGAACTCGCCCGCCTTAATTTTAGCGAAGATGAATTAAAAAACGCTCTGCCGGAGTTTCAAAAAATGCTTTCCTATTTCGCCGCCATGCAGGAGGCTGATGAAATTTTCGGCTCGGCGCCGGAAGTTTCAGGCGCGCCTGAAGGTAAATTAAAAGTGTTAAAAGAAGCCTTTAGGCCGGACGTTCCGCTAAAAGACGCGCCGGTTGAACCGCAAACGTTGCTTGAACGCTCCGAAGGCCGGGACGGGAGCTTTGTTTCGATTCCTAACGTACTTTAATTCCGTTAAAAGCAACGGGAGGGCCGCCGCTTTTAACTTCCGCAAGGCTTGCCGTCAAAACGCCGCTTTTACAAACGGTTTTCGCGGCGCGGAGGCTTTAGCGCTCCGTATGCGGGCGAGTTGCGATATTCTTCGCCGTTGTAATGATTTTGCGGCGTAAAATGGCGCATAACAAACGAAGGCGGGTTTGCAAAAACCGGCCGGCGGCTGGGCGCGGCGGTTAAAAGGCGCTAAAAAATTCGCCCGGCGGTTTTACCGGCGTGATTTTGAGCGTGATATTTATATATATATAAACCAATAATTTAAACTTTATATTTAAAACGGCTTGGACGGCGCCCAACCAGGGCGAGCGAAATAAGTCCAATAAGTTTGTCCAACGGCTTTGCTTCTGTAAAATCCTTGTTTCCAAATTTGTGCGCATAATAATCCAATATATATAAAATTTCATGTATACAACAAATGAACGGCCTCTTTAACAGACTTGTTTGCGCCGGCGGACGAGGCCGCCCGTCCGCCCGCATAAGCTTTGCGGCGTTTTGCGGTTTTCACGGACGCCGCGTTTTGAACGCATATTTGATTGGGCTTATTCCGCCAACCCGGTTGGGCGTCTGCTAACCTCCGCGGAGGCCGGGCTTTGCCAAGCCGTTTTTAAGCGGAAGTTGACCTAAGCCCCAAGCTTGGCCCGCGCCGGGGGCGGCTTTCGGGACGGCGGGCGGGAGATTAGGCGTCAAGTTCCGTTAAATACGTGATTGTCTTGTGCTCGGTTTACGCAAAGCAATTGGGTTTGGTTTGTCAAGCCAAAGGCGGATGTCGCGTGAAATTACGGGTTTCGCGCAAAACCGGAAGAAAACCTGTTTAAATCGGGAGCGTTTGAAAAAAGTATATATATGCGCAATCTATATTGACTATTTTTTAATACATCAATACTATATCATATATTTTTAGGCTAAGGAGAGTCATTTATGGCCAAAGTTTCAGGAGCCGCAGGCATGAAAACGCCGGGCGGTGAATTAAAGAAACTAATCGAGCAAAACAATTTATCGGTTAGAGCGACTGCGATTGAGCTTGGCGAGAACCCTATCGGAATAAAAGCGGTTATCGACAACAAAAAAAAAGTCAATGTGGAGCTTGCGTTAAAACTCGCGAAAGTTTTCGGCACCACCCCGGCTTATTGGATTGAACTGCAAACAAATTGCGATTTAGCGGAAGCTAAAGGCAAAGCTTCGTTGCAAAAACTTCTTTCCGGCATGAAAAAAGCTTCGCAGATTGAAAGCGGCAGAAGAAGAGTCGGCCCCGCGGACGCCAAAAAAAGTGCGCCTTCCAAGGCCGCCGCGCAGTCTAAAAAACCCGGCCCCAAAAAAGCG
Source organism: Spirochaetaceae bacterium (assembly GCA_031281945.1). Classification (GTDB taxonomy): domain Bacteria; phylum Spirochaetota; class Spirochaetia; order Treponematales; family Breznakiellaceae; genus JAIROZ01. The sequence goes on along the minus strand of JAITER010000067.1, from coordinate 14,922 downwards.
GCGGTTGCGGCGCCCAAAAAACCCGGCCCCAAAAAAACGTCCGGCGTATAGTTTTTCTTTTTGTTGATTATCTTCGCCGCAAAAAACATACGTTTGGGTTTATGTTTAAAATTTTGAATAAATCTATAAAAACACGGCTCGCGTTTAGAAATTTAAACGTGTTTTAAACGCGGCCGTTTTTTGTTTTTTACTTAAAAGGAATGTATATATGAACGAAATAGAATCGCTTTTACCGCATCGTAAACCTTTTCTTTTTGTGGATGAAATTATTCAATGTACGGAAGAAAAGATTATCGCAAAACATATCTTTACAGAAGACGAATTCTTTTTTAAAGGCCATTTCCCGCAGTATCCCGTAACGCCCGGCGTCATTTTAATAGAAACTATGGCGCAAAGCGGCGGGGCGGGCCTGCGTAAAAACGGGCTTTTAAAAGCGGATTCTTTGTTTTTTTTGGCTGCTGTGGACAAGGTGAAATTTAGGCGCCAGGTGCGTCCCGGCGAAGAAATCCGCTCCGAGATAACCAACTTGCGCGTTTCCGCGAAAATGATTAAACAAGCCGGAAAAGCCTATGTTGGAGACGAGTTGGCTTGCGAAGCGGAATGGATGTGCATTGTTGGAAGCAACGCTTCCTGATTTTTAAGCGGCTGTTTGACGCCCGGCGTATTTCGCTTTAGAGCTTCCAAAGCTGTTCGCGGCCTTTTTTCCCCGTTTTTTTTATTACTCCTGTTTTTGCCAGCACATATACGGTTTTATACGCTAAAGGCGGTCTTACGCCCGCTTTGGCGGCGAGTTCTTTTACAGTCCATTCCTCCTTTTCCAAAAAAGGAATGAATTTTTTATAATCGTCAATCTTTTTTAAATACATAACTTTTTCTACAGAAATCAACTCTCTGTCCAAAATGCTTTTCCCGCCGCGCCGCCAGGAACCATTCCCGTCGTCTATTCTTGTTTCGATTATGTTTACAAAAACAAGCGCTATGCTGACGTTTGGATGCAGGGGCGAAAGCGGCGCGTATACAAGAGCCTTAAATAAATCCCACATAGAGCCTTTGCGGGGGCTTTTTTTGACGGAAACGGCTTCTTTGTTTGTATTAAATGTGATTATTTCTTTTGTTAATATAACCGGATGCGCTATTATAATTTTTTGATTTTCGTTTAAGGCGCTTATTTTGCGCTTTAACGGCCCAAAAGATCCTAATTGCACTTCTACAATAGAGCCGTCGTTTTTTACGCCGTCGCATATAAAACTATTTGTTTTTATTTCCGTGCGGCCGTTGTAATTTGTAAATATATTTTTTAACTGCTTGTGCAGGGAGCTTTCCCGCTCAGTTCCGATGCTCAAAACGCTCTAATTGTTATAATAAGAACCGCCTACTATTACTTCTCCCCAGTGCGAGGAGTAGGCGTTTAATTCCCCGGCGGCTTCTTCAAAGATGTTTTGCAGGCTGTATACACGCTCAAAAGACGTAAGCCGGCCTCGCACGTCCATTTTTGAAAGTTCCGCTTCTCCTTCGGAAAAAGCTACGCGCTGATTGTCTATATTCCCAAAATAATAGTTTTTGCGTTCATTTGTAAATGTATACGGATATGGGGCGCTTCCGGCTCCAAAAGAGACGTCCAGCGGAACCCACCCAAAATCTTTCAGATAAAACTGGGCCCAATAATGATTGTAGGCGTTGTTTTGCGCGTCTACAACAACGCCGGAAACCGGAGCCGCGCAGACCCCGGCGGCGCGGGAGAGCGCGCAAAATAAAAGGCTTATCGAGTATGCGTCAGCTTTTTTGGAGCGCAAGGCGTCCAGCGCTCCGCCGTTTTTATGTTCCACGCCTATGTCGTAAGTTAAAAGTTCATCGTAAATAAGGCGGGCTTTACGGTAAGGGTTGTGTTCGTTTAAGACGATTTTTTTTGCGGCGCTTTTAATTTCATCATCGCCGCATGGAACCAGCCGGCTTTCTTCCAAAAAAAATTTTTCAAAATCAGGCGGGCTTTCAGTGTTTACAAGGGCGCTTTCCACCCTGGTTTCCACAGCCCAGGTTTCAACTATCATTTCTGTAGTGATTGTTTTTTTATCGCCGATTTTAAGCCCTGAAAATTTGTACAGGTCTTTCCCGTGATAATTTTCCAAAAAAGGCTCTACAGTGCGCGACAAAATTTCTTTTACCCTTTGAGACGCGGAGAAAACCGGACGCGGCGCCCAAAGGTATATTATAAAATCGCCCGGCGCGTCTTCTATAACTATATCCGTTGAATAGCTTATAATAAACGCGCCTTTCCCGCGCATATTTTTTTCTCCGCCGCGCCGCTGCGCCGAAAAAGGAATCCTGGCGCTTTCGCCGCCTTCTCCAAACACCGATATAAAACCGGAGCCGGCTCCGTCCGGAATACGGATTTTAATTTCGCGCTCCCTCCACGACAAATACCCGCCGGCGTTCTCGTTAGGCGTTATAAACAGGCCGTCCGGCTCCGCGCCGGAAATCTGCGGGCGCGTAAAACGCGCTTCTCCGTACAACGAGTTTTTTTGACGGCGGGTTTCTCCAAAACCGGAGCCGGTTATTGTCACCACGGCTCCTGTAAACGCTTCTTTTGGGCTTACAGAATCTATTACCGGCCTGTCGGTTCTGGCTAGGCGGGAAAGGCGGGGCAGGGAATGCGCCGTAACAAAAATCATGGGGTTGCTTTTTTTGCCGTTTTTATGCACGTAAATCAGGCCTGATTCGCAGAATTCCGGAATCCGGACTATTATTTCATTGTCCGACCAGGATTTGTACGAAGAAGCGGTGGGAAAAACGCCGTCCGCGTTTACAAATGATTCGCCGCGCTCGTTTCCAAAACCCAAGCCTTTAATTACGATAAAACCTGTTCCAGATGAGTCTGTTTGCGTGTCAAGGCTTTCTATAACAGGCTTCTCGGCGGCGCAGGCGGCCAAAAAAATTGGATAAATTAAAAAAAAAACCGCTTTGCGTTTACTCATTCTGTAAAAAATCCGCGCCTTTCCGCCTGTGGTTTTCAACGTCCTTTTCACTTTTAAAATTCGGCTCTTTTGAATACGGATTCATGTTTAAGCAGATTTCTATTGTATGGGAATCTTCTTTTTGAGATCCGAGGGGGAAAAAATATACGAATTCACCGAATTCTATAGGTATGGTTTTTAGTATGGTTTCGTAATGTATGCCGCCGCCTGGAAGCTCAAACCAAATCTGGCCCTGCGCCGTTAAAACTGAATTGCCGTCTTTGTCCAGGTATGGTGTGAAATGAACCGCGCAGGCTAAATTTTCACCCAAAACCTTCACCCCTACAGGGCGTCCGGGAATTGTTACTTTTGAGCTTTCGGAAGCCCAGGTTTCCCGCCCTTCGGCGTCAAGCAGACGGGCGCAGATTGATATTACAAGGGCCCGGTCTCTAAGTTCCGGCAGTATCCAGTCGCGGGGCGGGGGGAGAAAGCCTTTTTCGTTTAGGTCTATTTCCCTGCTTCCGGGCGGAGGCGGCGGGGGAGGGCGCCGCCCGTTTTGCCCCATCGCTGGTTGCGGCAAGACGCAGACGAAAAAAAACGCCAAAAGCGTTTTAAAAAAAGCGCTTCCTTTGCCGGACGTTTTTAAAAAAACGGTTTTTGGAAAATCCGTCAATTTTTTATCGCGCCTCCTCCGGCGCCTTTGTAGTCCACCGCTTTAAGAAGAACCGGAGCGCCCAAACGGCTGTAGTTCCGTTTTTCCGGCAATTTTATAATGACTACGTTGGAAGAATCGGAAGATTCGATGTACCTCATGACGTCGTTCATTGACGGAACGCCTGAGTCCGCGACTTCAAAATCGAAAGACTCTATGTTGAACGAGTCTTGCCCAGCCGCCCCCCCTCCAGAAGCGAAGGCGTTTCTTTCGCTAAAAGCCTTTTCTTTTGACCAGCCCCCGCCGCCCAGGGAATAAAAAAACGCCGAAGTTAAAATTAAGACGAAAACCGCCGCCGCCGCCGCGAATGGAACAGGAATCTGAACGCTGCGCCGCCAAACCGGTTTTTTGTAAAAATATTCCCGCTTAAAGTCTGTTTTTAGCGAAATAGCGGCGGATAATCCGGCCCAAACGCGATCTTTCGCTTCGTTTATTTCGTTTTCCGCAACGGAGTTTTTTATCATGTTTGAAAAAAAAGAGTAGTTTTCGCTTTTTTGAGCGCATTCAGGGCAACTGGAAAGGTGAGCTTGCATTTTCTCCTTCCAGGGAGAATGCAGTTCATTGTCGAAATACACGGAAATTAACTGTTCGTCCGGACACATGGTATACCCCCGTCTTGTTTTTCTAAAATGCTTTGCAATTTTTTGCGCGCCCTAAATACGCGAATTTTTACGTTGTCTTCGCTTATGCCTAAAATACGGCCTATTTCTTTGTAGTTAAGGCCTCCGTTTTCAGTTAAAACTAAAATCACCTTCATGTCTTTGGGAAGCGCGTCTAACGCCTCGTTTACTTCCTGCGCGGTTTCTTTGCGTACAAGTTCTTCTTCGCCGGTGCGCGTAACACGCGATTCGTTATAAAACGCCTTTTGATAAACCACGCGCTCCCGCTCTTTGCGTTTCGCGTAATTTAACGCCGCGTTTTTTACAACACGTATAAGCCAAAATTTGGCGTCGTCCAGACTCGGAAAAACCATGTTTTTTTCGCATATTTTTAAAAATGCGTCCTGGCATAGGTCTTCCGCCGCCTGCGCCCCGCCGGCTATACGCAAAGCTATGCGGTAAAGGATAGGAAACACCGTATCGTATAGTTTTCTAAAATCAGCATCCGGCATCTCACACCCTTCTTCTAAAACCGCTATATTGCGCCGCGGTTACAATTGAGCCTGTTCCAACAGCCGCCTAACGTTTTACGCCGCTGGTTTGTCCGCAAATCGCTTAAACCCGGCGGGCGCTTTAAACCGCCGCGTCCGGCGCCTGGCTTTGAGCGGGCGAGCCGTCTTTTTTTATTGAAAAAAACAGCGCGCCGTCTTTTTCGTCCGCCAAAACCGCGTCCCCGTTTGAAACCTCTCCGCTTATTATAGCCTTTGAGAGCGGATTTTCCAATTCGCTTACAACGGCGCGTTTTAAAGGGCGCGCCCCGTAAACGCCGCCGGAGCCTTTTTTTACGATGAATTTTTTAGCCGCTTCGGTCAATTCAAGGTTTATTCTTTTTTCGGCCAAACGATTTTTTAAAAAATCCATCTGTATGGAAAGAATTTTTTCCAGTTCGGCTTCTCCCAGGCTGTTAAAAATAATTATTTCGTCTATCCGGTTTAAAAATTCCGGTTTAAAGTATGATTTAAGGGCGTTTTCTATTTTCTGGAAGCGTTCCGCGAGTTCTTCTTTTCCGGTTAAAAGATCGCCGCCCAGATTGCTCGTCATAATTATCACCGTGTTTTTAAAATTCACCACGCGCCCCTGGCCGTCCGTCAACCGCCCCTCGTCCAGAATCTGCAAAAAAATATTGAAAACTTCGTTGTGCGCCTTTTCCAGTTCGTCAAAAAGAACGACGCTGTAAGGGCGCCTGCGCACGGCTTCTGTAAGCTGGCCGCCCTCTTCGTAGCCCACATAGCCTGGAGGCGAGCCTACAAGACGGCTCACCGAATGTTTTTCGCCGTATTCGCTCATGTCTATACGTTTTAACGACTTTTCGTCATTAAAAAGAAAAGCCGAAAGCGTTTTGGCCAGCTCCGTTTTTCCCACTCCGGTGGGGCCTAAAAACAGGAATACGCCCAAAGGCCTGCCGGGGTCCGAAAGCCCCGCCCTGTTCCGCCTTATCGCGCGCGCCACCGCGCTTACAGCCTCTTTTTGACCCACAACCCGTTTTTCCAGGGCGCTTTCCAGATCTATGTACTTTTGGCTTTCGCCGGAAAGCATTTTAGAAGCCGGCGTCCCAGTCCAAAGCGAAACCACCTGCGCTACATCGTCTTCGGTGACTTCCTCGCGCAAAAGCGGCGGCGAACCTTCCTTTTTGCGTTTTTCCTCAAGATTCTTGCTTAAAAGAGCGTATTTTTTTTCGGCTTCCGGTATTTTGCCGTAGCGAAGTTCAGCCGCCTTGTTTAGATTCCCTTCGCGCTCGCGGGCGGTTTGCTCGGTTTTTAGCTCTTCAATTTCACGTTTTAAAGATCGCAACGCCGCGACGTCCGCTTTTTCCGCCTCGTAGCGCTTGTTCATAACGTCCAGTTCTTTTTGCAACGCGGAGATTTCATCTTCCAGTTTGGCCAGCCGCTCCCTGGAGGCGCCGTCATTTTCCCGCGAAAGAGCGTGTTTTTCGATGGAAAGCTGCAAAAGAGACCTTTCCATGCGGTCAAGCGCCGCGGGCCGGCTGTCCAGCTCCATTTTTAGGCGGCTCGCGGCTTCGTCTATAAGGTCTATAGCTTTGTCCGGGAAAAAACGGCTGTTTATGTAACGGCCGGCCAGGTTTACCGCGGCGATTATGGCCTCGTCTTTTATGCGGACGCCGTGGTGGACTTCGTAACGCTCTTTTAGGCCGCGAAGTATGGCTATGGCGTCTTCCGTGGAAGGCTCGCCGGCGTAAACCTGTTGAAAACGGCGTTCAAGCGCGGCGTCTTTTTCTATGTACTTGCGGTATTCGTTTAAAGTGGTGGCCCCTATACAACGCAACTCCCCCCGCGAAAGCGCCGGTTTTAGCAGGTTTGATGCGTCCGTGGCCCCTTCAGCCGCGCCCGCGCCCACTATCGTGTGCATTTCGTCTATAAACAGGATGATTTCGCCGTCCGCTTCCCGCACTTTTTGCATGAGCGTTTTAAGCCGCTGCTCAAACTCGCCCCTGTACACGGCGCCTGCCACAAGAGACCCCATGTCCAGGGCGAGGAGGCGTTTGTTTTTTAGGCCTTCCGGCACGTCGGAAGCGGCTATGCGCCGGGCCAGCCCCTCTACAATGGCTGTTTTCCCCACGCCCGGCTCCCCTATTAAAACAGGATTGTTTTTCGTCCTCCTGGACAGCACCTGCATTACACGCCGTATTTCCTCGTCCCTGCCTATAACAGGGTCGATTTTTTCGGCCCTGGCTAGAGCCGTTAAATCACGGCAGTATTTTTCCAGCGCGTCTTCGGTTGAATTTTCGTTAAGTTTAAGATTTTCGCCGTTCATGTTTTTCTCCTTAATTTTTTTTAAATGAAACCCGTTTATAACGGACTTGTTCAGCGCAAAGGTTGGCCGCCCGCAAACTTGCGCGGCTTTAAGCTTTTGCTTTAGTCTTGCGAAACGCTTCGCATTCCGCCGTTTTTAGCGGTTGTTCAGAAACTGAAGTTTGTGAACAACTCTAATATATTAAAACTAATAAAAATAAGCTCAAAGCGCAAAACGCGGGCTCCGGTTCGCCCGCCGCGTTTTAAAGGCCGGACGGCGAAAAAGCCCGCCAACGCAAAAGCCGGAAGAATTGCTTATTAAAGGGCGCTCCTTTCAAACGCCGGACAAGACGGCGGCGCCGCCAAAAAATTAAAACGGATGGAAGGCCTGGACGCGGGCGATAAAAAAAATCTATTAGAATTGTTCGGAAACCTCAAGTTTACGAACAATTTCCGCTTGAAAACGCAAAATGCGTAGCATTTTGCAAGACTTGGGCGACAATCAACCGGGGCGAGCGAAATAAGTCCATTCATAGAACCGGCGCAATGACGCGGCTAACGCCTTCCCTTAACGCTTGGAAATTTTTGTGCATTATGTGTAATGGCAAACCCGTTTTGGCGCCGCAAAGTTTATGGAAATAGAGTTGTTCGGAAGCTTCAGTTTCCGAACAACAACCGCAAAACAACCGGCGTTTTGCAAGACTAAAGGCGGCGGCCAACAGGGGCGAGCGAAATAAGTCCAACGCGCAATGTTTTAAGCGGGAAGATTCTGCGTTAAACGCGCCTTAAAGCCGGCGGGCGCCTGAAAAAAAGGCGCCGTAAGCCGCGAAACTTTGGGAAACCGCGCCGCGCGGCGGCGTTTTTAGAACTGTTCACATATTTTTTTTTTAGGTATAATCGCGGAATGAGTTTAAATGACCTTGTTGCGGGCTCCGGAAGGCCCTTGCCTCTGGGCGCGACTATAGTTCCTAACGGGGTTAATTTTTCCGTGTTTTCACGTAACGCGGTGGAAATCATTCTGGTTTTGTTTGAGGACGGCGGCGTGGACGCTAAACGGCGGGAAATACGGCTTTCCGGCAAAAAAAACCGCACCGGAGACCTCTGGCACTGCGAAGTGAAGGGTTTGGGAGCGGGGGCGCTTTATTTGTACAGGGCGGACGGCCCTTACAATCCAGAGCGCGGCTTTAGGTTCAACCCCAACAACGGCCTTTTAGACCCTTACGCAAAGGCCCTTCTTTACCCGGTTCCCTGGGATTTGTCCAAAAGTTTGGCTTACATTTACGGCGGCGAAGAAGCGGATCTTTCCTACAACCCAAACAGCAACATTTCCATAACTCCCAGATGCGTTGTAATAGACGATGAAGCTTTTGACTGGCAGGATGATCTTCCGTTAAATTACCCTTTGCGTCACAGCGTGTTTTACGAAACCCATGTAAAAGGCCTTACGATGAGCCCTTCTTCAGGCGTGAATTATAAAGGCTCATACAAAGGCGTAATAGAAATGATTCCGTATTTTAAAGATTTGGGGATTACAAGCCTTGAATTTTTACCGGTGCACGAGTTTTGCGAAAACGAAATAGCGCGTTGCAACCCCAAAACAGGCGAAAAGCTTAAAAATTATTGGGGATATTCCACCGTGTCTTTTTTCGCGCCCAAATTTTCATATTCATACGACAAAACGCCCGGCGGCCAGGTGGCCGAATTTAAAACCATGGTGCGGGAATTGCACAAAGCCGGAATCGAAGTGATCCTGGATGTGGTTTTCAACCATACGGCGGAAGGCGGCGAAATGGGCCCAACCTTTAGTTTTAGGGGTCTTGATAATACAATTTATTATATATTAAACGAAAATAAACGCTACTACCAAAATTATTCCGGTTGCGGCAATACGATGAACTGCAACAATCCTGTTATGCGAGACCTTATCGTAAATTGTTTGCACTATTGGGTTATACACATGCACGTTGACGGCTTCCGCTTCGATTTGGGTTCTATACTCGGCAGGGGGCAGAAAGGCGCCCTTATGGAAAACCCGCCTGTGCTGGAAAAAATAGCGGAAGACCCGGTGTTGCGCAACACAAAAATTATCGCGGAAGCGTGGGACGCGGCGGGCGCCTATCAGGTGGGCTGGTTCCCCGGCGGAAGATGGGCCGAATGGAACGACCGGTTTCGCGACGATGTGCGCAAGTTTTGGAGGGGGGACGCGAATATGGCCGGCGCGATAGCCACGCGGCTTTCCGGTTCAAGCGACCTTTACCTGCGAGACGGCAGAAAGCCTTTTCATTCAATAAACTTTGTTACAAGCCACGACGGTTTTACGATGAAAGACCTTGTATCGTATAATTATAAACACAATGAAGAAAACGGTGAAGGAAACCGGGACGGCGGCGATTACAACGCAAGCTGCAACTACGGGTTTGAAGGCCCCAGCGAGGATCCCGTAATAGAAACGGCGCGTATTTTGCAGATGAAAAACTTTTTTTTAACTCTGCTTGTATCGCAGGGCGCGCCGATGATTTTAGGCGGAGACGAATTCGCCCGCACGCAGAACGGCAATAACAACGCTTACTGCCAGGATAACGGAATATCGTGGTATAACTGGGCTCTTTTAAAACGCAACAAAAGCCTGCATCGTTTTGTAAAAGAAATGATACGATTCCGCCGTTCCCATCCATGTTTTATGCGTCCTGAATTTTATACGGGACACGCCGGAAAATACAACGCGCCTCCCGATATAGTTTGGTTTGACGAAACCGGAGAACCTATAGACTGGGAAAAATCCGGGCATACTTTTTCGTATATATTAAACGGAACTAAAGCCGACACTTTGGCCGATAAAGACGATTACGATTTTTTCATCATGTTCAATTCCGGCTTAAAAGACGTCCGCTTTACGCTTTGCGCCCTTACCGCCGGCAAACTTTGGCGTTTAGCCGCCGACACCGCCCTTCCGCCGCCTTTTGATTTTGAAAGCCCTGAAAAATCCGCGCCGTTGGAAGACCAAAAACATTATCTTGTAAAATCCAGAAGTTCTGTGGTTTTATTCGCCAGGAATTGACGGCGCAGAACGCTAAAAACCGCAAACGGCCGTTACGCGGGGCTTGCGGCTTACGGCGGAGGCTTTGCGGCGGGGGCTTGCGGCTTTATTCCGCGGCTTGCGCCGTCCGCCGCCCTCGCCGGGTTGCGCGGCGCGGCTGTACGCGCCCAAAGTTTCGCGCCCGCAGGTTACAGCAGGTTTACGGGGTCTACGTCTATTTCCATGTACACTTTATGATCCGCCTCCCGCGAAAAATCTTCGGTGGCGAGGCGCGCCGCCGCATGAAGGGTGGACGCCTTTTCCCCGCGTATAGTGATATGTCTGCGGCGGGCTCCGTTAATCATGCTTAAAGGGCATTCCGCCGGCCCCAGGATGTCGGCGTTTTTCGGCATACGAGGGGCTATACACCTGTAAAGGCGGTTGATTTCGGCGTTTACCCGCGCTTCGTCAGGACTGCGCAACACCCACCTTATAATTCGGGTGGCTGGCGGAAATCCCATAAGTTTTCTGGCCTTTAACTCCGCGTCAAAAAATCCTTCCACATCGCCCGCGCAGGCTTTTACTATGGACGGGTCTCCCGGCCGCAACGTTTGAACCAGCACTTTGCCGTCCGGGAAAAAACGTCCGGCGCGTCCTGAAACCTGCACCAAAAGGCTGAAAGTCCGCTCCGCCGCCCTAAAATCCGGCATGTGCAGGCCGGTGTCGGCGAAAACCACCCCCACAAGGCGCACGCCCGGAAAATTAAGCCCTTTCGCGACCATCTGCGTTCCAAGCAGTATGTCTATTAAACCGGCTCTAAATTCGCTTAAAGTCGTCTCTAAAACGCCTTTTTTGGCCGCGGCGTCCGCATCCAGCCGCCTTATGTGAAGGTTGGGAAAAGTGTTTTTCAACTCTTCTTCTATCATTTCCGTCCCAAAACCTGTAAAACCGGCTTCTAAAGACCCGCATTTCGGGCACGCGGACGGAGGCGCGGCGCGAAAACCGCAGTAATGACATTCGGCGTAACCCTTCGTCTTGTGCCATGTAAGCGAAACTGAACAGCGTTTGCAGGTGAGCTCAAAACCGCAGGAGGGGCAGCGGTAAAAGTAGGCGAAACCCCTGCGGTTTAAAAACAGTATGGTTTGCCTTTTTAACTGCGCCGTTTTTAGGATTTCGTTTTTTAACTCCCGCGTAAGGCAGCCGCGTGATTCTTCCAAACTTACAATTTTAACTTCCGGCGCGGCCCCTCCGGCCAGGCGGCGTGTTAAAGTAAGGCGGCGTATCCCGCCCTTTTTCATAAGGCTCCAAGCCTCCGCGGACGGCGTCGCCGAGCCTAGCAACAGGACGGCGCCATGAGTTCCCGCCCGGCGCATGGCGATTTGCCTTGCGTGGTAGCGCGGCGTGTTCGAGCTTTTGTATGAGCCGTCGTGTTCTTCGTCAATTATAACAAGGCCTAAATCGCGTAATGGCGCGAAAACGGCGCCGCGCGGCCCTAAAACGATGCGGGCTTCGCCCTTTTTAATCCGCATCCATTCGCTAATGCGCTCGCCAGCCGTCATGCCGGAATGGAGCATAGCCGCTTTGCTTCCAAAACGCTCTCCCAAAGCGACCGCGCTCTGCCTGGTAAGCGCTATTTCCGGCACTAAATAAATAACTGATTTTCCTAAATCGAGCGTTTCTTTGGCCGCTCTTAAAAAAACTTCCGTTTTGCCAGATCCGGTGCTTCCAAAAAGATAAAACCAGTTTTTTTGCGTTTTTTTTAAAGGGGGAGCGCTCTCTCCGCCTAAAAAATTGGAAGCTTCGGCCAAAACTCCAGCCTCCTTTACGCTGCTCCCCCACGCTTCACAGTCCTCGCGCTTTGCGCCAGACGCGCTCCGGTCTGTTCCGCTTCCCCCGCTCTTTTTATCGCGTAACGCGGCGTTTATTTCGTTAAGGGCGGCTTCCTGCTCGCCTGATAAAGAAATGGCGGACTCCTGCAAGTTGCGGTCTAAATCTTCCTCGCTAAATGAAGAAAACCCGCCGCCTCTTCTGCCGCAGGGAATCATTGCCGCAAGCGCCTCGCCTTGCGAACAAAAATAGTAATCGCTCATCCAAATCGCGTTTTCTATTTCTTCCGTTCCAAAAATCGGTTCTTTGTCAATCACTCGTTTAACCGCTTTAATTTTTCCGCTTTCCACGCCCGCCGGAAGCTCTGTTAAAACTCCGGTTATAAACCCGGCAAGCTCCCGTCTTCCAAAAGGCGCGATAACCCGCTTGCCTAAAAAACCGCCGGCGTTCACCGGCGCTTCCCGTCCGCCCGAATCGGGCGCAATGTTTTTTGTATGATTTTCCGCTTCTTCCGCCAAAAGGCCGGGCGTTCCGGCGGCGCCTTTTTTTTTGCGGCCGGTTTTTAACGGCTCAACCGGCGCCTCCAGGACGGGAGGGCTGTAAACCCAGCTTTTTTTTATAGGCAGATCAAAAAGAACTTGCAGGTAAAACGCGCTCATGCTTCATTTTATCAAAGTAAAAGCCGGCGGGCAAAGTATAAGCCGCGAGTGCGGCGCCCAGCCGCCGGCGGGGAGCGCGGGGGCTTCCAGCGGACAGTCCGCGCCTGGCCGGGAGGCGGACGGCTCGCGATTTTATGTCATGCGGCCTTTCGCGCTAGGGGAGGGGCGCTTTTTCGTTGAAACCAAATTGTATTTAAAAATTAGTTGCAAGGGCTTTGACAGAGAGGTATTATTTAAAGCGTATATTTGTTTTATATATCTTGCCGGCAAGGAGATTCAAGGTGAATTATTTTGTTCAGGCTAATACGCTTCGTTGTATAGGCTGTAGAACCTGTATGATAGCGTGTGTAGTGGCCCATGAGGGCAAACGTATTTTTGAAATAGACCCAGACGGCTATTCATTCAACCCAAAACTTTTTATGGTGAAAACGGCCAACCTTTCCGCGCCCGTGCAGTGCCGCCATTGCGAAAATCCGGCTTGCAAACAAGCGTGTTTGAGCGGCGCCATAAGCGTTAAAAACGGGGCGGTGTTAATTGACGAAAAAAAGTGTATAGGTTGTAAAAATTGTGTGGCGGCCTGTCCATTTGGCGCGGTGGAAATTGTGGAAACAACCCTCTGCGAAAACGGTGAAAAGCGCAAAATAGCGAATAAATGCGATCTTTGCTCAGGCGTTTCCACAAGCCCGGCTTGCGAGCGCGTCTGTCCCACAGCCGCTCTAAAACTGGTTACAAAAGAAATTTTTAACGAAAGCCTAAAAAATAAACGCGCCGCCGCCGTCGTCGGTTCTTGAATATTTTTTACGCAATAGTTTTCGCCAATTTTCCTGTTTAAAAAAGCCTGTAGTTAGAGTTTATCCATAATGTAGACGCATTATGGATAAACTTCCTTGAAAAATATATTTTCGCAGCCGTTAGGCGGGAAAACGCCTTTGTCAAGGCCGCCGCACCAACACCCTAAGGTTTTGGAACAGCCTCAATCAATAATAATTTCACCACTAAGCATAATCATGGAAAATTGCGCCCCAGTCTGATAAAAACGGACGGCGGCGAAGCGGCGCAAGCCGGCGGCAATTCAGCGCCGTTAAAGAAGCCGCCCTTCGGTTGCACATAACAGGCGCCGGGCGTCTGGTGTTATGTGTAATATTAAACTAAAATTTTTGTGAATAAAAATAATTAGAGTTGTTCGGAAACTTCAGTTTCCGAACAACTTCCGCTTAAAAAACGCAAAATGCATAGCATTTTGCAAGACTTGGGCGACAACCAACCAGGTTGGTGAACAAGTCCATTGAGCGAAATAATGAATTATGGTAATAATAGAATAATGTATAAATTTTATACAAAAGGAGGATGTTTTGGAGTATTTTTATGAACAAGATTCATTGATGAAATACATTGGCGATAAATTTGTGGATTTAAAACCAAATAATATCCCTGATAATGTTTCTGAAATTGTTCCTGAAAAAATATGGAATAATATTACAAAAGATGTACAAAAGGATATTCAAGAAATGTTTGATACATATTATAATGAATTATGGACTGCAACATTGTTAATGGCTTACAGAATTTTAGAAGAAGTATTACGAGTTTATGTGGAATACGATTTAAATGAAAATGAAGTTAAAAACATTGGTGAATCAATAAGAATATTAAGGGAAAAAAGTTATAATGAAAATTTAATAAATGATTTACAAAGTTGTCGTGAAGAAAGAAATAATTTAATGCATGGCAAAAAAAGAGCTAGCTCGGCAGATGCAAAGCGGATGATAGGTTATATAATAGAGTTGTTCGGAAACCTCAGTTTCCGAACAACAACCGCTTAAAAAACGCAAAATGCGTAGCATTTTGCAAGACTTGGGCGACAACCAACCAGGTTGGCGAACAAGTCCAATGTCGATTGTTTTACAAATTTATAATATAAAACCATAAATATAAAAAATCGCAACGGCACATAACAGGATTGTATGGGAGGTCGGCAATGCGGATCTCACACCGAGGACCTAAAGGCCCTCGGTGTTCCGTGTGGCTAGGTCATTCCGCAAGCCTTTATTCTGACTAGCAAACAGTCGCATACAGCCGAAATGTTATGCGCAATAATTTTTGAAGAAATTATTGACAAAATCTCAAAAGAAAAATATAATTAAAAAAGACTTCTGGATATTTTTACAAAATTGGAAAATCTGCTTGATAAATAAGGAGTTTGTATGTTGGTTACTATTGGTTTTATATCTCATGTTACGCAAAAACGCCATTATCCCCCATGTTAAAAGCGGACAGTAATTCCATCGCCCTCCTCAATGACGCCATGTAAATCTGTGATTTTATCGCGAAGTGATTGTAACCGTGAT
>JAITER010000043.1 GCA_031281945.1 Spirochaetaceae bacterium | reverse complement strand
AAAGCGTTTAACATGAGGCTTGCGCGGAAGCGGATAGTGATTGAACATATAAACGCCAAGATAAAAACGTTCAAGAGTATGTCATACCCTTACCGGAATCATTGCAAAAGACACTTGTTAAGAATGACTATTATTTGTGCTATTATTAACTTTGAATTACGGATTTAACTGGGTTAGCGAACAAGTCTATTGAAAATTTTGTATGGAATTGCACATAACATTCAGGCTGTATGCGGCGGTTTTGCGGCGCCGGTAAACTGCGGGTGGAGTACGCCGGGGGAGGCATAGCCGTTGCGGAACCCCGATCGCCTACTGACGGCGAAGCGGTGTGAGACCCGCAATGCGGGCCTCGCGTACACCCCCTGTTATGTGCAACGCAATCCTGTTTTAATCAGTATTTATTTTTACAAAAAGTCTTTTATACTTTGCAAATTTTTTCCATCAACTGAAACGACGCGTTTATATAATTCCGCTGTAAAATTATTTGAAGTTTGTAGAGACTGCAACATTTCCGGTGTAATTTTAAATGTCAAAACTTCAATAACATAATTGCCGGTTCTAACAACCCTGGTGGGGCTATCATCATGTAATTGATAAATTTTGTCGTCAAATTTTACCGCAATATTTTCGGCAAAAACCCAATTTCCTGTATGAACTTCCGCGACAAAATAATATTCTTTTTGTCCGTTACGTTCAGTCTTTGCGATTTTAAGACCCATATCATCATTACTGGAAAATCCCATTCCTAAAGGGAAAACGCAAAATGATTCCAATGTTAATGTTCCGTCGATAGTCTGTTGTGTTTTTTTATCCTGCTGACCAAAAAACATAATGCCAAACGACGGGTTCAAAGAAGCGCAACCGGCAAGAACCAATCCTAATCCCAATACGAATACAAATAAACCTGAAGATTTCATACTGTCCTCCAAAATAGATTTTGTGGATCATTTTATCCACATTTGAGTTAAACCAAACCATGCCTATATATTTTCAATATATTTTTTGCAAAATCATTGAAAATTTTGCATGGAATTGCACATAACATTCAGACTATATGCGGCGGTTTTGCGGCGCCGGTAAACTGCGGGTGGAGTACGCCGCGGCAAGTGCGCCGGACCAGGCGAATGACCCTGGAGCCGCCTAATGGCGGCGGAGCGCATATATATCTGTTACGTGCTGTTTTTTTTCCTACTTTTACTTTTTTTTATATTCAAGTAAATCAATCCATAAATTACCTCCACTGTCAAAGCGATAATTCTCCCAGGAGTCCCAACTGCCGCTATTGTCATTTTTCCAAAGGCGTTTACGGTATCGTCCATTTGAAACTTCAATTTCATACTCGAAATATGAAAGTTTATAGCCGGAAGAATAACTTTGAGAACTTTCAAGAACGGCGTAAGTTGTCCCGTCAAATTTATATGTATGGCTTCCTCTTCCATACACAACACTACTTATGTCATTTGAAAATTTACCATTAAATCTTTGGTCAGATAATTTTTCTGGAGATTTTATAAATCCAGTAAGGTCCATTTCACAACTTGCAAGCACAAAAACTATCAAAAAAAGATAAAAAAATTTCACAGTGTTCCTCCTATAACAAAACAGGCTGTAGAGTTTTTTATATTATTTGTATCAAATTGATATGCAATATTCCCATAGACTCGTTTCCAGGTATATGAGACGCCTATTTCCGGCATAAAGATAAAATGCATGCCAATTTCTGATGAACCGCTATAGCCGCCTGATGTTGATGATGAAACACTCCCGCCCCAGTTAGAACGAACATTTAACCAGCGCACCTGCAATCCTCCGAGTATACCAATACCTATTTTAAATTTACGGTTATAACCCAGCCTCATTGTTACATCATTCCAATAAGGATCGCCTTCAAAATCATTTGGTTGCCATATATTCATACCAACACCCATATAAAAATGAAATGTTTGATATGCAAAGAAAAACCCAACTTCACCAAGATTTGTAATCTGAAACCCTAAATCCATTCCAAAAAGTTTTTTTTCTTGCGCAAATAAATTTTGGGTTAATGTTCCAAAAGCAAAAGTTAAACTCAAAAAAAATAAAAATTTTTTCATGGTATTGTCTCCTTTATGCATCCTATAAAATTATATAATAGAGTTATTCAGAAACTTCAGCTTCAGAACAACTTCCGCTTAAAAACGCAAAATACGTAGCATTTTGCAAGACTTGCAAACCAAACCCAGGTTAGTAGGCGACAAACAGGGTTGGCGAAATAAGCCCAACGCCTTTTTTATTTCAAAAATCAAAAAGTGTCGCATAACGTTCAGCTCATGTAAACGCCGGGTTTAATGCGGGCCGCCACCGTCAGTCCAGCCGAAAAACCGCTGTAATTTTTTGTATATATATGATGGCGCGGCGGCGGGCTTCGCGTTGCGCTGTTTGAAACACGGCGTTTTATAGCGCGCCGCTTCCGAATATGCGCAACCAGCGCGTTGCGCCTGGCGCTGTCGAGAATTGCGGATTTAATAAAAACAGAAAAATTTAGATTACCGGGTGAGGGGGGGGGGGGGGCTTGACATTGTAATAGCGGTCTGAATATTTGCTTGTTGCTGGAATTACGCGCCAATTTGTATAAACTTGTCAAAAGCATGAAGGTATTATAGCCGTTATTACAAATAATATACTAGATGTTGCGGCGGCTTCAAAAATGCGGCTTCATGCGCGGCTAACGGCGTAATCCCGGCGCTTCAATTTAAACTTTTGGTTAATTTACAAAAGATTTTTCGCCATAAAACGAAACGGGCGGACTGCGGCTGCGGCGAGTTTAAGGCGGGCGAAACGCCCGCGCAACCGTCAAGGTGTGTTTCCATTTTAATATTTTTTATATAGACTTTTAAAATGCGTTTAGGGTTTTAAGCGCGTCATGGAGGTATAGATTGAAACGTTTTATTGCATTATGCGCGGTTTCGGCTCTTTGGGGCGGGGGCGTTTTTGCGCTGGACGTCGCGCCTGGCGGCGAAAGCCTTTTTTTGTACGGGCAGCCTAAATTTTTAGCCGGGGCGGCGGATGCGGCGGGCGGGCCGGTTTTTTCGGCTGGTTCATACTCCTTCAATATGAATCCGGCTCTTACGGCCGGGCTTCAGTGCCTTTCCGCGGATTTAGGTTATACAGGAATAGTTAATACGGACTCAGAAACGCTTGCGAGCGCGGCAAGGCTGGGTTTAAGCGTTCCAAACAGATTCGGCGTGTTTTCCGGAGCCTTGCAGGGATTTTTTGGGGAGGACGCCGTAGGAATAGGGAACGTTGCGGTTGCCAGGGCGGGTTTTTCGCGGGACGTCACCGAAAATTTTTATTTAGGCGTTTCCGTTTCTTTCGGAATGCTTTTTTACGAAGACAATCAAGACTTCTACGCCGGGGCGGACGTAGGGGCCTGGAGCCGCGTTCCTTCAATTGCTTTTTTAAAGAACGTGCGTTTTGGTTTAACCGTGCAGAACATAGGCAAATCGTTTGACACGGCGGGGCCGGTAAAAGATTTTAAAGTGTTTAGTTATCCCGCCATGTTCACTCCAAAACTAGGCGTCGCCGCCAGCTTTTTGGATATAAAAGATTTAGAGGCGGGTTTTTCGCTTGACGCGGCGTTTCCGACTTTCGCCAATATAGTTTTTAACGCGGGCTTGCAGCTTCAAATTAAAAATATTGTGGTTGTATCCGCGGGATGGGATTTTAACCTGCGCGAGTATGTAGACGGATCAGCTGTACACGGCCCTGTGGTGGGGGTAGGCGTAAAAATACAGCTTAACACTTCCGGCAGCGAACTTATGAGCAAGCGCGGATTTTCGCAAACCGATATTGACGCCGACCTTTTATGGCAGGACAGGGGCGATGGTTTGCAGATGATTTCGGTTGGAGCCGCGGCGAGTTTCGGGGTGAAAGATACTATTGCGCCGGAAATTAAAATCGGCGAAATACGCCTAAGATAGGAGGGCGGGATGAAGAACAAATACATAAAAAAATATACACCGGCGCTTGCGGCTTTATATATAATGCTTGCGGCTTTTCCGCTCGCAGCTCAGGACGAACAGTATTACATATCTCCAAACGGGGACGGGGTGAAAGACCAGATTTCAATACCGCTTTCCATATACGATTCCCGTTTTATTAAATCATGGAATTTCGTGGTAACAAACTCCGGCGGACGCGAAGTTTACAGACAGGGCGAAAGCCTTCCGGCGGTCGCTGTAAAGCTTAAAAACTGGAAGGAAATTTTGGCGGCTTTTATAAAGCCAAAGGCCAGTATTTCCGTGCCTTCCCGCATAGTCTGGGACGGTAAAACGTCTTCCGGCGGGAACGTTCCTGACGGGGTTTATCTTTTTTATTTTTCCGCTACGGACGACAACGACAACTATAGCGAAACGCGCCGTTACCGCGTTGTTGTTGACGTTACGCCGCCTAAAATTGAAGTGCGCGATGTTTCCGCAACCGAAAAAACATTCGGGCAGGCGGGGAAGCCTACCCTTGGCATACAGCAGTCCGGCTCGCGTGAAGACCTTTGGATAGGTGAAATACGCAACTCCGAGGGCAAAGTGGTTCGTGTTTTTGAATGGCGGGACAGCGTTCCGCAAGCGCTGGTTTGGGACGGTTCCGGAGAGGGCGGGCTTAGCGTTCCTGACGGGGTTTACGAATATTCCATTAGTGCGGAGGACGCCGCCGGCAACAAGTCGGCGCCGGCGTCTGTAAGCGCCATTACTTTTGATTCCACGCCCAAGGATGCGGAAGCGGGCCGTTTAGCCGCGGAAATAGCCCCTCTTGGCAAGACCAAACGGCAGACGTTCACTTTAAAAGCCAGCGATGCGGGGCGCATTGAATCGTGGACTTTCGCGGTGTTCCCTTTAGGGGTTGCGGACGCTCAGCCTGTGGCAAAATGGCCCGCTAGAGCCTCTGATAAAATGCCCGCCAAAATTGAATGGGACGGGCGCCTGGAAGATAAAACCATAGCCGAAGGAAACTTTGTAGGCAAACTGGAAATTAAGTACGCAAGCGGTTCTTTGGTGGAAGCCGAAACCGCTCCTTTTGCGAGCGGCAAGGAGCCGGAAGCTGGCGTAACGGCGGCGCCGGCTCTTTTTAGTCCTGACGGAGACGGCGCAAACGACACTCTTGCGATAACCCTTAACGTAAAAACCGCGTTGCCCATAGCTTCGTGGTCTTATGTTATCTACGACCCAAACAACAAGCCTTTTTGGACTGTAACGGGCAAGTCCGAGGTAACCAGCGTCCTTAACTGGAACGGGCGCGGCGATGACGGCGTTCTGGTTGAATCCGCGATGGACTATCCGTATACATTTACAGTTGTCGACGTGCAGGAACAAACCACCGTGGTGCAGGGCAAGATAACAATTGACGTGCTTGTTCTAAAAGACGGCCAGAGGCTTGTAATCCGTGTTCCGGCTATAATTTTTAGGGCTAATAACGCTGATTTCGTTCCCAAAACGCAGGACGCGAAGCGCGGCCTTACCCAGGAAGTAATAGACAACAACGAAAAGGTGCTTAAACGCATAGCCGAAATCCTGCAACGTTTCCGCGACTACAGGGTTACCGTGGAAGGCCACGCGAACAGCGAAACAGGCACGGAAAAAGAAGAAGTTGAGCAGCTTGTGCCGCTTTCCCAAAAACGCGCCGAGTTTGTAAAGGGCTTCCTGGTTCAGCAGGGCGTGGGCGAAAACCGCCTAACCGCTGTCGGCGTGGGCGGCAGGCGGCCTGTCTCCAAAGACCGCAAAGACCGCGAAAACTGGTGGAAAAACCGCCGCGTAGAATTTGTTTTGGAGCAACGTTAATAAGGTTCGCGCAATAAAGCCCATGCTTTACGATTTTTTTTACAGCAGGGCTTAACCCGCTTTATAAAAAGGCCGCCATGTTTGGGCGGCCTTTTTTGTTTTAAAACCGCATATTTTAAGCTGAATTCATACGATTGGCTTGCGTAGCGCGAGATTTTATTGACGGTGGACGCAAAAAACGGTTTTGTAAGGCAGGTATGTGCAAAACGCGAAAAAAAGTATAATACGATTAAAACTTATGAGAGGCAATATAGAATACGTTCAAAAAAAAACGCCGTCCCCAATGCTGGCGCAGTATCAACGGATAAAGCAAACGCACAGGGACGAAGTTCTTTTTTTTAGATTGGGCGATTTTTACGAGATGTTCGGGGACGATGCGCTGGAAGTTTCATCTTTGTTGAACCTTACGCTTACCAGCCGGAACAACCTGCCTATGTGCGGAGTTCCCTGCCACTCGGCGACTTCTTACATAGCCCGTCTGCTTAAATCGGGTAAAAAAATCGCTATTTGCGAGCAGTTGGGCGAACATTCAAAAATAAAAGGCAAGACGCTTATTGAACGGGAAGTTGTAGAAGTGATAACGCCGGGGACGACTGTGGACGACGACTACCTGGAAAGCGGGGCTTCAAATTACCTGGCCGCGCTTTTTGACGCGAACGGGGCGCTTTCTTTTGCTTATATAGACCTTTCCACCGGGGAATTTTGCGCAACCACTTTTCTGGAAAATCACAAAGAACAGTTGCGGCGCGAGCTTGAAAGGCTGGAAATTCGTGAAATCCTCGTGCAGGAATCGCTTGTCAGAGAAAACCCGCTTATATCTCAAGCCCTGGAAGAAAGGGAATCGCTTCTGGTAAACCGCTGGGCGGACTGGCTTTTTGACGCGGAAAAAAGCATAGAACGCCTTTCCAGACAGTTCGGCACAAAAAATTTAAAGGGCTTTGGAATTAACCGCGATAGTCCGGAAGTCGCCGCGGCGGGAGCTCTTTTGGATTATCTGGACGAAACCACAAAAAACCGCATCCCTCATGTGCGCAACATCAGAATTTACAACGACATGGAATTCGCCGGCATTGACGAATCTTCAATGCGAAATATGGAGTTGTTCCGCAACCAGCATGACGGGTCAAGCCGTTTTTCGTTATTTGAAGTGCTGGATAAAACAAGAACTTCAATGGGCAAGCGTATGCTAAAACACAGGCTGGCGCATCCGCTTATGGACAGGTTGCGTATTGAAAAAAGGCTTACTTTCGCGGGTTTCTTCTACCAAAACCAAAGTTTGCTTGCCGGTGTGCGTGAAATTCTGAACAAGACGCCGGATTTAGAGCGTATAAGTTCGGCTATCGCTATGGATAAGGCTCACGGGAAAGACCTTTTGGCCCTTAAAAATGTTCTTTCCGCTTTAAAAACCCTTCAAAAACTAATCCCGCTTGAGTGCGCTTCTTTTTTTGAGGATGCGGGGGCCCACCTGGAACAGGATTCGGAAGCTTTTCAAAAATTAATGGCGCTAAAAATGCGGCTTGAGGCGGGCGTTTACGAGGAGCCTTCCGCCGTTCTTAACGAGGGAAAACTTATAAAAGGGGGGTTTAACGCGGAACTGGACAAATTGCGGAATCTTCACCAAAACGGTCGAAATCTTTTGGAAGAATATCTAAACGAAGAAAAACAGGCGACTGGAATTAACGGCCTAAAAATACGGTTCAACAGGCTGATAGGCTACTATTTTGAAGTAAGCAAGATACATTTGGGCAAAGTCCCCCGCCGTTTTATACGGCGCCAGGGCGTTATGGGGGGGGAGCGTTTTACTACGGACAGACTCGCCGAAATAGAGTCGGACATAAACGGCGCTCAGGATAAAATTATAGAAATTGAAAAGCGGCTTTTTTTGGAGTTGCGAAACGAGGCTAAAAGCCTTTTAACCGAATTGTCCGGCGCGGCGGCGTTAATCTCAGAACTGGACGTAGCTCAAAGCACGGCGGAAGCGGCTACGGAATACCTTTGGGTGCGTCCGGAATTAACCCAAAAGCGCCTGCTCAATATTATTGAGGGGCGCCACCCCGTTGTGGAAAGTTATCTGCCGTCCGGCGAATTTATTCCAAACGACGTCATACTAAGCGCGGAAGACGCGGGCTCCGCTTCGCCTCCGGCTTTCGCCATGATAACCGGCCCAAACATGGCGGGAAAATCCACTTATTTACGGCAGGCCGCCTTGATTACAATTATGGCGCAGGCTGGTTTTTTTGTTCCGGCGGCGAAGGCCGAAATAGGCGTTACAGACCGCATATACTGCCGCGTGGGGGCTTCGGATAACATTTCACGCGGCGAATCCACTTTTTTGGTGGAAATGAATGAAACGGCCTGCATACTGAACACCGCCACAAAATACAGTTTGGTTATTATGGACGAAGTAGGACGAGGAACCGGCACAAAAGACGGGCTGGCTATAGCGCAAGCGGTTTGCGAAGACTTGCTTAACCGCGTAAAATGCCGCACCTTGTTTGCCACTCATTACCACGAATTATCCGCGCTTGAACATCCCCGTATGGCCAACCGTTCTTTGGAAGTAGATGAATCTGAAGGGCAAATAATTTTTAGGCGGCGTTTGGTTGAAAAGCCCGCGGCGGAATCTTACGGTCTGCACGTAGCCCGGCTCGCCGGACTGCACGATTCCGTGGTGAAAAGAGCCGCCTTCCTTATGGCGTCAATGCGTTCCGCCGTTTACGTAGCGGCGGCTTCCAGCCCGGAGCCGAAAAATGCGAGCGCAAGCGCCGCGCAGACGCGAAAAGCGCCGCGTAAGGCGGCGGAAGAAACTGAAACACCGCCAAGCCTGTTTGACCAAGGAGATTTATCATGAAAAAAAATCATATTTTGTGCGCCGCATTTTTCGCCGCGCTTTTAATCGCCGCCTCTTTTTTAGACCTACCCCTCTCGATGGCGGTTTTTTCACCGGAAAGCGCGGCTGCCGTTTTTTTGGGGAAATTCGGCCACATCCCCGGCAATTCGCTTTTTATTTTGTGCGGCCTGTTCGTGTTGTTCGCGGCCTTGCGGCTGTGGAAAAATCCGCCGCCGAATTCGGTCTTACGCCCGGCGCCGGGCGCGGTTTTAATTTTAGGAGCCGCGCTTGTAACAGCCGGCGGCGTTTATATTATTTTTTCGGAATTAAAAAATGAAGCCGCCATAGACACTAAAATTTCAGCGGCGGCGGCGGCGGCGTTTTTGCTTTTTTACGGCGTGTTTGTGTTTAAGGCCTCGGCAAAAAATCCTGAACGTTTTTTAAAGGCCGGTTTTTTGGGGGCGGCGGGCGCTGTTTTTTCAATGGCCGCTGTAGGCGCTCTTAAAGTAATTTGGGACCGGCGCCGCTTTTTCACCATGGACGATCCAGTTTCACAGTTTACGCCGTGGTTTTTACCGGCCTCTCCGGGTCTTTTTAACGCTTCGCTTGACTCCGACGCTTACAGATCCTTCCCCTCCGGTCATTCTTGCGCGGCGGCCGCCCTCGTATGGATTTTTATTTTACCCGCCTATTTCCCCAAATTGATAAAAATGAAAAAATACGCCTTATGCGCTTTCGCGCTATACCTGGCCGCGGTTATGGCTTCCCGCATAATTTTGGGCAAGCATTTTCTTTCGGATACGGCGGCGGCGGCGGCAATTACATTGTTTTTCTTTTTTGCTTTTAATTTTTTAATAAAAAAATACTTTTGGATTGTTGAAAAAACTTTATTCAAAACAAAATAAAGCCGCGGCGGAGAACGCGATTGTACACGTAACGAGCTATACGCCGCCAGAATATCGCGCCAAAACAAGCCGTAAACACAGCCTGACGCAATTTAAAACGCCGGGCTTTCATGTTTAAATTGAGCTGTAACAGCAATTCTATTTAAGCATAATAAAAATATAAATGATATAGAAAAATCCAAGATATAAAAAAATGAAATATATAACTGAAATATGAAAAATGATTTGTAATTTTAAATTGATGGATGCGATTGATTGTTTTTATGTGCAATGATGCGTGAATCTTTCTATCACGAATATGCGGAAATCAATAAAGTGTATAAAAAATAATAGATTTGTTCTGAAACTTCAAGTTTCCGAACAACTTCCGCTTGAAAACACAAAATGCTGCGCATTTTGCAAGACTTGTGCGACAACCAACCGGGTTGGCGAACAAGTCCAGTTTACGCAAACTGAACCAAACCCAGGCTTGACTTGGTTCAGTCAACTTCCGCAGTGATTTATCTGCCGGATTATAATCTGGCGAAGTATGGCGGCAGAAGCAGCCGAAGGCCGCAGGCATAGCCGGTTGGTCGTCTACTAACCTGCGGGGTAAGTTTTGTTTTAGCCTTGCAAAACGATCCGCATTTTGCTGTTTTTAGCGGTTGCCGGCGCAAGTCTTGCATAGCCGCCATATTTGGCTTGCGGAAGCTGATTTTTTTTAACAACTCTATTTTTGATATATTCCGGTATGCGTTGTTCGCCCAAGTCTTGCGGAGCTTGCGCAATATATACGTGTTCAAAAATTTTTATTCGTAAATCCAATTGAATCGCATCCTTATTGCGCTCTCGTCATTCAGACGTCCTGTCGTCATCGTAATAAAGCGAAGTTGTTTGGATGGCGCTATATATATGCCGAAGGATGACGTTTGAATATTCACGGTTTTAGTGGTATGATGAAACCTGATAATGAACTTGTTCGCTCGCCCTGATTTGTTGTCGCCCAAGTCGTTTTAAGCGGGAGTTGGCTGAATCAAGCCCAGTCTTGGTAATCAAGCCCAGGCTTGATTCAGCTTGCGAAAACTGAACTCTCCGAACAACTCTAATTATGAGCGGTAAAATGATGTTCGAAATAATCGCGATAGAGTTGTCCGGAAGTCCCAAGTTTCCGCCATGCAAGGTTTACGCCAACTTCCGCCTGAAAACGCAAAATGCCAGGCGTTTTGCAAGGAATTGGGCGGCGACCAGCCGGATTGGAGAACAAGCCTAATCAACCGGCTTGCCGCGAAAATGTAAGCCGCTTACACATACCGGCTATATTTCGAGAGAAAAATAAAAAGGAGCGATTATGGATGTTATATATCTTTTTCATGAAGCAGACCAACACGCGCTTGCAAGTATAAGAATTCCATTTTACGATTACGACAAGCCCTTGTTTATGCGTATTATTAAAGCCGGCGGATATTGGGACGCTTCGCGCCGTGAGTTCATTTTGCCGCGCCGGCAAAGCGCCGCGCTGAACCATATTTTTACCGGCGTTTATGTTGAGGTAAAAGTAGCGTCAACGCCTGTCGTATATGGTTTTTTTGAAAGCCCATGGCCGCTGGAAGCGGAAAACGCCGCCGCCGCTTTATGCGGCGCTGTTGCGCCATTAGGCGCGCCTGTTGCGGAGAAAGAAAATTTTTTCCCGGACGAGTGGCGTAAAAAACTTGAAGAAGCGCTTCATTCCAGAAAATACAGCGCTAAAACAAGGAAAATGTACCTCCATTACAACGCGCAGTTGTGCCGCGAGGCTCAAAAACCACCGCCCGCCGTTACCGCCCGCGATGTAAAACGGTATATCGCATACCTTGACGAAACGCTTGAACGCTCGGCGGCGACAATGAATCTCGCCATAAGCGCCATTAAATTTTTTTATACCGAAGTTGTCGAAAACCCCGCCGTGCGGGAATCCTCCCGTCCGCGCCAAGACAGGCGGTTGCCGCTAGTGCTGTCAAAAACCGATATACACGCCCTGCTATCCGCCGAAACAAACCCAAAGCACAAGTTGCTTCTTATGCTCACATACTCTTCCGGCCTTAGGGTGAGCGAAGCGGTGGCGTTAAAAATAGAAGATTTCGATTTTGAGCGCCGCACCGTCTTTGTGCGTATGGGTAAGGGCCGCAAAGACAGATACACCGTGCTTTCCGAAACCGCCGCGGACTATTTGTCGCGATACCGCGCCATTTTTGGCATAGACAAGTGGGTTTTTCCGGGTCAAAATGCGGGGAAACACCTTTCCGTCCGTTCCGCCGAACATATTTTTGAACAGGCGCTTGCTGGCGCCGGCATTGAAAAAAAAGCCTCCATCCATAGCTTGCGCCATTCATTCGCCACCCATCTTTTGGAAAGCGGCGTCAATCTCCGCTATATACAGGATCTGCTCGGCCACGCCTCCGTCCGCACCACCGAACGCTACACCCATGTCGCCAGCCGCCAAACCCTTAAAATACCCAGCCCCCTTGACGCTTTCGC
>JAITER010000040.1 GCA_031281945.1 Spirochaetaceae bacterium | reverse complement strand
CCAGCCCGCGCCGCCCCCAAGCGGGATTCGGGGGTCTACCGCTACCCCCTCTGGGGGGGTGTTCCCCCGCAACGCCCCCCCAACCCGATGACGTCCTTGGACGCCCCCCCCCCCCCCCGCCTCCATCACCACATCAATTTTTGCGGCGGGTTGGTTCCGTGACGGCAGGCGGCTGAATAGTTACATCTTCCCTATTCACTGCTCGTTCAAATCAAACCGTACTCCCGCCGCTTCCGCCGTTTCGCGCAGTTCTTCAAACACGCTCCGCTTGACCGGGAGGCCGTGGCGTTCGTGCCGCTCGCGCCGGATGAATTCAAGCTCGCCGGGGAGGTATATCTCGTCCACGCCGGGGCGCTTGGGCGACGCCTTGAACCGGTCGATCATCGTGTCGATACTTTCCTTAAACTCCGCCAAGTCCCGTATCTGCCGGACGTCCAGCGCCGAGAAATAGAAGCCGACGCCGCCCGTTTTTTGTTCCTGCCCGCCCAGCGCCGCAAAGAGTTCCGCGCCGCTTAGGGCTGCGGACAGGATGTTGACCAGCACGGCGACGCCTGAGCCCTTATGCCCGCCGAAGGGCAGCATCGTGCCGGACAATGCCTCGGAAGCCGAGACGGTCGGCTCGCCGCGCATGTCTAGGGCCCAGCCTTCGGGGATGGGGCTTCCCTCGCGGTGGTAGAAGAGTATCCGGTTGAAGGTGGCCGCGCTGGTTCCCCCGTCATAGACGATGGGCCGGCGTTTCCCGGCGGGGACGGCGACGCTCACCGGGTTGGAGCCCATCACCGCCTCTGCGCCCCCGTAGACGGCGGTGTTGACGGCGCTGTTGCACAGGGCCACGCCGATCATGTCTTCGCCTAGGGCCATCATCGAATAGAAAGCGGCCATGCCGAAGTGGCAGCCGTGGTAGACCGCGGAGGCGGCAAGGCCGGTCTGTTTCGCCTTTGCGATGCAGAGGGCCATCGCCCGGCGGCCCGCCACCGCGCCGGGGGCAAAATCGCCGTCAACCAGGGTAAGCGCGGGAGTTTCCCGGATCACCCTGACGCGGTGGGCGCGGTTTACCCCGCCTGACGCGAAGCGCCGCACATAGTCTTTGGCCAGGGAGAGGCCGTGGGAGTACACGCCGCGCATCTCGGCTTCGTAGAGGTTTTCGCTCACGACGGCGGCGTCTTCCGCGCACAGGCCCGCCCCTTCAAATAGGCGGCGGAGGAAGGGCCGCACCGTCCGGGGATCGAGCGCGAGGCCTGCCGTCTCAGGCATTCGGGTTAATCTCCTCTTTCCAGCCCAGCAGTTTCCGTTCCAGCAGGGTGAGCAGCGTGTTCACCGAAACGCCGAGGATGCCCATCGTAACGATGGCCACGTACATCTGCGGTATCTTGTACTTCATCTGGGCGTCGTAAAGCATGTAGCCCAGCCCCTTGCTGGCGCCCATCATCTCCGCCGCGACCAAAATCAGGATGGACGCGGTGGCGCTCAAACGGATGCCGGTGAGCAGGTAGGGCATGGCGCCGGGGAGGATCACCTTGGTAAATATGACCAGTTGCGACGCCCCCATAGCGCGGGCCGCCTTGATAAGCACGGGATCGGCGTTCTTCACGCCGGAGATGGAGTTGAGCAGCATAGCCCAAATCGTCCCCCAGAAGACCAGCGCGATTTTGGAAGTCTCGCCCAGGCCGAAAATGACGACCAGCACGGGGTAGAGCGCTATCGCCGAAGTTTGCCGCAGGGTTTCGAGCAGGGGCTTCATAAGCTTTTCAAAGCCGCGAAACCACCCGATAAGGAGGCCCAGCGGGATTGCGAACACCGCGCCTAAGGCGAACCCGGTGGCGGCGCGTTGCAGGCTCACCAGCAGGTTCATGGGGAGGGCGCCTGAAATCAGGAGATCCCAGAACGTAACCATCACCTTTGAAAACGGCGGGAAAAACACCGGGTCTATCCAGTTGAGCCTCGGCGCGATTTCCCAAAGCCCGAAAAACACGATGAACGCGATGGTGCGGTTAAACACTTCGGAGAAAAAGGCGGCGGCCTTTTGACCGGCGCTTCGTTCCTCGCTCTCCGTAAGGTCTGTAGAAGTTATAGCAGCCATACAAGCTCCCTAAAACGCCGGTTCCGGCAGCTCCCCGTTGAGGTACGGGTTGAGATCGTTGGTGTAAAGGTCGGAAGCCTTGACGGAACCGGCCTCCAACCAGCCGTGTTTGACCATCATGTCGAGCCAAAACTGCACTTTCCGCTCGTCAACGCCCAAATCTTCCGGGTCGAACCAGTTGCCGCCCGCGTTTTTCAATTCCATAGTAACCGCGTAAATCTCGGACGCTTCGTCAAAATTGGCGTTCGACCAGCGCTGGGCTTTAAGATTGGCCGCGATGTACGCCTTGATGACGTCCGGGTTCTTGTTGATGAAATCCTCGCTGAACGCGCGAACCGCCGTGCCGAAAGCGTCGCCGCCAAAGGTGTCGCCGCCCGCCGCCGCCGTGCCTATCTCATAACTGGAAGCGATCTGCCGGTAGCCGCCTTCCGCAACCGCGTTCATCGCGTAAAGCACGTGGAGTGCGCCGACGTCCACCTGCCCTTGTTTGAGCGCCGGCAGCATCTGAAGGTCCGGCATCACGACGATCTCGACGTCGTTTTCGGTAAGGTTGTTTTGGTAGAGGTACTCCTGAAGCATGAGGTCCGAGCAGGTTCCCCGGTTGACCACCGCGACTTTCTTGCCCTTGAAATCGGCGCCGCTCTTTATGGGGCTGTCGTCCCGGACATAGAAATACATGTGGCCTTTCCCAAGATCGGGATGGTCGATATGCCCCTGCATGACTATCTTGATTTTCGCGCCCGCGTTCCGGGCGTTCACCACATCAGTAACATGCCCCGACCCCATCAAGTCGTTGTCGCCTGAAACTACGGTCTGCACCAGCGTCGTGCCGGAGGGCAGCGCCCCGGTGTTCTCCTTGATTATGCCCACCTCTTCAAAGAACCCTTTTTCCTTGGCGATGGTAAAATCAAAATACATCTGGTCCGGCACTTTGAGCTTGTAGGGTTCGGTCAGAACGCCGTTTACAAAAGCGCGGGAAACCGCGCCGGCTGAAGCGGCGGGCTCTTTTTTCGAGCAAGCCCCTCCCAAAAAAGCGAGAGCGGCGGCGAGAAGGACGGCGAATCCCGCCCTTCCGGCGGCGGCTGTTTTGCCGCGACGTTCAAACAGTGTTTTTTTCATGATACACTCCTAAAACAGTTTATCCTATTAATACTATCGTCATACTAGGATTTAATAAATGATTATGCCGCCCGCGTAAATAAACGTCAAGCCGCCTGAGAAAAGCGCCGGGGCGCCGGTTCAACATACGATGCGGCGAATCAACCATTTCTAGGGCGCCGGCGGCGGAAGTTGACCGAACCCAAGTTTTGAAATTCAGTCTTCATGTTTGGAACGAAAAGTAAACTTTTACCGAAACCTTTTTGACCGGCATACCTCAAAAGATGATTCTGCGCGCTATCCCCGTTATACACCGCGAAAACGCGCAACAGCCTGGCGCCGCGCCGCAACATACGGACGCGCGCTCAATATTTCACGCGCCAAACGACGCGGCGGCGAAAAAGGCCGCGCAAAAAAGCTATTGAACAAGAGCTTCAAAGCGGTATATTCTATAGTTCATGGCGAATTTAAGAGACGTCCGGTTAGGGATGAAGGCTATAAGCCAAACTTTGCAGGTTACAAAAGCGATGAAGCTTATTTCAACTTCAAAACTTAGGAAAGGAAGGCTTCTTTTACAGGACGTCGAACCTTATTTTAACCGGATACAAAAAACCATGTCCAATTTACTGCGCGGTTCCGGCCCGGTGGACAGCCCTTATCTAAAAAAAGACGGAAAAGGCAGAACCGCGATAATAGTAGTCACCAGCGACAAAGGCCTCGCGGGAGGCTACAACGCCGGCGTCTTTCATTATGTTCAAAATATGTGTGAAACAACGCGAAATCCGGTGCTTATTATTGTAGGCGAAGTGGGGCAGCGCTATTTTATAAATTCAGAATATATCGTTCTTGAAAATTTCACTTTCAACTCACGGGTTCCAACCATTGAGGACGCGCAATATTTGGCGGATTACGCCCTTTCCCAGTTCAATTGGGGCGTTTTTTCAGAAGTCCGCATCGTATATACTCACATGTACAATGCGCTAAAGTTGCTTCCTTGCGACCGTGAAATCATGCCTCTGGACGAAAAAAAAATAACCGCCGCCTCCAACCTGGAAGACGCCTCCGTTCCGGCCTCGAATTTTGAGTATATCCCTTCCGCCGAGGCGGTTTTTGACGCTCTCGCGCCTTTATACGTAAAGGGCGTTATTTACGGCTGTTTGGTGGAAGCTTACGCCAGCGAGCAAAGCGCCCGCATGAGCGCGATGGATCAAGCCTCGCGCAACGCAGATGATATGCTCGCGGAAAAGATGCTATATTACAACCGCGTGCGCCAGGCCGGAATCACCCAGGAAGTTACAGAAATAGTTTCAGGTTCCGCCGCATTATCCACAAATTAAAATCAAATAAGACGCAAAATTCGCTAAGCGGCCTCACAGCCTTCGCGCCTGTTGAGCGAAGGCTGCGAGAAAGCCGCCTTCAAAAACCTACAGCGCTGTTATACAACCGGCGAGCGCGGCTTTGGCCGCGGAGGCGGGGCTCATCAAATGAACCATTCCGCCTTTGCCCATGCGTCCGTAAAAGTTGCGGTTAGTAGTAGACGCGCATGATTCGCCAGGGGCCAAAACCCCGTTGCTCATACCCAAACAGGCGCCGCAAGTAGGGTTTGTTACGCAAAAACCCGCTTCCATAAAGATTTCTATCAGGCCTTCTTTTAGGGCTTCAGTGTAAATTTTTGGCGTGGCCGGCGAGACTACGCCCCGGATAAAAGGCGATATTTTTTTCCCTTTTATTATATTCGCCGCTTCGCGCAAGTCTTCAAGCCGCCCGTTTGTGCAGGAGCCTATGTAAACCTGGTCTATTTTAACCCCTTCCATTTCGCGCACAGTTTTAACTTCATCCGGCTTATAATTTACGGTTGTAAGCGGCTCAAGCGAGGAACAGTCAAAATCTATTGTTTTTTCAAAACGCGCGTCTTCGTCGCTACGCCATTTTTTGTAATCCTCTAGCGCCGCTTCTTTTGAGGCGTAAGAGGCGTCTCCATCCGGCCCTATGAACGGCCATAAAAAATCCACCGTAGTCTCGTCGGGCTGGCATACGCCGCTCGTAGCCCCGGCTTCAACAGCCATGTTGCACAAAGTAAGGCGCCCTTCCATGCTCATGGCGCGGATAACCGGGCCGTGAAACTCAATTACGCGGTCGGTAGCCCCGTTCACCGTAAGTTTTTGTATAAGCGCCAAAATAAGGTCTTTCGGATACGTCCCTTTTTTTAAGGCGCCCGTTACGTTAATTTTTATGGTTTCCGGTTTTTTAAACGCGCAAACGCCTTTTAGAATCCCTACTTCAAGATCCGTAGTTCCTACTCCGGCGGAAAACGCGCCGAAAGCGCCGTGAGTGCAGGTGTGGCTGTCTCCCATAATTATCGTAAAGCCGGGGCGGGCGAATCCTTTTTCTGGAAATATGGCGTGGCAAACTCCGTTGCGGCCTATATCAAAAAAATCTTTAACGTCATGCCGCCGGGCCCATTCCCTCAGTATCTTGCCCTGTTCGGCGCTTTTGCCGTCTTTAGCCGGCGTTACATGGTCTATAACGGCCTTTATTTTGGAAGCGTCAAAAACTTCGTCCATGCCCCGTTCCAACAGGTCGTTTATCGCTATAGGCGTGGTTATTTCGTGGCAGAACACCGCGTCCAGTTTTAGAACATAAGTATCCGGCGCGGGTTTATCCACCAAATGGCTTTCAAAGATTTTTTCGGCTAAAGTTTTTCCCATGGAATCATTCTCCTTAATTTTGTTCAGGCTTATATTCAAAACCGCCGTTTTTAGTCAAGGCGCGCTTGCGGGCGATTCGCAAGCTACATTTTCCGTATAAATTCCCATATTCCAAGCAGGTCTTGCAGAGTTTTTTCCGCGGCGGTTTTTTCGTTAAAAGGCCCTATTTGCACTTTATGCGAAATGCCTGAGGCGTACACGTTTACGCTTACAAAACCGTTTGTTTCCATTACGCGGCGCAACGTTTGCGCGGCTTCTTCATTGCGAAACGCCGCTATTTGCACATAAAAACCCAGTTCTCCCGCTTCTTCCAGCGAGCCTTCCGCGCTTATTTTTGGCGGCGGCAGCCAAGGCGTCTCCTGGGAGGCGGAATTCTTTACAAGCCGTATAAAATCTTCCGTCCACATAGCGTTTTGCAGGCTGGGCGGGTTGCGTATCGCGGTTCTAGGCGGCGCCGCCACAGAAAGCGAAGAATCAAGCCATTCCTCAGGCCATATTTCTTCGGAAGACGCGGACGCAAAAGACGCATTTAAATCAAACAGCCTTTGCACCGCGTAAAAAACCGCTTTTTTTATTCCTTCCGCTTTTGATTCGTTTAAACGTTTGCTTTCGTCCACAACAAAATACACAATATGGGTCTTGCGCTCCGAAAACGAAGGGTTGCGGTTAAAATTAACAAAAGACCCGCCGCCCAAAGGAGAGCCCCCTCCTTGTATAAAAACACAATCGCTTTGAGACTCCGCCGTTTTGCCTTCGTAATAAGAGCCGTTTAGGATAAATTCGTAACCGACGCCGCCTTCACGCGATATAGGCTTGAAAGAACGGCTTTCCGGAAGGCCGGACAGCAGGCCGGGCGGCGTGGAGGAGGCTTCCGTAAAACA
Source organism: Spirochaetaceae bacterium (assembly GCA_031281945.1). GTDB lineage: Bacteria > Spirochaetota > Spirochaetia > Treponematales > Breznakiellaceae > JAIROZ01. The sequence continues at coordinate 10,049 of JAITER010000040.1, read as the reverse complement.
CATCGCGCCGTTTTCCTCTCGGACGACGCCTTCAATAACGGCGCCGGTTTTCTCGTCCGCCCTTATCGCAACCCTCACGCCGTCCGCCACCGAAGGCAAACTGGCGAAAACAAGCGTTTGCGAGTTAAGCCGTTCCAAAGCGGCGGGAATTTCCTCCAGAGCCGCCGGCAAAGCGCCGGTTTCCATTACGCGAAAATGATTCCCGCTCACGCTGAAAAGATCACCTTCCGCCGCGCCGCTTTCATTAAAATCACCGCCCGGAACGCCGTAGCGCCAAAGCGAAACCGGAACGCCGTTTACGCCGGAACTAAAGATTTCGCGCAAAAACTCAGGATACCCGCCGTAAGCGCCGTTGCGCCTGGCTTCGCTTATCGCGAATTTCCCGCTTTTCGACTTAACCGGCGGAAGATTCGCGTCCGTAGAACCTAAATCAGAGCCGCCTGTAATTACGGCTATATTTATTGAATCTATATCGTCTGGAAGCAAACCTCCGGTTTCCATGGCGTCCGATATATTTACAACCGCCTTGTGAAGCGCGTAATAAAGCGCCGCCCGCGCGGAAGAATACCCCCGGTACGCGCTGTTAAACTGGTTTATAACCGCGTCTTTCGCCCTTTGCGTTTCCAAAGCGATTAACGCGCCGGTTTGTTCGCCGTATATATTTTTTTGAGTCACGTCAAAAGCGCCGTCCGAAAAAGAAATGATCCCCACGTAGATTCCGCCCGGCGCGCCGGATTTTTTTACGGAAGAAAGAGGCTGGGGAGAGGGCGAATCAATTATGTACGGATTTATTTTTTTGGGGTATACATCTTTATGTATTTTAGAAACATATATAGAAGCCGCGTCGCCTTCTCCGTCAACGCCCGTTGCGGCTTCCAGACTTGAGTAAAATATTTGATAGAAATAACGCTCGCCGCTTTTTATTCCGGAGTCCGCGGCGGAGCTAACCCTGCTTCCCGGTTGCGGCAAAGGCAAAAAACAAACGAATTTGTACACTTCAGGCGAGATGGAACCGCCGTTTTCGCCGCCGGCTCTTTGGGGAAGAGCGCCCCTGTAAAGGGCGTATTTATAATCGAAAGGGCGCCGCGCACGGCTCCAGTCCACAGTAACGCGAATTTCGTCTTTGGAATAAGCGTCGCTTAAAACGTCGCTTTTAGGCAAAAAATACCCGCCGGAAATCTCCGGCGCCTTCCCGCCCAGCGCGAAAAGCTGAACTCCGGCGCAAAAAAAGAGCGGCGTCAAGACGGCCAATACCTTCTTCATGCAAAAATAATGCCCGAAACCCCAACTTTTGTCTATTTAGAGTCCGGCGCAAAGCCGGCGAACGGCGCCTTAGCTGAATAAAAGCGCCTGTTTGGATTTTACGGCCGCTGTTTTTACGACGCCAGGCGCCTTTTTTAAACAGGTGAATTTTTGGCGCCGCCCCGCGTCAAAAAACGGCCGCCGCGCGCCAAACCGCCTAAAAACCCGCGGCAAGCTCTTTTTTTGCGTAATTACAGGCGCGTCAAAACCGGAAATCTTCCATTTCGGCGGCGTTGGAAATTGGAAAAGAGTGAAAGGCTTGCAAAATACGGCTCAACGCCTTCTGCTTTAGCGCGCAAGGCCCGCCGCGCCGCAATGAGGGGCGTCCGGCCTCCAGCCGTATTCAGCCAAAAAGCGCGTTGACTTTTCAAGGCCCCTTTCGTACTTTTTCCATGTAAACTTTATGATTTTTTTTAAGAAAAATACTTTTTTTGCAAAAAACGGGTTAAAAACTAAAACGGCGGCTTTTTTTTGCGCGGCGAAAATCATTTTTTTTACGGCTTGCCCGCCGTTTCCGTTTTTTTGGTCTTGCAAGGCGGAGGTTCATAGCGCGCAGGCGCAGGAGGCCGTTTTTTTGGAAGAAAACGAATCGGGGGTTTTATGCGAGGTTGTTTTCGACACTAACGGCGGCGCCTGGAAGGATGAGGAAGACGGCAAAAGGTATGTAAAAGCTGACGATTTTGTAAAACCGCCGGCCTCCCCCTCTCTTGAAGGTTGCGCTTTCGCCGGCTGGTACGAAGACCGCTTTGAGCCTTTCGCCTGGAACGAAAGGGAGCCGGCGGCCGGGCGTTTTTCCGCCAATAAAAAAATTAAAGCAAGCGCAAAATTTTACGCTTTATGGAAAATAACGCCGCCTGACGCATACAGCGTTACATTCATGCAGACTCAGGAAGGCGAAATTGTATACACCGGTTTTGTATATCTAAAAGATTCATATAAATGGGTGGGCGCGACCCCTTCCGCCGGAAGCCGCGAACATTACACAAGCGACGGCCTGTGGTGGACGGAGGCCGCGGGCGGAGAGGTTTTTTCTTCCGGAACTTCTATTTCGGGCGATATTACAGTTTACGCGCATTGGACGGCGGAAAAATACAGCATTTATTATTGGCTTAACGATGAAACAAACGGGATTTATTCAACAAGCGTCGTGGAGCATCCCGTATCGCGGATAAACTTCCCTTTGGTTCCCAAACGAAGCGGTTACGCGTTTTACGGATGGTATACGCAAAAACATCCAGATTTACGCCACAATCTTGAATACGACGACGACGCGCCGGAAGAAAACATCTTCACCCCTTACACCGCCGTTCTAAAAGATATACACGTCTATGCGTTATGGAAAGAAATTCCGCCGGGTTCATACACGGTGAAATTCATTTTTTACGGCGACGACGAAGGCGGCTCAAATTACGCGGTGGAGCGTTCCGCGGTTTTCGAAAACAGGTACAAACTGAACGCGCAAGACTTTCCGCCAATGGAGAACAGGCCGCACTATACTTGCGACGGCGAATGGTACATGGAAAACGGCGGGAAATTTACGAGCGAAACGGAGCTCGCCTCCGATATTTCAGTGGCGCCTAAATGGACGGGAAACCTGTACACCGTAAAATTCATGCGCTCCGGAGCCGTTGAATCCGTTTGGCTGGAGATGACGGCGCGTTACCCCGAACCTTTGGGGAACATCCCCGCCGGTTACCCGTATATAAGCGAACACTACACTCCAAGCGAGAACTGGTATACGGCGAAATCCGGCGGTGAAAAACTGACGGCGGAAAGTAAAATTACAGAAGACGTCAAAGCTTATCTTCACTGGAAGGGCGCTTCTTACAAAGTGCGCTTTTTCGCTTACGCCGGCGGCGAAAATGTTTTCACCGCCGAAAGAACCGTGGTTTATCCCACAGATTCATTCACGCCGCCCCAGGCGCCGCTTTTAACGGCGGCTGATACGCCTGTTTTAACCCATTATTTTTTTAACGGAGAATGGAAGACGGCGGCGGAAGGCGGCGGCGCGGCGTGGCCGCCCGGAGAGCCGGTTGTTCGCGATATGGATTTGTACGGCGTATATACGCCCAAGACATACACCGTGGAATTCAATTCTTTGGGCGGAAAGCCGTCCGGCTTCTCAAAAAGCGCGACATATCCGGCTTCATCTTTTAATCTTCCCGAAAACCCGTCAAAAACCGGCTATTTATTCACCGGATGGAAAAAAACCGGAGATTCCCGCTGGTTTACCGGCGCGGGCGTCGATTCAAATTTTACGGTGAACGCGGTTTGGGCCGCCTCCTCGCTATCGCAAGAAATTCTACAGGAATTTGACGAGGCCATGTCGGAGGCCGGCGCCCGCATGACGGCGGGCGGCGCGTACGACGACCACTTTTTGGTGGGAAGCGGCGTTTACACAGGGCCGCCTGACGGGAAGGATTTGGCGGAAGCTTTAATGAACCGGCTTTCTCTGGCGGCGGCTCTTAGGCGCGGCGTCGAAAAACGGGCGGAAGCGAACACCGAAAGCGGTTTGGAAACAATATACTGGACGGAATATGATTACGCGGCGATGAACGCGGTAAAACAGGAAATTGAGGATATTATAAACGACCCGTCTTATAGGCCCGGGACTTTCGCCTCAACAGAACAGACGTTGCATTACAGCGGGGCTTTGCAGTCGGTTACCGTAATGAACGGCGGGCTATACGAAATTGAGCTGTGGGGCGCGTCCGGCGGGAACGTTTGGTCCAGCAATCAAAAAACGGCGCTTGGCGGCAAAGGGGCTTACACAAAGGGCGGGATAAGATTGAACGCGGGCGATGTGCTGAAATTTTACGTCGGAGGAAGCGGTTTTGGAACCGCGTCTTACGACACGTCGGGCGCTTTTTTTTCCAAAATTAAAAACTATCCCAATTCCGGCGCGGCGGCTTACGAAAAAGGGCACAACGGCGGCTGGAACGGCGGGGGGCGCGGCGGGGACGCCTATGTTTCCGCGTCAGGATACGCCGGCGGGGGCGGCGGAGGCGGCGCTACGGACGTGCGTTTCGCCGGAACCTACGAAGCCGGCGTTACAAACAAAGAAGCGTTTTCGCCGCCTCTTTCAAGCCGGATTATGGTTGCGGGCGGCGGCGGCGGCGCGGCCCAAAGCGCCGGAATAGACAACAACACTTCCTGGCCCGGACTCGCCGGAGGGGACGCGGGCAAACCGGGCGTCCGCAAAGGCGGTTTAACGTCAGGCGGCGCCCGGGCGGGCGGTCAAAGCGCCCAAGCCCCTTTGCAGTTGCCGCAGGGAAGCGCGACAAGCGGCAGTTACGCCGGAACCGGAGGCCAGGGGGCGAGCGGCTCCAGCTCGGCGTATGAGGGAACCGGCGGCGGCGGCGGCGGTTATTACGGCGGCGAATCAATCAACGTGCTGGGCGCTGTGGATTACACTTCCTCCGGGGCGGGCGGCTCGTCGTACATAGACGATTCGCGTTTTACAAGCGAGCGAAAAATTGATATAAATCCGGCTTTCGGGGACGGCAAGGCGTCGATAAGATTTATAGAGTAGAAGCGGCGCGGCGGCGGGCGCAGAGCTCTCGCCGCGCGCTTTCACCGCTTAAAACCGGCGGTTTCCGGCAAAAGCTATACGCCCGGGCGCGTAGGCCGGTTGCACCCCAAATCCGCCGCTCAAACGGCCCCGCGCTGGTTTTTAAACGGCGAAAGAGGCCGGCTTTAAAAAGCGCTTTCAATCTTTACAAAACCGGCGCGCTCCGCGTCTCTAGCACCATAACGACTGCGTTTTATACGGCCGTCCGCCATGTGCGGAAAACTCCTTTTATTACCTGCGCAACTAAAAAACAGAGATTAAAACTTCAATTGTTTGGCTAAAGGCGGCGGGCCGGTTGCGTTCAGGCGGCTTGCGGTTTACTTTCCGGCGCTTTTTGCTGGAATCAGATTGTAAACTTGTTTACACGGCCAAAAAATAGTATGATGGGGTATGTTTAACCGTATTTCAGGGGTAATATCAGAAAAACTTGAAGGCGGGGCGCGCATTTTAACAGGCGGAATTGAATGGGACGTAATAATGCCGGTAAACGACGCGCGCGAACTGCCGCCGGAAGGCTCCAACGGAACGGTTTTTTGCTGGTTGCACCATAAAGAAGACCAGATGCGCCTTTTTGGATTCGCGAGCGCTTTAAGGCGGGATACTTTTTTGGAACTTTTAAAAGTTGAAGGCGTAGGGCCCAAAGCCGCTGTAAAAATTATGGGCGGCATAAGCCAAAACGACCTTGAAAACGCGCTTGAAACCGGCGATTTAGCGCGGCTTACGGCGGTTCCAGGGCTTGGAAAAAAAACGGCGCAAAAAATGCTGCTCGCCTTAAAAGGCAAAATAGTAAGCGGCGGCAAAAACGATTCTGTTTCACGCTTTAACGAACTAGCCGAAGCGCTTGTTCAGATGGGCTACGATAAAAAACTCGCGCTGGACGCGTTAAACCAGGCCGCGCGGGCGTCAAGCGAAACGCCAGCCGGCGAAAAAGAAAGCGTTATTTTTCGCGAAGCTATTTTGTATTTAAGTTCATAAAGTTGGAGAAGACGCGGCGTTTTTCCAGAACGCGGCGTCTAAAAATAGAGTTGTTCGGCAACCAACAGGGTTGTTGAAATAAGTCCAATATCCAAAAGCTAAAATCTTAAAGGTTCATTTATGCTTTTAATTTTACTGGTTTCCGCAGCGCCTTTATGCGCCGTTTTAATTTGGTTCCATGCGGCCGGTATGCCGGTAAAAACCCGTTTCTTTTTGATTTCTTTGGCCGCGGGCGCCTGCGCGATGTTCGCTTCGGCGGCGGCGCAGTATTTGTTTTTTTTATACATACCTTCCGCGCCGGCGCTTTTTTCAATTTTTGTGCGCACCGCGCTTGTGGAAGAAGCCGGAAGATTCGCCGTTTTCGCGCTTGTTTTCGCGGCGGCGCGGAAGGCCGCCGGTTCTTTTTTAACGGAACGGTTCGCCTGTTGCGCCGGCCTTGTTTCATCGCTTTCTTTCTCGTGCCTGGAAAACGTTTATTACGCGCTAATGTCCCCGTCTTCTGTTTTGGTGCGCGTTGTAACCGCCGTCCCGTTGCACGCCGCCTGCGCTATGCGTTCCGTTAGCGCGGCCTATTTTCTAAAAGAAAACCGCAAGCGCGCCGCTGTAATTTTTTTCCAGGCCGTCTTTATTCACGGTTTTTACGATTATTTTATATCGGCTTCCGGTTTTTTGCAATTTTTAGCCCCGGTTCTAGCTATCACCGCCTTTTTTTCGAAGGCCGTCTTTATTTCGCAAAAAGAGGAATTTTAATATGCTTCCTGTTTCTTTACGCGCGTTTATGCGGGAAAATGAACCGCTCGCGGAGCGTTCAACTTTTAAAATAGGCGGCGCCGCCCGTTTTTACGCCGCGCCGCCTGGTCGCAACTTTGTAAACGACGCGATTTTATGCAGGAATTACGCCCGCGAAAAAGACGTTCCTTTTTTCGTGCTGGGCGGAGCTTCCAACCTTTGCATAAGCGACGGCGGCATTCGCGGCGTAGTCCTTGATTCCGCTTCTCTTTCGCTCATTTCTGTTAAGGAAAGCGGCGGAACAACGGCCGCCGTCAACGCCCAAGCGGGCGCTTTAAATGACGCCGTAGCGATTTTCGCCCAGGAACACGGCCTAAAAGGTCTGGAATTCCTTCGCGGGCTTCCCGGATCGGCGGGCGGCGCCGTTTTTATGAACGCAAGGTGCTTTGAGAAATCAATATCGGACGTCCTGATTTCAGTGGAATATATAAACGAAAAGGATGAAATTTGCGTTATACGCCGGGATTGCGCCGGCTGGGGTTATAAAAAAAGCCCTTTTCAAGGACGGGAAGCAATCATACTGTCGGCCAGTTTCGCCGCGGAAAAAGCCGTAAATGAAAAAGAACGGCTGGAAATAAAAGCATTATGCGATGCTTATTACGCCGCAAGGAAGGAAAAGGGCCATTTCCGCCACCCTTCGGCGGGTTCAGTTTTTAAAAACAACAGGGCTTTCGGCAAAAGCTCCGGGGCTATCGTAGAAGAGCTAAACATGCGCGGCAAGCGTGCGGGAGGCGCGTTAATAGCCCCGTGGCATGGAAACTTTATAATAAACGCGGGCGGCGCCTCCTGCCGCGATGTAATGACGCTTGTGGACGCCGTGAAAGATGAAGCGCTAAAAAGGCTGGGCTTCGCCCTGGAAGAAGAAATTATTTTCGCTGGCGAAGAAAGATAAAATCCGCGCGCCTTGCGTTCCGGTTAAAAACACAAGGTATGTGCAAGACGGCGTTTTAGAGGTTAAAATTGCGCATGACGCAAAAGTTTAAAAACGGGCTGATTTCAAAAACAATATTTTGGTACATTTTTAGGGAAACTCTTTTTGCTTTCGCAGTCTCTTTTGGGTTTTTCTTTTTTATTTTTTTTGTAAACCAGCTTTTATTAATGGCGCAGGAAATACTTTCAAAAAAAGTGCCTTTAAATCAGGTGGCGCGCCTCGTGCTTTTCGCTCTGCCGTCCATAGTCTCCCTTTCCGCGCCTTTCGCTACGCTTTTAGGCTCCCTTATGACCATAGGCCGGCTTTCTTCCGACAACGAAATACTTGTAATGCTGGCTTCCGGGCTTTCTTACAAAAACATTTTTTTACCTACGGCGGCGGTTGGCGTGGTTGTGTCTATTTTTTCATTCATAGCAAACGACGTTCTGCTTCCGGCTGGAACGATACAATTCAACCGGCTATACAGAAGCATTCTTGTATCCACTCCGGCTCTGGAGATTGAATCAAATTCAGTTAAAAAATTTAAAGACACTATAGTCATAACAGGAAACGTAAGCGAAAAAAACATATCCGACTTGTTGATACTGGACAAAACGGCCGAAGGCGAGCGCAGGGTTATTTTAGCCAAGGAAGCCGAATTTTCAGACGCGGGCGAAGAAGGAATACGGCTTGACATGGAAAAAGCCTTTATACATTCATCCAAAGAAACGGAACGCGCGGATTACGATTATTCAAGCAGCGTTTTTTTAAGGTATCGCATAGCGCAGGAAGATTTAATACAACAGGTGCAGGCCGCAAGCCCCAGAGAGATGACTTCCAGGGACGTGTATAAAGGAATTAAAAAAAAAAGAGAAACAGTAAACAAAGAATTAAAATCGCGTATTGCGCTAACTTTTGAAGCTTCATCCATTTTGGAAACGACTTTAAAAAAAGGGCCCGCAAACTACTACTGGAGGCAAAGAAACAACCTGTTAACCGTTTACTCGCGGGAAAAAGAATTAACGCTAAACGCCCGCAAAGACCGCGTTCTTTCGCTTTATTTACTGGAATTTTATAAAAAATTTTCCCTTCCATTCGGATCTATGGCTTTTATCTTTTTGGCCGTGCCGCTGGGCCTTTTTGCGAAAAAAAACGGTCAGGCTGTGGGATTTATTTTAGGGTTGATTATATCGCTTATATACTGGACTCTTTTGTTAAGCGGCCAAAACGTAGGCATGAGGCTTGGGTATTCGCCGTTTTGGTCTATATGGTTTCCAAATATTTTGTGTTCTGGTTTGGGGCTTGTCTTGTGCCTGCACCGGGTGCGCAAATGATTATAGATAAATATATATTAAAACAATTTACACCTGTTTTTTTTATATCTGTTTTTATGTTTATATTGTTGCTTATATTGATTGATTTATTTTTAAATCTTGTACATTACCTTAATTACAACGCACCTTTTCAGGAAATAATACGCGCTACATTTTTATACATTCCAAAAAGCTTTTCATACGCGCTTCCAATGTCGCTTATTTTTGCTATAGCCTATACGCTTGGCGATTTATACGCGAAAAACGAGCTTACATCAATTATATCAAGCGGCGTTCCTTTTTGGCGCATAGGCTCCCCGCTTATCATCATAGGCGCGGCGGCCTCCGTGTTTTCATTTTTTTTTGAAGACGCCGTAGTGGTTCCCACGCTTAAACAGAAAAATGAATTAACCCGCACCTTACGCCATCAACCGGTTGATGAAAAAAATTCAAATATTGTAATCAAATCCGAAGGCGGGAACCGCATATATTCAGTTGATTATTATGATATAACAAACACGCAATTAAACGGGGTGAGCATAATAGAACGCGAGGAAGACGGAAAATTTGCGTCGCATACAAGAGCTTTTTCAGCGCATTGGGACGGGGCGGGATGGATTCTTAACGGAGGCGTTATATACGAATGGGACGGCGATTTTTTAACAAGCAAGCCTTTTACCACGCCCTCCCCTTCCCCTTACACCGAATCGCCTGAAACTTTCCGCCGGGGCGCCCTCGACCCAAAAGATTTGCGTGTGCGCGATGTGCGCGTTTTAATACGCGACTTAAAACAATCGGAGCTTCCGTACCTAAAAGTTCTGGCCGATTACCACCACAGATTTTCATTTTCCGCCGTATCTTTTATAGTAGTCGTCCTTTCAATATCAATGGGAGGGCGTTTTAGAAAAAACATTATGCTTATGAGCCTTCTGGCAAGCCTGGCTATATCGGTTATTTACTACGTTATGGAAATGATAAGCATGATGATGGCCGATTTCGGCATATTGCCCCCTATAATGGGCGCCTGGCTCCCCGTCTTCCTTTTTACAGGGGCGGGCTTCTTTTTGGTGCGTTATTCAAAAACTTAAAAGATTGATTTATTCAAAACGCGCGCTTCTAAACGCCGCCGTCATCCACCCGGGGGGGGGGGGGGGGGGGGGGGGGGGGGGGGGGGGGGGGGGGGGGGGGG